>DAIQPL010000083.1:0-14437 GCA_036787395.1 Flavisolibacter sp. | reverse complement strand
TTTTTATGAAGTCAATACTAAGGATTTCTTTTTCGCAGTGAATCCTGTATTTCATTATTATGTTGGAAAAGAAAAAGATAATGATGAGCATATTTTTCTGAATACAAGAGGCGTTGTGCTTCGCGGACGTATTGCTGACAAAATTGGCTTTGCAGCCTACATAAGCGATAACCAGGAAAGAGATCCTCTTTATGTGCAACAATGGGAAAAAGAAAGACAGGCCGTTCCCGGGGAAGGCTTTTACAAAGAATTCAAAACAACAGGTTATGACTATTTCGATGCCAGGGGCTATGTAACTACCAACATAGCACGGTTTATAGACCTGGCCTTTGGCTATGATAAGCACTTTATTGGCAACGGCTATCGCTCTCTTTTTTTAAGTGATTTTTCCAACAGTGCTTTGTTTTTTAAAATCAACACCCGCATTTGGAAAATCAATTACCAGAATTTATTTATGGAGCTCCAGAGTGCCGAGCGTTTGGGCGCCGATGTTCTGATTCCTAAGAAATATGCAGCCATGCACCACCTTGATATGGCCATTACCAAATGGCTGAATATTGGTTTATTTGAAGGAGTGGTTTTTGGCCGCGAGGATCATTTTGAATTTAGTTATCTGAACCCGGTGATCTTTTACCGTTCTATTGAACAACAAAACGGAAGTTATGATAATGCGGTTGCCGGCCTGGATGCAAAAGCCAATGTGGCCCACAAATTCCAGTTCTATGGCCAGCTTTTGCTGGATGAATTCAAACTTTCGGAAGTGAAAGCCGGGAATGGGTGGTGGGGCAATAAGTTTGCTTACCAGTTAGGCGCAAAATATATTGATGCCTTTTCAGTCAAAAACCTGGACCTGCAAATAGAAAGCAACCGCGTACGCCCCTTCACTTACTCCCACAGGGATTCAATAGCCAATTATACGCATTACAACCAACCAATGGCGCACCCCTTGGGAGCCAATTTCCAGGAGTTAATAGGCATTGTACGATACCAGCCTGCCCCTAAATGGTTCATACATGCCAAAGCCATTTATTATATGCAGGGAAAAGACACGGGCAATGTCAGCTATGGAAGCAATATCTTTTTGCCCAATGTTGCCCCTTATCGTACCAGTGAGTACGGATATTATGTAGGTTCAGGAGTAAAAAATAAAATAGGCTATGCTTCCTTTTTACTTTCATATGAATGGAAGCCCAATTTGTTTTTTGAAATAAATGCTGTTTACCGAAATCAAAGTGCGATGGGGAAGCCTGACAATACCTCCATAGTTTATGCAGGTATTCGATGGAACATCGCCAGGAGAGAGTTTGATTTTTGATCCTGGATGATAGTGCATATCATGAGCGATCGGCTCGGAAAAAACCGTGGCTATATGGCTTTACTAAAAACCTGTTTAAGCGGTTCTGCTCTTAGCAGGAACAGGTCAAAAGCACTGCAGATGTTGCGGATGAAATAATGTCCTTGTGCTGTAAGCATCATACCCTGTTTGCTCCAGTTTACCAGTTTATCTTTGGCAAGATCATTTAGCTTAGGGAAGGTATATTTTTCCAGGAGGGGCAAATGCTTTTCTTCAAACTCTGTTTCTCCTTTGCAACTGATGTTCAGAATATATTTTCTGAAAGCAACATCTTCTTCACTTAAAATAAAACCTTTCGTAACCGGTAGATTCCCGGCGTTGACAGAAGCATAATAATCATGCAACGTCTTTTCGTTCTGTGCAAACGCATTCCCTGCATCGCTTATACTTGATACACCAAGACCCAAAAGCAAGCCGGTGTTTTGTGTTGTATACCCCATAAAATTCCGGTGTAGCTTGCCTTCTTCTCTTGCCTTATATAAATCATCAGTAGGCAAAGCAAAATGGTCCATGCCAATATCCATATAACCATTTTTCATCAGCAATTCCTTTCCCTTCAGGTATAACAATATCTTCTCTTCGGCAGCCGGCAAATGTGATTCGTCAAAAAGCCTTTGTGCTTTGCTTGTCCAGGGCACATGCGCATAACTGTAAAAAGCAATCCGGTCGGGTTTTAATTCGATTACCTGGTTGATGGTTCTCTCTATACTTTCCACAGTTTGTAAAGGAAGACCATAGATCAGGTCAAAGTTGACTGACGTAAATCCAACGGCCCTGGCATTTTCAGTAGCCTGTTTTACATTTTCAAAAGGCTGAATGCGGTTAATGATGCGCTGTACTTCCGGGTCGTTATCCTGCACACCATAACTGATACGACGGAAACCTGCATCGTACAACAGTTTCAAGTGCCCGATAGTGGTATTATTTGGATGTCCCTCTATGCTGAACTCATGCTTGGGATGTATGATGCTGTATTTTAAAATGATCTTTAAAAGACGTTGCAGGTTAACCGGAGAAAAAAAGGTGGGGGTACCTCCGCCCAGGTGAAGTTCCCGGATGATAGGTGTTTGCTTCATCAGCTTTCTGTACAGCAACCATTCCTTTTCAATAGCCAACAAATACTCTTCCTCAACCTTGTGATTGGTAGTAATTTTTTTATTGCAGCCGCAATAAGTACATAAAGATTCGCAGAAAGGCAGGTGTATATAGAGGCTGATGCCATTTACATGGTTTTGTTCGCTGAACTTTGCAGCAAAAATATCTTTCCACTGTTCTTTATCAACTCCTTGTTTCCAGTAAGGGACCGTAGGGTAACTGGTGTACCGCGGAACGGGCTGGTTATACTTTCTGATCAGCAAGGAATTAATTGCTTCACTTTCCATTTACCAAAAATAGAAGGACCTTATGGCGTGGAATATGACCTTTGTTAGATGTATACAGGAGTTTTATCAGTATGGGAACCAGATGGGCTTTATGTTACCGGCGTCTGTTGCTCAGGTTAAACGTTCCTTGCGACGCTCCGTTTGACAGAAACAATTCTTCTCGTCTTTTGCCACCAACAGGACCAGCGCCTTGCTAAGGTTAGCCCCTTCGCTGAATTCTTTATTGTACAATAAAATATCGAACGTACAAGTGTGCGACGCAAGGAAATTAGATAGTAGCAGCGAAGATGGCCTAATAAAGTAAGTTCTTCAGCTTCTCTACATTGTTCACAATAATTTTTCCGCTCTTAATATCAATCAGTTTTTCTGCTTTAAAATCACTCAACGTGCGGATCAGCGATTCCGTAGCTGTTCCTACATATTGTGCAATATCCTCTCTTGAAATTTCAATAGGATTCGTTTGCTCTTTTAAATTAAACTTGCCCACAATATCCACCAAAGCTTTTGCTACACGCTTTCTCAGGGAACTATAGGCCAGATTCATCAAACGTTCTTCTTTTTCTTTTACATTTTGGGTAATAATATGAATGAATTTGGAAGCAATACTGATATCGCCATAAACCATTTGCAAAAAATCGTCCTTTGGAATCTGCATAATTTCTGCATCCTCTAAAACAGAGGCGCTATCATCATAATTCGTGTCTTCTATCAGTGCTGTATATCCTATGAAATCTCCATCGCTATACAGGTTGGTAATGTATTCTTTTCCATCTTCGTGCGCCTTAAAGCCTTTCACCTTCCCCTTCATTAAGTAATATAAAAAACGTGGTCGTTTCCCTTCCTGGTAAAGCATTTGTTTTTTATCATAATTTTCTATCTCATATTGCTCCGATAATTTCAGGATTAGGCCTGTACCTTTTACATCCTTTAAAAACTGTGCAAGCCCTTGCGGAGAAGCCGTATAAGTATGCTCCATTATTTCCGACTTTTTAAGCCGCACCTCAACTGCATTCAGTAGTTCTATATCATCAAACGGTTTGGTAATGTAGTCGTCAGCTCCCATCTCCATGCCCTTTCTAAAATCACCGCGTTCTGTTTTGGCTGTCAGGAAAATGAAAGGAATATTTTGTGTATCGGCATTCTTGCGCAGTAAATGCAAAACACCATACCCATCCAGCTCCGGCATCATAATATCGCAGACAATAACGGAAGGTTTTTCTTTGATGGCAAGTTCTACTCCCCGCTTCCCATTTTCAGCAGTAAAAGTCTTATACCCGGCAAGGTCCAAAATTTCGGCGGTATTTTCCCTTATATCAGTATTGTCGTCAATGACAAGAACTCTTTTTTCCATACTATGAAGGTTTTACAGGTATTGTAAATGTAACGGTTGTTCCTTTTCCAAGTTCGCTCTTCAGACATACATCGCCACCCAGCAAATCCAAATATCGTTTTACAATATGGAGCCCAAGACCGGTACCTTGAATGTTGATGGCGTTTTTTCCCCTGAAGAACGATGAAAATAAATGTTCCTGGTCATCTTTGGAAATTCCAATACCCTCATCTTTTACAGAGATCACAGTAGTATTATCTTTCACCTCGCTTCTTACCGAAATATTCTTATTGACGTCAGAAAACTTAATGGCATTGGTTATTAAATTGATGAGGATATTCTTAATTAGCTTTTTATCACTTTCTATTACCTCATTGCCCTGGTGTTCATAAACAAACTGTTGCCCGGTTTTTGCCAACCCTTTTATTTCGTCGCAAGTATCCTTGATCAATTCCCGCAAGTTAAACTCGTGGAAGACAGTTCCAATCTTGCCTTCATCCAGTTTTCCCAAAGAAAGAAAATCTTCAAGTAAATCATTCAGGTGTTTTACAGAAGCCTTTATTTTTTCAACATGTCGGCTGCGTTTATCCTGGTCTTCCGAGCTGGTATATTTGGAAAGTAGGGAAGCCGAAGAAAGCACTGTACTTAGCGGTGTTCTGAATTCATGAGAAGCCATAGACACAAAGCGGCCTTTAATTTCATTGAGTTCCCTTTCCTTATCCAGCGCTTCACTTAGTTCCTTTTGCGATTGTTCGAGACGCTGTAGTGCTTCTTTTAAAATAACCGTTCGCTCCTCTACTTTAGCTTCCAATTCTGCATTGAGCCTGCGCATTTCATCCGTTACTTTCTCTAATTTTTTTTGGTGCTGTTCAATACTCTTTTCGTTTTCTTTTCGGGGCGTGATGTCAACGATGAAAGCAATTACATACCTGTGATTTTTTTGCATATAAGTGCTTAAACTGACTTCCACAGGAAATGTCTCGCCGCCTTTTTTTTCGCCGCGTAGGTCCCGGCCATGACCCATTACACGGTTTTTAGGATCTTCATAAAAGCCGTCCCGCAATTTGACATGGCTTTTACGGTATTGAGAAGGAATCAGTAACTCAATTTTTTGTCCAACCAATTCCTCCGCTTCATAACCAAACATGCGGCAGGCAGAAGGATTTACTAAAACAATATCGCCTTTACTATTGGTTACAACCAAACCTTCGGTTGCATTTTCAAATAACGAAGCCATGTGAGAGGGATCGAACTTCATTCTCAAACAGATTTTACTAAACCAATAATCTTATGACGGAAATAAAGAGATTCAGAATGAAGTTAGGACAGCAGAAATTATCCTTGAAGTAATTCTTTTTCAATTTCGACCGCTTTAGGAAAAAGAATATTATTCTCCAGGTGTTTGTGTTGAACGAGATCATTATCGAACTCCTGGAGTTTGAGAAAAACCACCCTGTGGTTGGTGCACGCGTTTTCAGGGAATTGATAGTTGTTGGTTAAGGCTCTTATCCGGCTTAATAGCCCGCCTATCTTCCTATGCTCCGTTTCTAAATTACCGAGTGGCTTACGCAGGGTTCGTACAAACAAATTACCATAGCTTTCTTTACGGCGATAAGTATTGTCGATCTGCTTGATATAGGGGAATATAATTTCCTCTTCATGCTGGCTATGCAGGGAAATCAGGTGTACCAGGTCCCGGAAAACTGCTAAAATTTCACTCAATTCGGGATGTTGCTTTTGATGACCGTTAACAAAGGAAAGCAGGTTAATTTCCAATGCAGGAATGATTAGTTTTAAATAAGCGTGATGTACATTGAGAATATAATCAACCAGGAAGTCGACTGTCCATTCGCCAAAAAGCAAATTATTTGACAGGCTTACAATCCTGCATGCTGCTGACAGGTCTGCCACCACCAGTTCCCGTTCAACTCCTTTGAGTTCACAGGCCTGTTCTAATGTTACCTGCCCGCCGCAACAATAGTTGATACCATATTTCTTAAACACGTCGGCTGTGCGGTAATCAGCTCGCACAATATCAGATACTGATTTATCAAATTGTTGTAGGCTTTGCATGTAATTCGCTTAGTAGTTTTTTTCTTTACTGTCTTTGTTAAAAAAATTTTCTGTTCCTAAAGCGGTGGAAATGCTATCAACCAGTTCTGTTTTATTATTATTCAATAAGTCTGCAATTGTGGTATTTGATAAGATTGTCATCAGTTCTCTATTGACAGGTTCTATTTGGTAATGCATAGGACAAGGATTTTCAGCACTGCATTCTTTAAGATTTAAAACACAGGTTTTAAAAAAGTTCAGACTGTCGGTAATATCAATGAGGTTCAACAAGGATAATCGAAGGGTAATTTCATTAACCGTAAAACCTCCGGAAGGACCTTTTACAGACAACAACACGTTTCTCTTCCCCAGTTTTTTTAAAATCTTTCCCATGAAATGCCTCGGAACAGCAAGCCGGGTAGCAATTTCTTCCACCTGCACATAACGCTTTTCATCTTGCATCATGGCTATATAAAGCACCCCTCTTACTGCATAACCGAACGATTTAGAAAACGTCATAACAATCTATATCAAATGTATTTTTGTTGCCGCCGGAGAAAGATGACCTATGTCAGTTATTCCCATGAAACTTATCATCATGCGCTTTGGTTGGACTACTATTTAATAATTTGCAAACATTGTTTACGGCTGAAAACTCTATCGTAGGAATTATGAATAAGAGATTTTGGATTGGCCTGTGCCTGGTTAATTTATGTATTGTGGCCTTCTTTGGGTTTGGCTTACGCAGTAAAATTCTTTTTCCCTTGCCTTTTATTGATTACCGGTATTTACTGAGTGCACATTCACATTTTGCTTTTGGAGGATGGGTGGGACTTAGTCTAATTACCCTTCTTATTTATGACCTGCTTCGACCGGAACGTGCTAAAAAAAGAATTTACCTGTGGTTGTTAGCAGGCATCGAAATCAGTTCTTTAGGGATGGCTCTTTTTTTCCCCTTCCAGGGCTATTCGGGCTTTAGCGTATTCTTTTCTTCTCTTTATATTGTTGTTACCTATGTATTGGCACCCTTTTTTTTAAAAGATCTTCTGAATAGCCCTCTTCACAAAAAAGTAAAGCTACTTGCTGTTTCGGCTATTATCAGCCTTCTTATCTCCGCTATTGGACCCCTGGGTTTATCTTATATTTTATTGTCAGGTTCAGGTAATTCATTATTGTACCGTGATTCTATTTATACCTTCCTCCATTTTCAATACAATGGTTTTTTTACACTGTCCGTTTTTGCGTTGCTTTTTAATCGTTTAAAAAACGGTTTTATTATCAACAGCATTCATGCCAATCGCTTTCCTGTTTTTCTAGTACTTTCTGTAGTGCCATCGCTTTTTCTGTCGCTCTTATGGCATAACAGTGTTTTATTTTATTTTCTAGCCGGAGCGGGTTGCCTTTTAATTTTGTTAAGCCTTACAGCTTTTTTAAAATTACTTACATCGGTAATCAAAAGTTCTTTGTTTCATTACCGGCTTGCCAGGAATTTATGGCTGTTATCAGCGGTTTCATTTGCCTTAAAAATGCTGCTTAATATTGGCACTATCTTTCCGTCCTTAGGCAATGCTATTTATGGAAACAGGCCCGTTATAATTGGCTTTTTACATCTTGTTTTTTTAGCGTTTGTCAGTTTTTACCTTTTGAGCTCTTTTATTGAATCTCATCTTTTTACCAAAAAAGGAAATTTAGTTGTTGCTCCTTTCTTTGTTTTCGGATTGGGAATTGTAGCCAACGAAACGTTGTTGATGCTTCAGGGCCTGGAGATTCTTTTTCAGTCCAATAGCAGTCTTTATAACTGGTTGCTCTGGTGTGCGAGCATCATTCTTTTTGTGGGAGCAATAAGTATTGTAGTGGCCTGGTACAGCATATGGGCAAAGAAGCCATGGGATAAAACAGAAACTGCTTTACAAGTATAAAGCAGTTTCTAAAAAAATTAAATGCTTCGTTTATTGTTTTCCATCATTCTTGCGCATAAATTCAAGAACAGACCTGGCGTCAGCCTCAGACAAACCCTGGTTGGGCATTTTTACCAAACACACTTCCAGCATATTTTGAGCCGCGGTGTCTTTTTCCAACATCTCCTCTACGTTGGTTACAAAATTCATGATCCATTCGGGAGTTCTTCTGTCTGTAACGCCTTTCCAGCCTGGCCCAACCAGTTTCTCTCCTGTTAACTTGTGGCAACTTTGGCATTTTACGTCATATATGTTTTTACCACTTGCAACCATTTTTTCATCCAGCGGATGTGTGAGTTGCACATTTTGGTGCGGCCCGATGCCTTTGGGGTTATTCGCTTCTGCGGTCCCGGTGGCTGCATTGTCTGAGGTAGCGCCAGTAGTATTGCCTTTGTCAGAATTAGAATTGCAGGAACTTACAAAGAAAGCGCCGCATAAGAGCAGAGTCGCCAAAAAATTTTTTTGCTTCATAATTAATGGTTTAAGCATGAAAAATGAGAATCACTGTTTGTTTTTTTGAATAGAGTCTGATTTACCAACCTGCGATCCATTATCCGACGTAGTGTCCGGCATGATTACCGAATCTTTGTCCAGCTTCATAGAGTCCGGTATGGCCTCTGAGGGTGGATGAACTGTAGACGGATCTTTTTCCTCACCACCATTGTTGTTACAAGCTGCAGTTACGAGGCTCAAAGCTAAACAACATATAATTAAATGTTTGGCCATAGTAATTGGTTTTAGATTATTAATATGCTGCACAAGGATGGTATAAAAAATATGCCATCGAATTATTTATGAAAAACATTTTGTTATTCGCGAGATAATACCACCAGATATTTTCCATTTCGCCATTGTATATTGTCAAATTCATTGCAACTATTTATTGTTTTAAAAAGACCTTGCCCTGGTGATATTATTTGCCAACTCCGGTATGGTAACGGGTGAAAATTCTTTACCTGGACACCTTATAAGTATGATGTATGGGAGAAGGCCTAATTTCAGAGCATTCCTTCAAACCAAGCCCACACTCAAAAAAGAACTGTACACCATCTATAATAGTTACAATGTCAATAAGAGCAACAGGTTTGGCACTCTCGTTATATAGAAACCGCCATTCGGACCTTTTATTGAAGCAATGATTTTTTCCTTGGCCAACACCTGGAAAATTTTTCCAGTTGTATGCTCATTCGCCCCAATTTGTCCACCACTTGTTTAATGCCGGCTTTACCCAACTCTTTTGACCGCGTCACCAGTTACACGGCTGCCCGTAAAGCATATTTACATGACGTAGATAACATAACTTAAAGCTCGTTGTAAAAACCCAGCCATCTTTAATAGCCAGGTTTTACAATACAGACTTTTCACAGGAATTATTTGCGCAACTGTTTTTCCAGAGCTAATGTTTTTGGAAACAGGATATTGTTTTCCAGGTGTATGTGCTGATGTAAATCTTCATCCAGCTCTTTCAACTTAAAGTATAGGAACTGGAAACTATTACATGCATCTGCCGGTGGTGTATAATTGTTGGTAATCTTCTGTATTTCTGCCAAAACTTCTCCAGCAGCTTCATGGTCAGATTCCATTATCTGAATAGGCGCTTTTAGTGAAGCGTGTGCATTTAAAACCGAAAGGTCGCCTGTTGAGTTACCCTGCATCAATGCTTTTATAAAAGGAAAGACTATTTTTTCTTCCTTTAAAAAGTGAACATTTAGTTCACCTGTTAATTGGATGAATAAAGAATTTATTTCTTGTAATTCCGGATGCTGATTACCGTGACGGCTCAAAACTTTAGAAAGAAGATCACTAATTACCGGTGCCTCATTATAATAATATTGATGGTGCTGATTAAAAATATAATCGACCAAAAAATCAGGCTGCCAGCGGTTGAAATCCATTGCAGGCCCGGCAGTGTTTGTTGTATTATTTAGCGCTTCCTCCAACAATACAAGGTCAAGGCCTTTTTCCTCACATGCCTGTTTAAGTGTTTTCTTTCCACCACAACAGAAATCTATCCCAAACTTTCTGAACACCTCCGCCTTGCGAAGATCTTTTGCCGCTATCTCTCCTATTGTTTCGCCAGCCACATTATTTTTTTTGATTTGTACCCGCCACCACTGCGGACCTTCTTCTACATATTGCCAGGAGAAAACATTTCCTCTCTCCGACATCAATTGATAATATAAGGGCTTTGGATCATGATCATTAATTAATAAAAACGACTCACCGCTCTGGAGCTCATCAAACTGTTTGAAAACAGTGGGGTGTTTCAATGCAGCCTGCAGGGCAGGCACGAATAAGCTATTCATTGTATCTTTGATTGGGTTATAAAGAATAAAAGTATTCCTCTACTGCTACTAAAAAACTGAGTTTCATCATACCCTCCTTTTGTTTAAAAAAATGACGAAGGTCATCTTTATTACTGACGGACATCACTGATAACGAAAGACGCGAAAAATAGCTTTGCGTCATTAAAGACATCCATGTCTTTTTTGACAATCAAAATTTTCTACAACATGAAAAGAACGGTTTGGATAATGACACTGTCCGTATTGACAGCCTTTGGCTTTTTTGCTTGCATCGATAAAACGCCAAGCAATAAAGAACCGCTGGATACGCAGGAACTAACGAAAAATCAAAAAGAAGAACATGGTACTGAAATCAAAGCAGATGAGGTTGAACTTACACATCCTTTAAACGCACAATGGGTGACTGAAGGAAAAAGTATTTATGATGTAAAATGCCAAAGTTGCCACAAGTTAACAGATGAAAAGCTCGTTGGTCCAGGCTGGAAAGGCGTTACCCAAAAAAGAAAGCCTGAATGGATCATGAACATGATTACCAATGTGGACATGATGTTGGAGCAGGATCCAGAAGCCCAAAAGCTTTTAGAAGAATGCCTGGTACGCATGCCCAATCAAAACTTAACAAAAGATGAAGCCCGCAAGGTGTTGGAATTTCAACGCCATAACGACGGTGAAAAATAAATCACAAATAAATTTAAGATCATGAATATCTCTTCAAAATTTTTATCAATCATAGCTTTAGGCGTTATAGCATCTGTTGCCTTTTACAGTTGTAAACCTAAAGGTGCGGAAGCAGCCATAAGTGGTGACGCAGCTTCAAAAGTATATGTGGCGCCCGGTAAATATGATGAGTTCTACGACTTTGTGTCCGGTGGCTTTAATGGACAGATAGGCGTTTACGGAATTCCTTCCGGCCGCCTGTTACGCATCATTCCTGTTTTTTCTACCCACCCTGAAAGTGGCTGGGGATACAGCGAAGAAACAAGACCTATGTTGAACACGTCTCATGGACAAGTGCCCTGGGATGATCTTCACCACATTGCCTTATCTACTACAAACGGAGAACACGATGGCCGCTGGGTATTTGCTAATGGTAACAATACACCCCGCATTGCCCGCATAGATATGAAAACATTCCGCACTGCGGAGATTATTGAAATACCTAATAGCGCCGGTAACCACTCCTCTCCTTTTATTACCGAAAACACAGAATATACCATCGCAGGTACCCGTTTTAGTGTACCTATCCAGGGTAACCTTGATGTTCCTATTAATACCTATAAGCAAAACTTTAAAGGAACAGTGAGCTTTATAAAAGTTGATTCCTCCTCAGGTAACATGAGTATTGCTTTCCAGATATTAACGCCTGGTATCAACTTTGACCTTTCACGTGCCGGCAAAGGAAAATCTCACGACTGGTTTTTCTTTAGCTGCTACAATTCAGAAAAAGCAAACACTTTATTAGAGGTAAATGCTTCTGCGAAAGACAAAGATTTTATTATGGCGGTAAACTGGAAAAAAGCAGAAGCATATGCAAAAGCCGGTAAAGGCAAAATGGTACCTGTTGAGTATGCGCACAATGTTTATAATGAAAAGACACACTCAGCCACTTCTACTATTGAAAAACAAGTGTTGCTGCTGGATCCAAAAGATTGTCCGGATATGATCTATTTCATTCCCTGTCCCAAATCACCTCATGGTACTGACGTGGATCCAACCGGCGAATATATTGTTGGCTCGGGCAAACTAGCCGCATTGATTCCCGTTTTCTCTTTTACTAAAATATTACAGGCCATTGCCAATAAAACTTATGACGGCAGTTTTGACGGTTTCCCGGTTTTGAAATATGAAGCTGTTCTTCATGGTGAAGTGCAAAAACCGGGCTTGGGCCCTTTGCATACAGAATTTGATAACAATGGTTATGCCTACACTTCGATGTTTGTATCATCTGAGATTGTAAAATGGAATATTAAGGATGTAAAAGTGGTGGATCGCGTACCCACATATTATTCCATCGGCCATTTAAGCGTAATGGGCGGACCCACCGCAAAGCCTTATGGAAAATATATGATTGCTTACAACAAGATTACCAAAGACCGTTACCTGCCCACAGGTCCTGAATTGGCACAAAGTGCACAACTGTATGATATCAGTGGTGATAAAATGAAAATGATTCTCGATTTCCCGACTGTTGGAGAGCCACACTATGCAGAAGCGATCCCCGCTGCCAAAATAAGTAAGAACAGTGTTAAGATCTATAAAATAGAAGAAAATGCACATCCTTTTGTGGCGAAAGGAGAAGGGCAAACTAAAGTAGAACGAAAAGGCAACCAGGTGCATGTGTATATGACAGCCATCCGTTCACACTTAACCCCTGATAATATTGAAGGTGTAAAAGTGGGCGATGAAATTTACTTCCACGTTACCAACCTCGAACAGGATTGGGATGTACCACACGGATTTGCGATCAAAAACGCTAATAATGCAGAGATATTAATCATGCCGGGTGAAACACAAACCTTAAAATATACAGCAGATAAAGCAGGTATTGTTCCATTTTATTGCACAGACTTCTGCTCTGCACTGCACCAGGAAATGCAGGGTTATTTGCGGGTTTCGCCTCCAGGTAGCAATGTTGCGTTAACCTTTAGCACGGGTACTAACCTGCCTGCTGCAACGGATAGTGCCAAGGGTAGTTCTTCTTCTAAACCAAAATAAGTTCAAGAGCAAGTTTATTGGATAAACTTGCTCTGTTCCAAAACTCTTTTTATGAAACAGATATTCAGCTTCTCGTTCCTCGCAATAATGCTTTTAATAACATCATGTAATAGTCAAACCGAAAAGACCCAAACAGCACCATCTAATGAAAACGCACTTGTCGCAGGACAGTCTGGCGTACAAGATGACGAGTCCGCGAAAGATGTGGTGAAAGTAGCAGCGGGTTCAAAAGACCATACTACTTTGGTTGCTGCGGTCAAACAAGCCGAGCTTGTAGATGTTTTATCTAATGCCGGTCCTTTTACCGTGTTTGCACCAACCAATGCTGCTTTTGATAAATTACCAAAAGGTACAGTACAAGACTTAATGAAACCAGAAAACAAAGCAAAGCTGCAGGATATTTTGCAATACCATGTGTATGTTGGCAGTTTAAAAACAGATATGATGCAGGACGGCCAAACTTTCAACCAGGTAAATGGCGGAAACATCACTGTAAGTAAAAAAGACGGAAAGGTGATGATCAACAACACAGCTACTGTCATTGCTTCTATACCTGCTTCTAATGGCATCATTCATGTGGTTGATGGGGTATTAGTACCTCCGGGGAAATAGTAATTCTATACTTCCGGCGTCAGTCAAATGGCCCCTGGAAGTCCAAACAGGGATTGTATGAATAAGATGAGCCTTACTTCCAGAATAATTATTGCGGTGGCTTCCATGAGCCTGATAGCGACCTATTTTTTGCCGGTGTGGTTTATCTTTTTAATTGCACCACAATATCCCGAGGGATTAACCATGAACATTTGGCTGACCAAGATCACTGGCCAGGTAGACATCATTAACGGGCTTAATCACTACATCGGCATGAAGCATATTAAAGCTGAAATGTTTCCTGAATTCAACTTTCTTGTTTACATCGTTGGTTTCTATATTTTATTCGGATTGGTTGTTGCGCTGACCGGTAAAAGAAAATTATTGTTTGCCTACCTTATTATTACCGTACTAGGTGGTGTTGCAGCCATGGTTGACTTTTATAAATGGGGATATGATTACGGACACAATCTTGATCCAAAAGCAGCCATACAAGTTCCTGGGCTGTCTTATCAACCTCCCTTGTTTGGACATAAAACCCTCTTGAATTTTGATGCTTATTCTTATCCCGACGTTGGTGGATGGATAGTGATTGCTGTGGAAAGTATTTTCTTTTTAGTTTGGGGTTATGAAAGGTACAAAAACAGGAAAATGAAAACTGCTACAACCCAATTTAAAACTGCTAGTCCTATTGCAGCCCTGCTCCTCCTTTTTATTTCTTCCTGCACCACCAAACCAGAAGCTTTTAA
>DAIQPL010000322.1:3135-4660 GCA_036787395.1 Flavisolibacter sp. | reverse complement strand
AGGTCCGTTTGGCTGTGGATAAAGAACTTCCCGCGGTACTTTCTTCCCATTTTTGTATGTGGTTAGTACTGCCGCCTGAAATCCACGTACTATACTCTCCCGGTCCTGAGGTGCCGCTTGCTACAATCTCGGTAGCATTGGTTAACCCTCCCTGTAGTTTCAGCTTGTCAAAATCTACTCCACAAGCATCTACTACATACGTCACTGTAAATTCAAAAAGCCCGGCTTCAGCAGCTTGCTGCGCACCAGTGACAGAGCCTTTGAGACTCAACCCCTGGCAATCGCTTATGACTGTTAGGGGGAATGACACAGACCTGGCGTTACTGAAGTTTCCGCAATTCTGTGAAACATAATTCACCTTGAATTCATAAGCATCAATTCCAACTATAGTTGGAACAAAGGAAAAGTTCACTTCCTGCACGGTTGCAGTTATCTCCTTTTCCTGTGTTACGCTTTGCCATTGACCATCAATTTTTTGGAATAGCTGCAATTTACCACAAGTTGGCAGTGCTGCACCAGTAGTAGAAGTGAATGTACCGCTAACCAAAACAGGCTGATTCACTATGCCAGGGTTGGGGTTATAGATAACAGTCAGCTCTGGCTCAACAGCCGTGTTACCTACACCTTGTCCATTACCAAGAATGGATGCTCTTGCGGCAGATTGAGTACTTTGATCATCTTGTTCTTTTAATTGGGAATCTTCTTTTGTGCAGGAGAAAAAGCAGAGGCATGCAAAAGCCAAACTGCTAAGGCTTACAATTTTCATTAGGGGTCCGTTTTACGAATTATAAAATAAAGATTAACGGATTTCCAAAGGATGAAAGGTGGTGGTAAAAGATAATCAGAACCGATTATTCATTTCACAGGATGAGTGGGAATGGAGCGAAAATAATAGCTGTTTACAAGAAATGCAAGCCGGATCCTGAAATTGTCACGTAGCTGGCGCATTGTCCTTCCAGTGCCATAAATGAAGACAAGCATAAGTTCTATACGGAGTCCATTTGCTTGAAATCTTCAGCATTCTTTCTTTGAACTGTTTTTTATTAGTGTCATCCAGCTTATAAATATTTTTCATGGCAACCTGTATACCGTAATCATCTGCTGAAAAAATATCCTGCCTTCCTAAGGTAAACATTAGTAGCATTTCCACCGTCCATTTACCAACACCCTTTATTTGTGTTAGCAAGGCAATAATTTCTTCATCGCTCATTTTTTTTAAACTTTTGTCGTCCAGTTTATGGTCTATGGCAAATTGAGCTACGTTCAAAACGTATTGCGTTTTAGCGTTGCTTAAGCCAATAGCTCTTACTTTATCAAAGGGAGTGGCTACTATCTGCTGGGGCGTGGGCTCTTGTCCGCCATAAAGATCTAGAAACCGGTGATAAATAACCTTGGCTACTTTAGTAGAAAGCTGCTGGCTCATGATGGAAGCACAAAGTCGGAGACAAATGTTCTTATGAAATTTAAGCGTAAAAGGTTCTTGTTGTACAATTAGCTTTGCCAGTTTTTTGTCTTTGGACAGATG
>DAIQPL010000322.1:0-3035 GCA_036787395.1 Flavisolibacter sp. | reverse complement strand
TAAAAGGTTCTTGTTGTACAATTAGCTTTGCCAGTTTTTTGTCTTTGGACAGATGTGTTGTATACGTCATAAGCATAAAGTAACAGGTACAATAATGTAATTGATGAACGTGGAGTCACGTATGAAGGAATCATTTCAAGTAAAGTTTTTTATAGCTTACAAAAGACGTTATTACTTTCTCCTATTTACGATAAGCTCCAGCTAATATTTCCGTCTTTATCATCCTTTAGCTGTATCCCTATCTCCGCCAACTGGTTTCGTATCTTGTCAGACGTTGCCCAATCTCTTTTGGCACGCGCATCTTTTCGCAGGCTAATCAAAACCTGTATCACTCCTTTCAATTTTTCTGCTTCGGCTTCGGTTTCACTTTTCAATCCCAAAATGTCTTCGACGTATAATTCCATTTTGCTTTTTAAAAGTTCCAGGGATTTTATCGTCAACGTTTCGATAGGAATAGACTTATCTTTTAATGAATTAATGACATGAACCAGTTCAAACATGTTAGCCATTACTTTGGCGGTACTGAAATCGTCATTCATGAAATCCTCGAATTCATTCAGTAACTTCGTTACCTTCTCATTTAATTCTTCGTTTACTCTTTCTACTGGCAACTGATGATCAACAAACGATAGCTGTTTCAACCACTCATATGATTCCATTAATCGCTTCAATCCTTTTTCTGCACCCAATAAGGCTTCATTACTAAAATCCAACGTGCTGCGGTAATGCGTCTGAAGTATAAAAAACCGGATCGTCATGGGCGAATACGCTTTTTCCAGCAAGGGATGATTGCCACTGAACAACTGCGTTAACGTAATGACGTTATTATAGCTCTTTCCCATTTTACGTCCGTTAATGGTAATCATATTATTATGTATCCAATAACGAACAGGAGCACTGTGATTGCAGATGGTGCTTTGGGCTATCTCGCTTTCATGGTGAGGGAACTGAAGATCCATGCCGCCACCGTGAATGTCGAAGTGGGCTCCGAGGTATTTTGTAGCCATGGCCGAGCACTCAATATGCCATCCTGGAAAACCTTCACCCCATGGACTATTCCAGCGCATGATATGTTCCGGCGGCGCTTTCTTCCAAAGAGCAAAATCAGCTTTGTTGTGTTTTTCAGCCTGTCCTTCCAAATCCCTGGTAGTTTCTAAAAGATCTTCTATTACCCTTCCGCTAAGTTTGCCATATTCATGGCCTTCTGAATATTTCTTTACATCAAAATACACGCTTCCATTTACTTCATAGGCATAACCTGCAGCCAGAATATCCTGGATCATACCAATCTGCTCCACAATATGACCCGTAGCTGTAGGCTCTATACTGGGTGGCAGATTGTTGAACTTCTCCATAGCCCAGTGAAAAAGATTGGTGTACTTCTGCACAAGCTCCATGGGTTCCAATTTTTCGATCACTGCTTTTTTAGATATCTTATCTTCTGCCTCGCGACCTTCTTCCTCAAAATGGCCTGCATCAGTAATGTTTCGCACGTACCGCACTTTATATCCCAAATGCATAAGGTAGCGATAAACTACATCAAACGTAATATAAGGCCTTGCATGACCAAGGTGACTTTCGCCGCTAACTGTAGGTCCGCACACGTACATGCCTACATGGCCAGGTACCAATGAAACAAATTCTTCTTTATCTCTTATCCAGGAATTATAAACTTTCAGATTACTCATACTAACAGGTTAATGATCGCAAAACATTGAGGGATTGAAGGAAATGCTTAGCAGCAACAACAACAAATATGATGCACCATTACGACCATAGTGCGGCAAATATAATTGGTTTATTTTTTTAGTTCAACATCGGTTACCAGCATATAATGGTCAGAATAGTTTTTGATGATCCGGTTGAACTGGCGGATGTTGAAATCCTTTGTAGTAAAAATATAGTCAATGCGGAGCGTAGGAGCTATGTAGGAATAGGTACGTCCAACGCCAAGACCAGTTTCCAGAAAAACATCCTTAAGGTTTTCATTCTTGATGGTAAAATAAGTGTAGGAATTAGGTACATCATTAAAATCGCCTGTCAGGATAAAGGGATGTGGTGATTTATTAATTTCTGATTTTACCAGGTTTGCCTGCCTTGAACGGTTAATGACCCCACGTTTTAATTTTGAAAAGATCCCCCTGGAAGTTTTTACTTCTATCTCATTATTGTTCTTTATTTTTTCCAGAGTTTCATAGTCTTGTTTTTGAAATTGCACCGATTGCAGATGGGTAGTATAAACACGGATAGTATCACCATTAAAAATAATATCGGCATGGATCAACGCTTCGGGAATGCTTGGTTTTTGGTATCGAACCAGCCCGCTATCGACCAGCGGATATCTAGAAAAAATGGCCTGTCCATACCATTGTAAGTAACCGTCATTGTCAAAAGAAAAATAATAGTATGGGTAGTTTAATTCCTTTCTGATATGGTTCAGGTTATTATAGTATTGAGAATCGGTTGATGTAAAAAATTCCTGGAAACAAATTATATCCGCATTTTGTTCTTTTATCTGGTCCATCATTTTCATTCTCATCTGGCTTCCTTTGTTGTTGTTGCGCTTCCATTCAATAAAACGGGCTACGTTCCAATGGGCAACCCGCAATACATTTTTTGATTTGTTATAATCAAACTTATCTGGTATGTGAAACCCAAAAAACACCAATACACTTTTATACCCGATGGCGAGGGCCAAAAGGGAGATTAACATGAAACGAGGCCGAAAAAGCAACCAGAAAAAAACAAAGGCTATAAGTGTAATAATGATAAACACGAAACCCAATCCCATTAAAGTTATCGGCCACCATTTTTTGGGATTTAAATACGGGGCAATGCAGGCTAATAAAAACAGTACGGCAACTACGCTATTAAAAGCAATAAAAAATATTTTGGTGAAGAGACGGTAGCGGGCCATTACAATACGAATTTATATTCATCGTACATCATTTAAAAATGGATGAGCTTTTTTCGGATTGTATAAAGCAGTTTATCCAGAGGAAAATTTATAAAAGATCTTCCTTACTTGCTCTTTT
>DAIQPL010000082.1:13824-14459 GCA_036787395.1 Flavisolibacter sp. | reverse complement strand
CTGACACAATAAAAAATGGAATTAATTCAGTGACATGATTCTCTGCATATTTAAAAAAGATAAGGACTGCTTGGGAGATCATCATCCAAAATTTTTTTTAGGTCCTTAATAAAGTTGGTTCCTTTAGAAAAGCAGGTTCACTTCCGAATTGCTTTGTTTTTATCAGTAGGATATTTGTTCTTGGCAGAGCAAGGATAGGTGCAATTAGCTGCTTGAAATATAACTGCTTTAAAAAAGCAAAAGCTATAAATATCGCAATGGCTTTAATGAAATAATAAATCCTGGCCAATAAAGACGATTACACCGGCAAGAAATCCAAGAAGGGCAAGCCACGATATCTTTTTCAAATACCATATGAAATCAATATTCTCTATTCCCATAATGGCTACACCGGCGGCTGAACCAATAATAATGGCACTTCCACCTGTACCGGTGGTTAAGGCCAGGAATTCCCAGAAACTATGATCGGTTGGATATTGGGACAGGTCGTACATGCCTTGAGAGGCAGCTACCAAAGGCACATTATCCACCACCGAGGAAAGCAGCCCCAGTACAATAGCAATGGAATAATGATTTGGAAGAATGCTGTTTAAAAAAACAGCGAACGGGAATAATGCAACAAGTGGAAAATAACT
>DAIQPL010000082.1:0-13814 GCA_036787395.1 Flavisolibacter sp. | reverse complement strand
GTTTAAAAAAACAGCCACTTCTTTTAAAAAACCAAAACTATCCAGGGCAGAAACCGCTAATAAAATGCCCAGGAAGAATAAAATACTGGGGCTATCAATTCTTTGTAACGCACTGCTTACGGTATCTCTCTCATCAGCCTTCATTTTATATTGGATAATAGAGGTCAGTATCCACATAAAGGATAACGCGGTCAACATACCCATAAACGGAGGCATATGAGTTACAGTCTTAAAAACAGGCACAAAAACAAGCATAGCAATGCCAGATACGAGCACAATGTTTCCTTCGCGACTGTCCACAGCCCTTGCTGCTCCGATTGGGGCGGTTTCTGATTTCCTGAATTTTTTATAAACAATGAAAAGCGGCAACGCACAAGCCGCCAGGCTGGGAACAAATGTTTTCAGTATGATGTTAAACGCAGTAATCTGACCGCCTATCCAAAGCATGGTGGTAGTAACGTCACCCAAAGGTGACCAGGCTCCGCCGGCATTGGCCGCTATTACAATCATGCCCGCAAACCATAAGCGATCTTCTTTTTCACTTATCAGTTTTTGCGAAACCGAGGCCATTACAATAGCTGTCGTCAGGTTGTCAAGGAGAGCTGACAGGAAAAATGTTATGACCGTTATAATAAGCAGTAGCTTTCCTTTCCGGGTAGTTCTTATTTTGCTGGTAACAATGGCAAAACCATTGTAAGAATCAATGATTTCTACAATCGTCATAGCACCCAACAAAAAGAAAAGTATAGATGCAATTTCTCCAAGGTGAAGTAAAAGCGTTTCACTGGCATGTTCAGGCGTGTCTGAGTTTAGAAAGTATATAAGCCAACAAAGCACACCGGTCATAAGCGCCGAAGCCGCTTTATTCAGACGGAGAGGTTGCTCAAAAGCAATAGCAAGGTAGCCAAGAATAAAAATTACCAGTACAGCCAGGCCCATTGAAATTATTTTAAATTAATGAAAATCAGGACCAAACAGAATGCTGACTAAACATGAAATGCAAGTTATTACCTCGTCGTGAGGTTAAATAAACTGTCAACAAATTCGTGTTTATTGAAAATAAGCAAGTCTTCCATTTTTTCACCGACGCCTATAAACTTAACTGGTATTTTAAATTGATTGGCAATTGCCAAAACCACTCCTCCTTTTGCGGTACCATCAAGCTTTGTTATGGCCAGTGCGGTAACATCAGTGGCTGCTGTAAAATGCTTTGCCTGTTCCAGAGCATTTTGTCCGGTTGATCCATCCAACACCAAAAGCACTTCATGTGGCGCTCCAGGAATGACCTTTTGCACACTTCTTTTTATTTTACTTAACTCATCCATGAGGTGTGCTTTATTATGGAGCCGGCCGGCAGTATCAATCAATACCACATCGCTTCCTTTTGCCATGGCACTTTGAACAGCATCAAAAGCTACTGCTGCAGGGTCTGATCCCATAGGCTGCTTCACAATGGGTACGCCAGTTCTTTCAGACCAGATAACTAGCTGCTCGACAGCCGCAGCTCGGAAGGTATCGGCAGCACCAAGAAGAACAGCCTTACCCACTTTTTTAAAGTTATAAGCAAGCTTACCGATTGTTGTAGTTTTTCCAACTCCATTTACTCCAACTACAAGAATTACATATGGTCTATGGGGAAAGTCTGAAGTAAAATCGTAGGAATCGCCTTCGACTAGCATGTCTTTAATTTCTTCCTGAAGTATACTATTTAACTCACTTGTATTTAAATACTTATCCCTGGCTACCCGTTCTTCAATTCGATCTATTATAGCTACTGTCGTTTCAATTCCCACATCTGCAGTGACAAGGGCTTCCTCCAGGTCATCTAATACTTCTTCGTCAACCGTACTCTTCCCCGCAATGGCTTTTGAAACTTTGGAAAAGAAATTTTCCTTTGTTTTTTGAAGTCCTTCATCCAGGCTTTCCTTCTCCTTCTTTCCAAATATTTTATCAAAAAAACCCATCTTCTTTTTCAATTAGGTCTCAAAAATAAGTTGATCCGTCGATACGCTTTTAGAAATAAGAGGCCGGAATTTTGGACAGTAATTGTCGAGTCTCTTAAGCCGATTCCATAAATAAGAAAAGCTGCCCTGGTGGACAGCTCTCTGAAAATTTACTAACCCTCTATTTATTTCTGTGCTAAGAAATCCTTTACCTTATCCTTATGTACGATAGTCTCTTTAAAGGTGTAAGCACCTGTTTTAGGGCTACGCACAGCTTTAATAACTTTTGACCAGTTTTTAGCCTCAGCTGCGGCCCTGGCGTCCTTGGATTTTATCGCTGTTTTTGCTGCTTTTGCCATGGTATAATGAGTTAAACGTTATCTTACTTAATTTCTTTGTGAACAGTCACTTTTTTGAGGTTTGGATTGAACTTTTTTAGCTCCAAACGCTCAGGATTGTTCTTTTTATTTTTTTCTGAGATATAACGGCTGGTACCAGGCACATTCGTAGTTTTTTGCTCAGTGCACTCCAGAATGACCTGTACGCGGTTTCCTTTCTTTGCCATTGTTACTAATTTTAAATATGTTGACCTTGAGCTCTCAGCTCTTTTACAACGTTAAACAATCCTTTTTTATTGATGGTTCTGATGCCATCAGCAGTAAGCTTTAAAGTGATCCACTTGTTCTCTTCTGCTAAGAAAAACTTCTTTGTTTGTAAGTTGGGCAGAAAACGACGCTTGGTCTTAATGTTTGAGTGAGAAACAGTATGACCACTAATTGGCGTTTTACCCGTAACCTGACATACTCGTGCCATGACTTTGGAAAATTTTGGAGTGCGAAGGTAAGGGAAAACGGGCAATGAAGGAAAGCCAAAATAAGAATTTTTAGCCCTTTAGAAAATATTAGCAATAATTTTCGGGCATCCTGTCGTTTACTTCTACAATTTGGTCAAGACCAATATGAATGCCGGCATCGGTTTCAATCATGTCCCTGTCCGAGACCGTGCTCATATCAATAATGTGCGCCTTAATAGTGGATACACCTCCGTCAACCGACCTGAATTTAATAGTACAGGGTCTTTTCAGGTCCATTTGCTTCTCCAGGTATTCTTTAAAGCGATCCATCTTTCTTTTTTAAACTAAGCTTTAGGCCTACGCTCACTTCTGTTGTTGCCTGTGGTCCAGCAAGTGCCATCACACACTTGTACATTCTGTAATTCTATTCATAACAAAAACTCTACCATTCCTTTCTTCTTTTGAAGGTAAGTGTATTTAAAGTAGCTTCGTGCCGCTTTTTGAAAAGTCAATTGTCGCCTATCCATTTGTTATTAATATTCAAAGACTTTTGGCTAAATCATCATTGATAACTTTAAAATCTTACATCTTAAATCTTAAATTGACATGGCATACGATGTAGTAGTTATTGGCTCGGGTCCTGGCGGTTATGTGGCCGCCATCCGCGCCGCCCAGTTAGGCTTTAAAACAGCAATTATTGAAAGAGAAAGTTTAGGTGGTATTTGTTTGAACTGGGGCTGTATCCCTACCAAAGCTCTTTTAAAAAGCGCCCAGGTTTATGAATATATAAAGCATGCAAAAGATTTTGGTATTGAAGCCACGGGCCAGCACAATTTTGAAGCAGTAATTAAAAGAAGCCGCGGCGTAGCTGACAAAATGAGCAAAGGAGTAGCCTTTCTGATGCGTAAAAATAAAATTGACGTGGTTAGTGGCTTTGGAAAAGTGGTGGCAAGGGGAAAGATTGAGGTTACTGCAGCTGATAACAGCAAACAAACTGTGGAGGCTAAACATATTGTTATAGCAACAGGGGCGCGCAGCCGTCAACTTCCATCTCTACCTATTGATGGCAAAAAAATTATTGGCTATCGCGAAGCTATGGTTTTACCCCAGCAACCAAAATCAATGATTGTAGTGGGAAGCGGCGCTATTGGAGTAGAGTTTGGTTATTTCTATAACAGCATGGGAACGAAGGTGACCATTGTTGAATTTTTGCCTAGAACAGTTCCTGTGGAAGACGAAGATATTTCCAAAGAACTCGAAAAGAACTTCAAAAAACAAGGCATTGATGTAATGACATCATCTGAAGTAACCAAAGTAGATACCTCAGGAGCGGGAGTAAAAGCCACAGTGAAAACAGCAAATGGCGAAGTAACCTTAGATGCTGACATATTACTAAGCGCCGTTGGTGTATCGGCTAATACTGAAAACATTGGCCTGGAAAGCCTTGGTGTAAAAACCGAGAAAGGTCTCATCTCTGTTGACAAGTTTTATCAAACCAGTGTTCCGGGCATCTATGCTATCGGAGATTGTGTTCCCGGACAAGCACTTGCGCATGTAGCTTCCAAAGAAGGAATCATTTGCATTGAAAATATTGGTTACAACGAGAAGAAGTACAATCACCAGCCCCAGCCATTGGATTATGGCAACGTTCCGGGTTGTACCTATTGCTCACCTGAAATTGCTTCTGTTGGCTTAACGGAAACAAAAGCAAAAGAAGCAGGCTATGAAATCAAAGTAGGTAAATTCCCGCTAAGTGCTTCCGGTAAGGCTTCTGCTGCCGGACATGGAGAAGGTTTTATAAAAGTGATTTTCGATACTAAATATGGGGAGTGGTTAGGCACGCACATGATTGGCTATAATGTTACAGAATTGATTGCTGAAACAGTAGTAGCTCGGAAACTGGAAACAACTTATCATGAAGTGCTCAATAGCATCCACCCTCATCCCACTATCAGCGAAAGCATCAAAGATGCCATTGAAGTGGCTTATGGTGAGGCCATACATTTATAGCCATACTTTTATAATAATTAGTTAGTAATAAAAAAGCCTGTCTTTTAGACAGGCTTTTATTTAATATTATTTAAGTTATTAGTTGGCAAAAACTTTTTTCAGTACATCTGTTACCCTTGCTGCAGGATCTTTCCTGATCTTTTGTTCTTCTAAACCAACCTGGTGGAAAAGGCCATACAGTGCTTTTTCAGTAACATAAGCCACAAGGTCCGTATTCACCTTTTCATTGCTAAACCTGTTATAATTGGTGAAAACTGTATTCCAGTATTTTGTAGCATCAACTTTTTTTAGCGATGTTTCAATAATAGGACGGAATTTCTCCGTTAAAGAAGTTGTTGTTTTACCTTTTAAATAATCAGTAGCAGCAAAGTCACCGCCTCTTAAAATACTCAATCCATCACCAATAGTTATTCCTTTAATGGCGCTCATAAAAATTGGAGCTACTTCTTTGGATGCATCTTCAGCTGCACGGTTCATAGATAAGACGGCATTGTCTACCTGCTTACCCATCCCTAGTGCCCGCAGTTTGGTTTCCACCTTTTTCGCTTCTTCGGGCATTAATATTTTAATAGCCTGGTCCTTAAAAAAACCATCAACATTGGAAAGCTGTTTTGAAGCATTATTAGTACCCACATTCAGGGCTTCTTTCAAACCACTGATAATTTCGTCATTGCTCAAACCGGGTTTAGTACCAGAAGACAATATTTTGCTTATACCGGCTTTACCAGAAGAATCTTTTTTAAATAGACCCTTCAAACCCTGGGCCTCGGAGTAAATCATTAAAATAAGAAGGAAAGAGAGGATGGTTATTTTCTTCATAGAAATTGTTTGTACGCCGAAAATAATAGTATAGAATTTAAAAGCGGTTTAAATACTGTTATTTTTAAAATAAAGGATAGTTCCTAAGGAATTCTACGATTGTTGTAAATGGCCAACGTTGAAAGGCGCATTAGCGGTTCGGTCTTCGATAAGGCAGCTTTATTAACTATCATAAAGAAAAGTATGTTGCCGGTTGCTAACACTGGTTTGTGTAGGAACGTAGGAAGTGCATACCTCATCTCCGTAATTGACTTCTCGTTTCACGATATTTGTAATTATAGCAAACGAGGTAGATAAATATGCAAATCTCCATTTGGGAAAAAGAAACATTCTATGCTCCACAGGATATCATCATTATTGGAAGTGGCTTTGTCGGTTTATGGTCGGCTTTCTATTTAAAAAAGAAGCATCCTAGATTGAAGATCAGCATTGTTGAGCGAGGATTGATACCAACGGGTGCCAGTACCCGCAATGCCGGATTTGCCTGCTTTGGAAGTCTTAGTGAAGTGGTTTATGATGCGCAAACGATGGGCACTGATAAAATGCTGGAGCTAGTTGAAATGCGTTACAAGGGACTGCAACGGATTCAAAAATATTTTGAAAAAGAGATTATAGACTTTGATCTGTGTGGGGGGTACGAATTATATGGTGCTTCCGATAAAGTTTCCTCTGAACAATTGCAGCATAATATACCGTACATCAATTCGCTGATAAGAGTTATAACCGGCACCAAAAAAACATACAAGTTAGCCGATGATAGAATAGAAGCCTTCGGTTTTGACAACACGAAACACCTTGTGAAAAATAACCTGGAGGGTTACCTTCACTCCGGAAAATTGGTGCAGGCACTTTTGCACCGTGTGCAATCAATGGGAGTACAGGTCTTCAATTCTATCGAGATAAAAAGCTTTGAGCGGATTGGTGATCATTTTGAACTAACTACCAATCAGCCAATCAGATTATTCGCCAGCAAACTCCTCCTCTGCACCAATGCTTTTACTAAAAACTTATTCCCCGAGATAGACATAGTACCAGCACGTGGACAGGTACTTCTCACCTCTCCCATCGATAACCTTTCCTGGAAAGGAACGTTCCATTCAGATGAAGGCTATTATTATTTCCGTAACCTTGGAAACAGGGTTTTATTAGGGGGAGCAAGAAATAAAGCTTTTACAGAAGAAGGAACAACTGAAATGCATACTTCAGAATTTATCCAGGGCGAATTGGAAAGATACTTAAACGAAGTAGTTCTTCCGGGCCAACAAGGTCAATACAATATTGATCATCGATGGGCTGGTATCATGGCTATGGGAAGCGAGAAAATGCCAATTGTAAGGCAACTCGAGTCAAATATTTTTGCTGCTGTAAGAATGAGTGGCATGGGTGTAGCCTTAGCACCCGTAGTAGGACAACAGGTGGCGCATATGTTAACGGAATGATTATAGTTTGATGAACTTTTCTCTTACTTTGCCTGACTCGCTTTCAGCCTGCAGAAAATACATACCCGCTTTTAACTGGCCAATGCTAATTATTTGCAATCGTGAAGTGATCTTTATAGTAGATACCACATTTCCATTAATAGATATAATGCGAACTAACCTTCCAACCCAGTTATCATCCAGGTTTAATGTAATTTCATGCGTAGCCGGGTTAGGATATAAGGTGGCAACTGGCATGGGAATTTCAACTACAGGTGCTTCTTCTGTCCATGGTTGGTTTAATCCCTTGCTGTATAACAAAGAAGCCCTTGGACCACCATCAAAAAATAACGAACGCATACGTGCCTTTTGGCCTTCCGTAAATAAATTCATGCAAGCATCGGCAGTGTAGTCCATATAATTCATGTACATATCTCCAAGCGAGCCATTGTTACACGAACTTCTGAAGGAAGTTGGGCAGCCCGGTGTAAAATTTCCTTGTACAGGTGTATCGTCAACCAAATCATCACCGCAATAATAATCGCCCCAGATATGCTTTAACCCCAACCAATGTCCCACTTCATGTACAACTGTTCTTCCTAAATTATAGACACCTCCCACATTGATGGTTCCAAAGACGGAGGTTGTGATCACTAAGCCATCTTTTTCCGCTGGACCGCCAGGAACACTGGAGTAACCAATCACCGACTGTAGGTTACCAACCCAAATATTGAGGTAAGATTGACTATCCCAGCCATCATCTCCCCCTTGTGAACTGAATTTTATTTTATCATCACTCTTCCAGTACTCTATACTTGTTTTTTTACGGACAATTCCATTGGTAGCCCTGCCTTTAGGATCAGATGTTGCCAAAACAAATTCAATTTGAACATCAGCAGCTAAAGATTTAAAGCGTTCAGGTGTATTAACCGAGTCCCAGTTATCCCTTCTGAAGTCACGGTTTAATGCTTCCACCTGGCTTTTTACCTGGTCATCGGGTATGTTCTGAGATGCACCACTATACAAAATATGAACAACGACCGGAACTTTGATAATGTTGGCTGCAGATGCCATGCCCCCGCCAGTTATACGTGCATTTAGTTTCTGACGCTGAATAAAGGATTCGACATCAGCAATGCTATTTGATAAACGTGGATTAGTTGATTTTTGTTCTTGTATGTAAGACTGTGTTGCACAGTCACGTTGTGCAAATGCAATAGATGAAATAAATATGCAGATACCTAGGGCGATCGTCCTCATAGTTCCAGGGTTTGTAGGTATGCACAGGTCTATGGAATAGTGAATCTTTGACCGGATGTTGGAAAGAAATAGAAATAGGACCAAACGTTGAAATTCAATGGAATTGGAACCAGATAGGACAGTTAATTAGTTTGAGGGATCTTTACGAGGATGAATTGGAAGGAAGACCAAATATAGATTCCAATTCTTGAAAAACAAAGAATCAAACTTCTTTTGTTTAACAAATGTCTTTTTCTGCATCCCTTATTTTTGTCCGATGAAAAAACTTTGCTGGCTACTGTCTTTTACATTCGTACTATTTTTGATTAGTTGCAAAGGTGATGATGGCGAAGGCAGCTCAGATGGCACCGTAACCAGGTCTACTCCTGTTTTGAGTTATAGCGTTATTTCGGTACATCCCCACGATACCAGTTTTTTTACCGAGGGTTTAGAATTCTACAATGGCAATTTGCTGGAAAGTACAGGGAATTATGGTAAATCAAAGCTTGTTCAGATGGCTTTTCCCGGCGGAAAGGTTCTGAAACAAGTGAGTCTTGACACAACCTATTTTGGGGAGGGCATAACCGTTTTACATGATACAGTTTACCAAATGACGTATAAAGAGCATGTTGTCCATCTTTATACCGCCAAAGACTTTAAAAAAATAAAAGAGTTGCCATTGAATACCGAAGGATGGGGCTTAACCAATGACGGGAAAAACCTGATTGCCAGTGATGGAAGCAGCAACTTATATTTTTACGAACCGCAAACATTCAGGTTATTACGGACGCAAGGTGTTACTGAAAATGACGCACCGGCTGTTAATATCAATGAACTGGAATATATCAATGGCTTTGTTTATGCCAACCAATGGCAGTATAGCTATATCTTAAAAATAGACCCTTCTAACGGACAAGTGGTTGCTAAAATGGATTTGTCCGAATTAGTGAATAAAGTAAAAGCAAAAGACCCGCATGCAGCGGAGTTTAACGGAATTGCTTACAACCCTGCTACCAAAAAATTTTATGTTACAGGTAAATACTGGCCGGAAATGTACGAGCTGCAATTCCAGTTTTAGTTTTTCGTGATGATGTAGATGAGGGAACTGGAGGCGTCTCTATTGAGTATAGTTTTGATATTGGAACGCAAGCCATTAATTCCCGCAGCGATCCAATTTGTGTTCTTGTTCTTATACTTACTACTTAGCAGGCTGATATAAAATGCGTCAAACCACATTGGCTTTTTATCGATGATCTTTAAACCATGTTTGTTCATCAGCGTTTTCATTGCCTTTGGAGTGAAATGATACAAATGTCTTGGCACATCATAAGCCGCCCAGTTGTTTCTATAGGTATCAGCATCTAAGGATTGATAATTGGGTACAGCAATAAAGATTTTTCCATTCGCTTTTAAAAGACTCTTCAACTGTTTAACATATTCATGTAAGGATTGCACATGTTCTAACACATGCCATAGCGTAATGGCATCAAAGCTATGAGGCGGTAATTGGTATAAAGAAGAAGTAGGAAGCAGGTGGAGTCCAAATAATTTTTTTGACTGTGCTCTTGCGCCTTCATCTGGCTCTATGCCGGTTATATCCCACCCTTTGCTTTTCATTTCTGCAGGGAAAGCTCCTATGCCCGCGCCAATATCCAATAGGTTTCCCTTCGGCGAAGTATTGCGAATTATAAGAGAAGCTTTTTGCTGTAGTGTATACTTGCGAACTCTTTGATACAATTTATTGACTAGTCCCTTATCAGTATTACTATGAGAAATATATTCTGAAGACTGATAGTAAGGAGCAATAGAACTTTCGTCAGGCACATCCTGTGTAAACCGTAGGCTGCAATCAGCACATTGCCAGATTACAAATTCTTCCTTGCTTACCGAATGATCTTTTGCCGTTAATAAAGGATTAATAGCGGAACTGTCACAAACCGGGCAATGAGTATAATGCACTGTGCTCATAAACGGGATGAACAATAAAAAAGGGGAAAATTATCAGTAAAGAGCATTTGAAGAAGCCTTCATTTTAAGCCCCGAAGACAAAGGATTAAATTCACCTTTATATAAAACAAAAATAATTGCAAGAACTGCCAGTATAAATAAAATCCAGCCGATAAGCACCGCATAGGACTTTCTTTTAGCAGGACTAGCTAAAGTGTCGGTAACCTGTTGTGAACTCATTTGCTGGTCTCCAACCAATACACTGTGCTGCACGTTTTCCCGAATCAGTTTGTTGGCGGGCACTGCATCTAAGCCAACAATTTTTATATTTTCCCTCTCAATAAAAACAGCACCGGATTTATTACTCAAGGTTCCTACCCCATTCCAGGAAAAAGCCTGATGCGAAACCTTTTTTTTAAACGTCTTGCCAAACGAGTCCAGTTCTTCTCTTATCTTTTCTTTGTCGGCTTGTACACAGGCGGCTAAATAAGATAATTGATGTTCCGGCAGAGAATCATTCCCGTGCCAATTCAAATGGAAGGAAGGCGACTGGATTAATTTATCGACTACGTTAAATTCCGCGGGCTGTTGCACCAGTTCAAAAGTCCCTACATGTGGAATAGAAAGTCTTCGGTATTGCAATAAATATTTAGTAAGTATAGCCAGCACCTTAGTTCTTTTGAGCGAACGAAAATACAACTCCGCCCAATATGTTGAACCCATAAACCGGATATTGATTCCAACGCTGATATTCTTTGTTTAAAATATTGTTGAACTGTCCCCAAATCTTAATGTTGTTTGCAACTTTGAACTCAAGCCCTGCACTTAAATCCATGGCTCCTCCCAGGTTCTTCTTCCCTCCTTTTGAAAATGACCAGGGACCATCAAACGCATATAGGTTGGCATTCACATATAAGTCCTTCATCACTTGCACTCTCATCGTTGTATTCCATTCAAGTGGCAATAAACCCCATGCCTTTTCATAGAAATCCGTGTTATAGTTATTGAAGGTGAGATTAGATATAACAGAGAATTGCTCACCTACAGTATACCCTAATTCACCGCTAAAATTCGCCACTTTCATTTCAGGTTCATTTAGAACCCGGAAAGATTTACCCGTTGCTGTATCATTTACAAAAAGAGGCTGGTTCGTTATTTTATTATAAGCCACTTTTGCCCCGTAACTAAAATGATCACCGATCGAGCCCTTGATTCCGGCATACCGTTCATCTATGCGGGAATTATAAATGGCTAAAGGAGCCCATATCCATGGATTGATATTAGCAGCATAGCGGTATCCTGAATTTCTGTAATAGCCGATCCAGCCCGCCTGTATAGAAATACGATTGTCGTTAGAACTTACTTCTGCGGTTATATTCGGCAACACATTAAAAAGGCCGTTGTCCCATGAAGGTTTGATACCAGCACTTATATAAGCATTTGCTGTTTTATACAATAAAGAAGGAGAAATAACCACGAAAGTATTTTTCACCTGTGCTTTATTTTCCGGTTTATACCTGGCCAGGTTGGCTTCAATAGCTACATCGGCCTCGAAGGTTGTTCCAATCGTTTTTTTCAAAGGCAGGTTTACATAGCTATTGCTTTCTGAGTTTCCCAATTGGTCATTGAATACATCAATTTTCATTTCTGGCGCATAAGACAACCCTAATTCTGTTTTAGTAATATTGTGAAAAGCCAATCGTCCGCTCCATGTCTGAAATTTTACATTGACTGAATCTTCAGGAAATTCCAGGCCGTGCGGTTCGATTCCATATTTGTTGTATTTCTCCTGTATGCCCCCAAAACGAGCATTCCATTCCAAATTTTTTGAAGTTTGAACAAAAGCATTAAGATCAATATTCGTATGCATCACATCCTGGTACTTGATCTTGCCTTTAGAAGAAAAATGTTTAGCATATGCATTTAGCCCCACTGTTTTACCGTCGCCTACTGAAAGACCAGTTTGTATAAATGGCGTTTTTAAGCTTCCAAAACCTACTTTAATATAGCTGTCGTTGTTCCAGCGTCCACCTGTGTCAATAGACAAGGCCAGCGGCTTTAAGGAGCCGGGTTGAAAAGCAAATGACAAATTCTGATTTGGAATACTGTACTGCAACCTTGGCCTGGTAGTGTCTGGCGTTGGGGGCGTAGCATTGATATTGATTTTGGCTGCTTCTTTTAAAGACGGTTTGAAAGTAGAAGTAATATTCACTTCTTTCTTTCTGATAGTATCCTGTGCCTGGCTTGCAAAGCTGATCAACAAAATACCTGCTGCTAAGATGGATAATTTCATATTGAACAATAAGAAAATTCGAAAATTGATTACTTGTTTTGAGCTTCCTGTTTATTGCTAATCTTTAACAACAAACTGCCAACTTATTTTACCTCACCGTTTAATATTAACTAGTCACCGCCTACCCTTGAACCTTGCTGTTCTTGCCTTCTTCTTCAATTACTTTATTCAATTTTGTTTGGGCCTCCGATTTCAATTCAGCATTTAGGGTATTATCTAAAATACTTTGGAAAGTAGCTTTCGCATTGAAATAATCTTTCTGTTTGAAATAAACATCACCTAACAAGATATATGCTTTTGTTACCCACCAGTCGTATGAGCCCGACTTGTTGATTACTTCAAAAGCAGCTTTTTCTGCATCAGTCATGTGGCCAGTCATAAACCAGCTATTGGCAATTTCATAACGGGCTTCTGCTGCTAATGCCGCTTTGTTTACAGCTACTACTTGTTTAAAGGAATTGATGGCTACGTCGTACTGCCCGGCAATTTGTGCCGATTTGCCAATTGTCATATTTGCCAAAGCTTTATCATCGGAGCTGCTGCCTTTTTGTGCAATCAGGTCTTTAGCATTCGCGGCAGCGTCACTCCATTTTTGTTGCTGGTATTGGCTGCGCAACAAACCACGCATTGCCTCGAGACGGTTTTCCTGGCTGGCTGTAATCTTTTTTAACTGGGTATAATATCTTTCTGCTTCTGCATAATTCTTTAACTCGAAAAAGTTGATTCGGGCTGCCTGTAATACCGCTCTTTCGGCAAATGTATTGGGTGCTCTTTCTGCTACCACATCATAACTGCTCAAAGCATTTTTCCAGTCCTTTCGGCTGTTATAAATTTCTGCACGATAGTAATGAGCATTGGTAGAATAAGTGCCATTTGAAAAACGCTGAATATAAGTATTGAAAGAATTTAGAGCTGCAGCAGTGTTTCCGTTATCATATTGAAGTTGTGCAGCGGAATAGGTCAGGGAATCTTCTGCACTTACAGAAATTGGTCTTCCAGCCTGGCGTGCAACGTCGGCATATTCACCTGGACGGCCACCTTCTACATAAATTGTTTTCAAATTATCTAATGCATCTTCAGCTTCGGGAGAGTTAGGATAATTGTTCAGCAGTTGTTTGTATTGGGTAATAGCACCCTCGTTGTTATTCAGGTTATAATAGGCGATACCTAATTTTAAATGTGCCTGCGGCTTTAAACTCGTATTGCCTGCAGCATTAACAATGGTGTTCAAATATGGGATGGCTTCCCGGAAACGTTCATCAGCAAGATATGTATTGGCAACTTCCATATTGGCATCTCCTACCAGGCTTGATTGCGGAAACTTACGGGCCATGGTATTCAGCAGGTTGATC
>DAIQPL010000321.1:3379-4688 GCA_036787395.1 Flavisolibacter sp. | reverse complement strand
TGGTGCATCAAAAACATGCTAAAGGATACTGAAAACAAATTGATGAGTGTTCATAGTGTTTTTTCAACGGTTTAATACCGTGCGAGCTTGTTTATATTGTACAAGGATAGTTTCACGATCGTATTAAAATAAAGCCAGCTCGGCTACCATCATATTGCTTTCTCGGGCTCACTTATTAGCTGAAATAGTTCGCTAAATAAGGGCGGTCTCGATTTTGCTTAAACCTCAATTATCTATAAAAAAGGGACAAAATTTTGTAACTATTAAAACAAATAGCCTGATAACTTTGTCTAAGCAAAAATGACCCTACAAGTAAAAAATAAGCTTCGAGCTATTGCACTTTTAATAGTATTCTCTGTAAATACTGTTGCAGGCTTTGCCTGTTCTGTTGGGGTAGATATGGGGTACAACTCAAATCACCACAAAGGTCAAAAGGAAGGTTACCGAGTGGCTCATAAACATAGGCAGCTTCATAAACACAACGATATTCATTTACAAAAACACATTTGTGGTGCTAAGATGCAAGAGCCTAATAGTGATTGTTGTTCAAGCCTGGTGAATAGCTTCACTAAATTAGATAAGTCAATACCGTATAACAACCTTCTTTTAAAAGCACCTGCTTTCTTAACTAACACCAATATAATTTCCTTTTTTTCGGATCAAAATGAAACGGGTCCTGGAGTTAAATCAAAGTTTCAGTTTGTCCGACGATGGTGTTTCCCCGACCATACCGACCTTAGAATTAAAATTCAGTCTTTCCAGATTTGATTTGGTTTAACGTTTGCGTGGGTACCTACACCATGCCTGTAATTATTTCTTTGAACATTAAATCAATCAAAATGAAACACTTTCTTATAATATTCTCTTTATTTTCAATAGTATTTTTTCAAAACGCTTCCGCACAAGACAGTACAAAACCCTACCAGTTACCCCAACTTCTTACCTATTATTATAATGTCAAAAATGCTTTGGTAGCAGGAGATGCCGCATCTGTATCAGCCAACGCTTTAGCATTTACTAAAACGGTCAATAGTATAGATTACAAGGTTATCTCGGAAGGCAACATACATACCTTGGCAAACGATGCAGGCAAGATTGCAGAAACCAAAGACATTAAAAAGCAACGCGAATATTTTGCCAGCTTCTCCACTAATATGGCAGCCGTTGCCAAGGCAGTTAAATTAACTGACCAGCCCATTTACCAGGCCTATTGCCCGATGAAAAAAGCATATTGGTTGAGCAACGAAAAGGCTATTAAAAATCCTTACTACGGAAGCAGTATGCTCACTTGCGGACAGGTCACTGAAAC
>DAIQPL010000321.1:0-3279 GCA_036787395.1 Flavisolibacter sp. | reverse complement strand
GAGTTGAATCTTAATGAGTTTGGCAATTATTCTCAGAGAAGGCAGTTGAGCAAGCTGAAATCAATCCACAACAGCGTCAAAGATGGTAGTATGCCATTGTCGTCATATACGTTCATTCATAAAGCTGCTAAACTTTCAAATGAAAGCAAAGCATTAATACTTGACTGGACATCTAAAACAATAGACAGTCTTTCGCCAGGATGGTAAGCAATGATTAACAAGATCGACATTAGTGAAAAAGAAGTTTATTTAAAACGGTAATGTCAGTTCAAATGAAAACAATATGAAGAATTTATTTCTGATACTTATATCGGCTTTTATCTTTTCAGCAACACCTGCACAGACTACCAAGAGCTATTACACTTGCGTTATGCATCCGGAAATAAGGCAGGATAAACCGGGCAAGTGTCCGAAGTGTGGAATGGCTTTGGTTAAAAAGACAGTGAAACTAGCGGCCCCGAAGTCTGCTCCCAAAAAGCAGGAGGAAAAGCCTAAAGTGACAAAGCCAGTTCAAAAAGAAGAACCAAAGCAACCTACCAACAAACCTGCAACCGCACAGCCCCCGCCAGCCGCAGCAGACACCAAGGTGGTTTACACTTGTGTTATGCATCCCGAAGTGCAACAGGGCAAGCCTGGCAAATGTCCTAAGTGTGGCATGACGCTTATAAAGAAGACGGTCAAAGCTCCAGGCCAAGCTCCTGCGTCAAACGAAGACAATAAGCAAACGGATATGGAGCAGCATAACCATACTGAGCAAAGTGATGCAGATACTACAACCGCAGATGCCTTTGTAGCCAGCAAAGTAAACCTGCAAGAAGGTAAAACAGTAGTTTACCATCTATATGTGACAGACACTATTGTAAATTTTACCGGAAAGAAAAAGCGAGGTATTGCTATCAATGGTTCAATACCTTCACCAACGCTGGTTTTTACAGAGGGTGATACAGCAGAAATCTACCTGCATAATAATTTAAAAAAAGAAGAAACATCGCTGCATTGGCATGGTGTGATTCTGCCAAACCGTTTTGACGGAGTGCCCTATTTGACTACCGCTCCCATACGTCCAGGTGAAACGCACCTGTACAAGTTTAGGGTGGTCCAAAATGGTACTTACTGGTATCACTCACATAATGCATTGCAAGAACAGATCGGAATGTATGGGGCACTAATATTTGAAAAGAGAGAACAACCTCCAACTAAGGATGCTAACATTGCTACCGGTAGTTCATCTGATACGCACTATAATATGGTACTAAGCGAGTGGGCGGATGAAGATCCAACCCAAACGCAACGTCGTTTCCGTACAGGCAACGATTGGTTCTCTATTAAAAAAAGTAGTACACAGAGTTATGCTGAGGCAATTAGAGAAGGTCATTTTAAAACGAAACTCTTGAATGAATGGAAGCGAATGAAAGCCATGGATGTAAGTGATGATTATTATGAACGTTTTCTGGTAAATGGAAAGCCTGAAGTTGTTGAACAACAATTCAGGGCCGGCGATAAAATAAATCTGCACGTAGTAAATGCCGGAGCTTCTACCTATTTCTGGCTTGGATATGGTGGTGGTAAAATAACTGTTGTAGGTAATGATGGAAATGAATTAGAACCTGTGGAGGTTGACCGGTTAATTATTGCCCCTGCTGAAACATATGACGTGGTGGTAACCATTCCGGAAAACATGAGCTATGAGTTCAGGGCAACATCAGAAGATAGAACCGGTGCTTCCTCTCTTTGGTTGGGTAGTGGTATGAAAATGTCGGCTCCTATGCTAAAGCGTCTAAAATACTTCGAAGGCATGAAGATGATGAACGACATGATGCGGACAAACGGAACTATGAAAGACATGGGCATGAATATGAGCCTCCAACAAATGGACATGAATATGGTAATGTACCCGGAAATTACCGGTGATAACGACGAGAATAATGACGAAGAAAAGAGCACGTTGGGAGGCGATCATCCTGAACAAAAAACAGACACCGCTCAAACCATGAATCATGGTGGGCATGATATGGGAGAGGAAGTAGCAGGTGGTGATATTGTCACCCTCAACTATGGCATGATGAAAGCCCCTTATATCACTTCTTTACCTGACGGGCCGATGAAAACCTTGCATTTTAATCTCACAGGAAACATGAACCGTTATGTATGGACATTAGATAACAAAACAGTGAATGAAAGTGACCGCATTATGATTCAAAGAGGTGAAAACCTTCGCATCATACTTACCAATAATTCTATGATGCGCCATCCTATGCACCTGCACGGACATGATTTTAGAGTAGTGAATGCACAAGGCAATTATGCGCCCTTAAAGAATGTAATTGACATCATGCCAATGGAAACAGACACTATAGAGTTTGCCGCCAACCAGGAAGGCAATTGGTTCTTTCACTGTCATATCCTGTTTCATATGATGGCCGGTATGGGCAGGGTATTTACTTATGAAAATTCGCCTGTAAATCCTGAACTGCCTGATGCAAATGCCGCATACAAAATGTTCAGGAGAGATAACAATATGTATCACCTAATGGCAAGGGTGGGTTTAGAAAGCAATGGTACGGACGGAGAAGCCATGTTATCTACTAACCGTTATGCCTTACAAGGCATTTGGCACCTGGGATTAAACCCGCATCATGGTTATGAAGGAGAATTGGCCTTGGGAAGATACCTGGGCGTTAATCAATGGTTGTTCCCCTATGTTGGCTTCGACTATCATTATAAGAAAGAAGATGACATGAAGGACCACACAAGCGAGGAAAAAAACCTGTTTGGACAGATAAGTAATAAGCCCAACAGGAAGACATTCACAGCAGGCGTTCAGTACGTTACCCCCTGGCTGATGCTGGCAGATGCAAGAGTGGATGGCAATGGCAAGTTGCGCTTTCAGTTAAGTAGGGAAGATATTCCCATTACGCCACGGCTGCGTTTCAGCTTAATGGGTAATACAGATAAGGAATACATGGCTGGATTTAGATATGTAGTCAGTAAGTGGCTCGCCTTGTCAACGCACTATGATAGTGATATGGGATTAGGTGCAGGTGTTACATTGACCTACTAACTTTTAAACAATTGGTGCATGCCGTACCTGGTATTGCATTGTGCAGAATAGTGGCTTCATCTTGAATTCCATTCAGAAATCCGTTATCGAAAGAAAGCATAAGAAGTAGTGCCTGATTCAATTAAATAATAGAAGTAGTAAATGTCGGGAGACATTACAGAAGCCAAACCTTTCAGGTTATTGCTTTTTAAGAGTTTTACTTTTTTATCCTAAACTTT
>DAIQPL010000320.1:4000-4701 GCA_036787395.1 Flavisolibacter sp. | reverse complement strand
CCAGCAGCCTGGTTAATATCGGGATAAAAATCATTAGGCATAAAAAAGGTTGCTTTTCTGCGAACAGAATCAGCTTTATTCGCGGGGTCAAAATAATATTGCAATAAACTGGGTGATGCACCAAAAGAAGTACCCCAACCATCACCTGTCTCAGTAATTTTTGAATCGTATGCAAGATTAGCCTGCAGATGATTTTGAACAGACCAGCTACCGGTAGGCACCCACAAAAGACTGAATAAGGATTCCTGAGGTATATTCTTACCACTAAAAACTTTGCTGGTAAACAGATCATAATAACTTGGATACAAGCTTAGACCACTATTGTTGCAAACATCTCCTGCATAAAATTTAGCACTATCCAAATCTGCTTGTTTACGGGTTCCGCCGGATTGGCCTAAACCAGATCTTACAAGGTAAGCTCTCGCTAACATGCCTTCAGCGCTCCATTTTGTAATACGCCCTGGCTGCAGCGGTGCAGCAGGTAAATTATTCTTCGCCCAAGTAAGGTCTGAGATAATAAATTTCCATACATCTTCCAGGTTATTTCGCACTATGCTTTTATCCCCTATCTGGCTTATGTTATCATAGATAATAGGCACCGGGCCCCAGTTTAGCGTAAGGTAATAATAGGCTGCTGCCCGCATAAATCTGCACTCTGCCAAACCAGCATTTTTGGTAGCCGCACTGGCACCAGGAGCTGC
>DAIQPL010000320.1:0-3990 GCA_036787395.1 Flavisolibacter sp. | reverse complement strand
AACGCCACAACATTAGCGTTTGCGACTACTGACCAAAACGCATTATAAGAGGAGGGAAGGGATCCGCTTGGATCAGTGGATTGAACTGAAAAATTAATATAAGCGCCCCTGCCCTGGTAATTGTCCCAAACGAGGTTCCCACCCAACACATCTCCGATGGCATTCATGGTTGTTCCATTATAAGAATTCCAGGAGGCATTATAAAGAGGACCAGTACCCGAGAGTATATCATTATCATTTGCATAAAATGTACCTGCAGTAGGTGAAGCAAGTGGTGGACGGTTTAAATAGTCTTTTTTACATCCCTGTATAAGGAAGATTATAAGAACCGATATTGCAGTTATTTTTATTCTTTTCATAATATTTTCTTGAATTAACTTCTTGTTATTAAAAATCTAACGCAAGGCTAATTGAATACGACCTGGTAGACGGATACCTTGCTTCATCCATACCTACTATATTGGTAACACCTTTATAATTAAACATACCTACTTCAGGATCGAAGCCAGTATAGTCTGTAATAGTAAATACATTCTGCGCCTGAGCAACAATTGTAGCGCCTCTAAGTATATGCGTATGAGATAAATATTTCGTAGGTACACGGTAACTTAACCGCACATTTTTCAATTTGAGATAAGATCCGTCTTCAACCTGCCATTGGGACATCCTTACATTTCCGTTAGCGTCGGCGGATGAGGGCCTGTAAATTTTAGTTCCGGGATTTAGCAAGGTTGCTGTATGTGCATCAGCTAAGGCTACGCTGCTCGGCCGGGCAAAATTTGTTGCGCTAATAAGACGATTAGTGTACGGACCACCCAATGGAGTTTCATTTTGATAACGTGTCTGGTTTAGTATGTCATTGCCCTCAACACCTGTAAAAAATAAATTCAAATCAAAACCTTTGTAACTAAAAGATGTATTAAAATTATAGGTGAACTCGGGCCAGGGATTACCTATTACAATACGGTCTTTATCATCAATAAATCCATCTGGTTTTCCATTTGGCCCCGAAATATCTTTAAATTTAACGTCACCTATCCACGATCCCTGCGTGGGATGAATAGTAAGCACTTTATTTGCAGTTTGAATTGCGTGATTTGCAATATCATCATAATTCTCGAAAAGACCTTCGGCAACATAACCGGTGATCATACCTAAAGGATCGCCTACTTGTGTTAGAAATTGTGCCTGGTTATTATTTCCACTATTTACATATATGGTTATAAGAGGTGTAACGAGTTTTGTAACCTTATTTCTGTCCATTGAAAAGTTCAGGCCTGTTTTCCATTGAAAATCTTTTGTGGAAACATTTATGGTATTCACTGTAACACCTAAACCCTTGTTTTCCATACCCCCATAATTTTTGGTAGGCCAGCTAAGAAGTCCTCCATATCCACCACTTAAGCTTCCTCCCAAATAACCGCCGTCGGAAGCAATAAGTATAAGGTTAGATATCTTTTTAATGTACGCATCTGCTATCACCTCTACCCTGTTATGGAACATGTGAAGATCAAGTCCTACGTTCGTAGCTTTGTCTTCTTCCCATTTAAGATTAGGATTGGGAAAATTGGCAGGAAGAAAACCAGTACCCCAAATGGTGGGGCTTGGATATAAGTTTGCATAGATCGCACTTCCGTTATTACCGGTGTTTCCTGAGACTCCATATTCAGCACGCAATTTCAGCTCATTTATAAAGGTTAAACCTTTCATGAAATTTTCATCTGATATCTTCCATGCAACTGATGCTGCCGGAAAAGTACCCCACTGGTTAGCCTGGCCAAAATTAGAACTGCCATCCCGCCTTGCTACTAATTGAGCAATATACTTGTTAGCATACATATAATTGAGGCGACCAAAATATGATTCACCGGCACCCTCACCTCTGTAACTGTTTGAATAGTAAGTTAAAGGATCAGCAACACTAAGTTCCTGTATTGAAGCGGTAGAATATCTACTTCCCGACGCCTGTATGCCCTCATAATAGTAATGACTTGCTTCGTGGCCAACCATTGCTGTAACGCTATGTTTTTTTATAGCATAGTCATATTGTAACCTTGTATTAAGAGAAGTCCAATAATTATTACCGCTATTTCTGCTGCCAGACGTAGCAGGTCCCTGGTAAGTCCCAAGAGAATAATAAGGCCTGAATGTGTAATTATTGGTAAACGTGTAATTCCCGTTCACTTCAGTGTGCCATTGTAGTCCTTTAAGCGGTAATATATCAATGTAGAAATTTCCAATACCGCCAAAAGACTTGTTGTAATCATCGTTAAGTAAAGCCACTGCTACAGGATTAGTTTGTGCATATTGGGTTTGAGAAGGAGTAGGCCCTCCGAATGAACCATCGGGGTTTTTTACAGGAATGGTGGGGTTTTGCGAAAGGGCTATGCCGATCAAAGAGCCATTCGTTGTATTCACTCTTTCTTTGGTAGTAAAAGCACTTAAGTTAGTACCAAATTTCAGCCATTTATTGGCCTGGTTATCCAAATTAAGTCTAACAGACCCCCTGTCAAACCCTGACCCAAGCGCTACTCCATCCTGAGATAAGTAATCACCCGAAAAATAAAATGTAGTCTTGTCCGTGCCACCACTTATAGCAAGTGAATACTTTTGCATACCGGTAGGGCGAAACAGCTCCTCCTGCCAATCTGTACCATGGCCCAAAATAGTTGGATCTGTTAATTCAGGAGCAATAGCTCCTACGAAACCTATGGTTTGTAATTTTTGAAGGTAAAGAGCGTACTCTTGCAAATTCAAAACAGGTAACCTTGTTGGTCTATCCTGAATAGCTAGTAAGGCACTAGCAGATACTTTTGTTTGGCCGGATTTACCATGCTTGGTGGTAATCATCACCACACCATTTGCACCAGCAGCACCATAAATAGAAGTTGCTGCCGGTCCTTGCAATATGCTAACATTTTCAATGTCATCCGGATTTATACCGGCTAATTGATTGGCAAAACCAGAAGGCAGATTATATGTGCCACCTGTTGGAGTGCTCGGTCTTATTTGTACGCCGTCAATAACATAAAGTGGCTGGTAATTTCCCGTAACCGTACTAACGCCCCTGATAATTACTGACGCAGAAGCACCTGGCTGGCCACTGGTTTGAGAAACGTATACATTAGACGCCTTCCCTTGGAGAGCCTGATCAAGAGTTACATTTACTGTTCTGTTCAGCTCTGCACTTGAAATCGTTCCTACAGCACTGCTGAGATCAGATTTTTTTCGTTTTGCCGTAGCCAACAACTACAACGTCAATTAAATTATTATCGGCTGCATTCAGGGACACTGCAATGGTTGCCTTTCCTTTTATAGAAATTTCCTGTGGCACCATTCCAACATAACTAACAACTAACACATTTGAGTTTGGAGGAACATTAATATTAAAGACTCCATTTGCATCAGTAGTTGTCACCACCGCAGTGTTTTTTACAGCAACTGTCGCTCCAACAAGTGGAGCATCTTTTTCGTCCTTAACAGTTCCTGAAATCTTTTTTTCCTGTGCAGATAAGATTGAAGAAGTGAGCGTACATAGTAATAGTATGACTACACGGTAGAATGCATGTTTCCTCATATAGCAAGAATTGTTTTAAGTTATTTGACGAATGTAAGAAGTTTTTTTAAATACGCAACCGATTGCATAATTTTTTAAAAACTTTTCTTTGTTAGAATAACGACACTAAAAAAATATCTTTCAGCCTATATCCTCACAGTAAAATTGATTGGTTACCAAAACCATCTTTTCTTCGAAATAAAGAAAGATACTTTTTTAGCAATTGAAAGTATTATTTTGTGAAATTTTCAATCAGGAACCCTAAACCGATCAATTAAACATACTGAAAAGTAAGCGTTTAAAAAAACGAACTCTTTTTATAAAAATTGATACTTTATTAATCCCGTTCGCCGTCCCTCATAGTTCTCATAATATTATCCCTGTCCCGGTTTCCGAAACTATGGCCCTGTCACTTTAAGTTTTACATCCCGGGT
>DAIQPL010000081.1:0-14605 GCA_036787395.1 Flavisolibacter sp. | reverse complement strand
GTGAAAATACCAATACCCATAAAATCCTGAAAGGTAAAATGCCTGCCGGTTCCGCTGCTATCAATTTCGAGCTTTGATATATAACTGGGGCCTGCAACAGAATAAAATACATAAAGATCGACAGGCTTTGTACGCAATATATTAAACTGGAAAATAGGAGATAAAGCCAGCGAATAAAACTCGTCTTTATTTTTTTTGCTTCTCCACCACGAAACACTGGTTCCAATATTTAAAGCAAATACTTTGCGGGTATGATACACATTACGCTGATAACGCAGCGTTACCCCTTTTTCAATTTCTATGCCCCCACCCCAAAAAATGGGAACTGTTTTAGAAGTAAAATTATTGATGCTATAGCCGAACTCATTTGTAGTGTATCCAATTTGTAACATGTTTTTGGGAAAAATAAATTGGCTACTGCCATTCTTTTCGACCTGTTCGGCGGAAAGAGGACGCATATTATACCTGAAACCTGCTGAATAATAAACTGTGTGAGGTTGGTTCTGCGTTGAACTTGAAGGAGCATAAGAAGTACCGAGTAAGAAATCCCATCTTTTGTTCAAATGATATTCCAGGCCACCGCCAAGGAAAACTGCTCCATAGCTTGCATTTTTAACTACTTTGTTTTCACCAATATTAAATCCCTTGCGAGTAACAATTCCAAGCCCGCCCTCGCCATAAACAGAAATCTTCTTACCAAGTGGCAGCTGCGATTTCAAAGTAAGGCTTCCGAAATGCATCCATACATGATGGTCCTGCTTATCTCCGTTTATACTTTTGTATGCCACGTATTTAACGGGTCGCATATAACTGACCTGTGCCGATAAATATTTATGGAACTGGTGGCCTAAAAGAACAATTCTTACTGCAGTATGTGGAACTTCTATAGCTTCAACCGTATAACCTGTTTCTAATTGTGCTTTGGAAAATGGATAATTAATATAACCAACGTTTACATTAAAGTATGAATTTGACAAAAATGACGGGTACTGTGTTCGTGACTCCTGTGCGCAGCCTAAAAAACATTTAAACAACAATAATATTGTAAAAAAAATCCGGAAACTCATTTGAATCATCTTCTTCGCTTGTTGAGCATTCATCCTAAAAGGCTTTGCGATATTAGGCATAAACAGGGCTATATTGAAAACATGCAAGTATAAAATAAATAGTCAAAACTGACCGAAACAATAAAGGAATATTTTAAAAAATGGAACTTTTAATGCCGCCCTTTAAATGATTCCTGTCATTTAAATGGTAAAGAATATTACAACTACATTTGTTACAAATACCTATTGAAAATCATATTTCCTGAAGAGCTTTATATTATTCACATAGTAGTTTTCCTATTGCAAAAAATCAAAACGCGTGTTAAGTTTACAATAACATTTCACATGCAGCGTTGCATCTCCTACTGAAAAACTAATCACAACATTTCGATTTAAGCTGGCTTAAAAATAGTCGTTTCAAAAAAACGACAGCACCAATTCCCTAGTCGAAAAATCATAGCGTCCACATTTCCTATGAGTATTTTATCACTCTCAACGTACCGCTATGAAACAAAAACAAATTCAAAAAGATCACGGTAAAGAACTTTACCACACAATCATTTTCCTTGTCACCCTTTTGAGTGTATTGTGGTATTTAAATGTTTAAATTTCGATTCTCATAAAGTCAAACAAAGCCCTTCTTTTTAGTTGGGCTTTTTTATTGCCTCAGTCGGAAAAGATAATGATCATTTTTTTACTCTCACGGAAAAGTTGATGACTCTTTCATCAATTGGTGCCCACAAAGGTTTTAAATACAGGGTCCGTTATATTACCAGTAAATAATGCCTCCTGATTTGACTGACGGTAGTCAAACAGATTTTCACAATTCAGCACCAGTGACAGGTACTTTCCGAAATTCCTCTGTATCATCGAAGCTGCAAATAAATAACCGGGTGTTCTTGTCTCATTGTCTCTATATTGCTTCCCGGTATAAGATCCTTCTAATCCGAACCTCCATTTGTCTTCCAATTCTTTTACAAGTGTAAATGCAAACCTGTTCTTAGGGTTAGCGGTACAAATTGGTTTACGATCAAATATTTCCTTTCGGCAACTGTAAAGGGGTGGCCTAACAAAAAGATGATAAAACGGAAAGCTGGCGATTACGACAGAAATGATTTCTTTCATGCACGTGATTAAAAAGCAAATGTCAGTAAATATTGAAAATCAATCTACTCACATATTTATTAACAGTCCCGTTTTTCAATGTGAAACAGTGTGAATTAGAGTGGATAAAAAATACTTTTCTCATTATCAACGAGTTATAGGTTGTATTGCAGCCTGCTGTTACCAAATGGCATTTGTTTTTTGTAATTATATAGTATGAGCCACCATGAGGACAAATTGCGAAACCAAAAATCTAAACCAAAAGCTTTGAGCCAACCCTTGAAAAAATTGCCTTCTAAAAAAGCAAAACCTTCGGCAAAAAAGACTACTGATATTAAAATTGACATCCGGCCAGACCGCAAGGCATTTGAAAGCGTAATTGAACTTGCAAAACGAAAGCTTAATCATTCCAACCCGTCAAAAATGCCATCCGACTTAAAGCCTATGCTGGCTACTTTGGTAGACGAACCCTTTAATGATGAAGAGTGGCAATTTGAATTAAAGTTGGATGGTTACCGTTCCCTGGCCTACTTAAAAAACGGTAAAGCAGATATTCGATCCCGCAACAACAATTCCTTTAATAAAAAGTTTGAATCAGTTTATCAGGCTCTAACCCAATGGAAGATCAATGCAATAGTTGACGGAGAGATTGTTGTGCTAAACGACGAAGGTGTTCCTGATTTTAATGGTATTCAATTATGGGATAAAAAAAAAGAAGGCCTCCTGGTATATTATGTTTTTGATTTATTATGGCTAGATGGATTAGATATCATGCAAGAGCCTTTACATATACGACAAGAGGTGTTAAGACAACTCATTCCTGAAAATAGTGTTATCCGTTTCAGCGATCACATTGACGCTGTAGGAAAGGATTTTTTTGAAATGGCAAGGCAAAATAACCTGGAAGGTATTATTGCCAAAAGAAAAAATTCACCTTACATACCGGACTCGCGTACTAAGACATGGTTGAAAATAAAAGCGGAACAAAGGCATGAAGCCATTATTTGCGGCTACACAAAAAAACAAGACACTGACCGGTCGTTCAGTTCTTTGTTGTTGGGAGTTTATGAAAAGGGAAAATTAAAATACCTGGGACAGGCAGGTACAGGCTATTCCGTTTCCATACAACAGGAGTTGATAAAAAAAATGAAAAGCCATATTACAAAAACCTGTCCTTTTGAAAACGAGCCCGCGCTTTCAGAATCAGCTGTATGGTTGAAACCGTTTTTGGTATGTGAAGTAAAATATACAGAGCTTACGAAGGAAGGTATTATGCGTCATGCTTCTTTCCAGGGACTAAGAGAGGATAAAGCTGCTTTTGAATTAAATGATGAAACTGAGCTGGACACCGAAACAATTGTCACAGAAGTAAAAACAGAAGAACAACAGGAAACGAAGCCCTTGTTGGTAGCAAAGGCAGAAACTGAAAAAGTAGTTAACCTTGATGGACATGATTTAAAATTTACCAATCTCAAAAAATTTTATTGGCCAAAAGAGAAAATTACAAAAGGCGACTTATTGAATTATTACTATAGTATAGCTGATTACATTATGCCTTACATGAAAGACCGACCTCAGTCTTTGAACCGGTTCCCTAATGGCATTAATGGCGAAAGCTTTTATCATAAAAACATGGGTGGTAAAGTTGACAAATGGCTGAAAACATTTGAACGTTTTAGTGAATCATCGGGGGAACCTAAGGACTTTTTGATCTGTACTAACACCGCTTCACTAGTTTATATGGCTAACCTTGGCTGCATTGAAATGAATCCCTGGCATTCACGAGTGCAGGCTCCCCATTCACCTGACTGGTGCGTAATTGATCTTGACCCCGGTGAAATATCCTTCGAAAAAGTAATTGAAACAGCACAGGCTGTAAAAAACATTTTAGATACACTTCAAATACCTTCTTATCCTAAAACCTCCGGATCTACCGGCATACATATTTATATTCCTTTAGGTGCAAAATATAATTATGAGCAATCAAAACAATTAGCTGAACTGGTAGCGAACCTGGTGCATGAAGAACTGCCCACTTTCACAAGCGTTGTACGTAATCCTTTAATGAGGAAAGATAAAATTTACATTGATTACTTACAGAACAGACCCATCCAAACTATTTGCGCACCCTACTCGGTAAGACCTAAGCCTGGTGCTACCGTTTCTGCACCACTACATTGGGATGAAGTAAAAAAAGGACTAAAAATTAACCAATTCACTCTTAAAAATATGGTGGAAAGGGTAAGAGCAGAAGGCGATCTTTTTGGAGGTGTTCTTGGAAAGGGAATAGATCTTAATAAAATTCTCAAAGGCCTGTCTAACTTAATTTAAATCGAGCCTTTTATTTGTTTTTGAATAGGCAGCAGGCTCACCTACTCTCACAGAGTAAGTCCACTTTGGTTCAGGAGCCGTTGGAGCATGTAAATGCTTAAAAACGTCAGCAAGGTTTCTCATATCAATATAGTCTCCACAGTCACATTGTATGTAGTGCTGCCGTTCGTCTTTAGGCAATTGTTCAATGCTTTTCATTAAATAAGTTCAGAACAAGCATTGTTCCCTTTGCCTTAAGGAAGAAGAGGAATTAAAGACGTTTTATAAACAAGTTTATACACATTTTCATTCAAAAAACTCCGCAATTTTATAATCTGGTACGTTCTATGTGGAGTTGAATAATTATGTCGAGTTTTCAGGAAGTAATAAAATCAGGGAAACCTGTACTGGTGGACTTTTTTGCAGAATGGTGCGGACCCTGTAAAATGATGGCGCCTATTTTAAAGCAGACTAAAGAGAGTTTGGGAGACAAAGCCACTATCATCAAAATTGATATAGATAAAAACAGGGAAGCAGCCGAACATTTTCAAATCCAGGGAGTGCCCACCTTAATTCTCTTTAAGAACGGTGAAGTAAAATGGCGACAATCTGGTGTAGTGCCGGCGAATACTTTAGTACAAATAATTAACCAGCACAGCTCTTAAAAAATTTGTTTCATAGCGGCCTTAGTAAAGGGCCACGTTGGCAAAGTGGAAATGATTTTCAAATCTTCCGCCACCGAAGTTTCGTTATCCAGAAACTTCAACACTTTGCGGGGCTTATTTTTCTTAAACAGGTCTGTAAATATTTTGCTTCCCGGTAAAGAATTGTGAGAAAGGATATTTAATAGCACGCTGTCATAAAACGAAAAACGGCTGTTGGTTGCGGAAGCCTGAAGCTTTCCTTTTTTTAATTGCCGCACCAGGTCATGACTATGCTTTTGAATAAAATTGAAAGTATACCCACTTGAGCCCTTTGTTTGTCCACCTGCAGTACCAATGTTAATGACCTTATTTTGCCTTGCAGAAAATCTGAAATTGGTCATTGGTATCACCCCAAACTCTTCATCAACAATTTTAAATGACGCAATCTTTAAAATGTTTTGAATGTATGATTTTAAACCTTCGTTATACCTTTCATTAGGTAGCACTTCAGGTGAAAATAGGGTATATTCTACCAGGGCTTTGGTTGACGAAAAAGGCAAAACATAGCAGAATGCTGTGCCCCATTGCTGATCAATTCTAAAATCCATTAATGTCGCTTCTTCTTCGTCAAAGATCCTTTCTTCTGTCTCAATTGACCATCCTTTAAAATGCTGCAAAAGCCAATATTGTTTTTGAGACAGTTCAGGTTTTTCAAATAAAATGCTATTGAACACGTACTCCGCATGAATAACTTCATTATCTATCATAACTCCTGTGGTAACCTCGCTGCTAAAAACATGATTGACTCTTTGAAAACGGATTGAGAAATTAAGCTGCTTAGAGATAGTATCAAGACAGTAATTATAAAAATCAATTGCCCTTATCATTTTATACTGATAGGGGGATATGTTCAATTCTTTCGAGAATTCTTCTCCGTGAAACCAGATTCTCTCCCATTTCTTATATACAATTGGCTCGAATAAGCTTTCTTCTTTTTGCCAAAAGCACCAGGTTCTATCGTTCGATTTTTTCGGATCCTTATCTATAAGAAGAACCTTCTTATCGGTAAAATTTCCCGAATGAATCATGTGCATGGCCAGGCTCAATCCTGCACATCCCGCCCCGGCAATGATATAATTATATTGTAGTGCGGCGCTCAATGCTAAACAGAATTACAGAATGTACAAGAGAGTGACACAACGAAAGTTAAATAGAAATTCAGAAGATGGAAACATAATTATATTTTGTCTGGGGCATAGTTTACTTTGCTTGCTGCCATTAGTTGCTTATCCCTACGTACTTTATTCCAGTATTTTTTATGCACCATTAGCATTCCAAAGCTTTCCCCTTCCATTTTATCCAGGTGTTTGTGATGCATTTTATGGGCCCAACGGATGGCACGAACATAAGTACTCCTACTCCTGCTAAACCATTTAAAACGCTGATGAATAATAACATCATGTACTATAAAATAAGCTGCCCCATACGCCATGATACCAAAGCCTGTGGCTTGCATCCACCACACATTGTTAATTGTTCCAAAAAAAAGCAGCATGATGCTTGGAATAGCAAAGATGACAAAGAACCAATCATTTTTTTCAAAGAAACCAGGCTCTGTTTGATGATGGTCTCTATGTAAACGCCATAAAAATCCATGCATTATATAACGGTGCGTTAGCCATGTGATTCCTTCCATTGCAATGAAAGTGCCCGTTAAAACTAATATGAAAAATACCCACATCATCTTAAATCATTTTCAGCATATAGTGGTTTCCACCAATTTTCAATTTTCGGAAAAGCTATCTTAAACCATGAAGTGAACTTTTCGGGTTGATATTGTATGCGATGCCTTATGTGCTGCATTTCTTCATAGGTATAATCGGCAATTTCTTTTTTGTCCGGATTTATTTCTCCTTCGTATTCACCAGTAAATACATGATCATACTCATGTTCTGTTAAACCATTTTCTACTTCGGCATGATAGACAAATGAAAAAATTTTTTCGACGGGTGTAATAAAACCTAATTCTTCTTTCAATCTTCTTTGTACGGCTTCCTCTATTGTTTCGCCGGGATAGGGATGGCTACAGCAGGCATTAGTCCATAAACAGGCACCGTGATACTTTTCCAGGGCACGTTGCTGTAAAAGCATTTTTCCCTTACTATCGAAAATAAAAACACTAAAAGCCCTGTGAAGAAGCCCTTCCCTATGTGCCTGCATTTTTTCCATTACACCAACAGGCTCATCTCTTTCATTGACCAGTATAATTTCATGTTTCTTCATTCAATTAACCGTAGTCCATTTTTTACACTTGCCCTGAAAACAATATAAGCTTTATGATAATTCGCTATTCTTATCCGTCGTTGCAAAATTTGCTCAGGACAGATTCCCTTTATTTTTTTAAACAAAGAATAGTAGTATTTATAAGCAACATATACACCAAACCTTGCTTTTACGGGCAATTGCAAAATACCATAAAATGCCTTTTTAAAATCCTGCTCAATATCCATCTCGATCTCCAGTTTATCTTGTTGAGTAAAATTGTGAAAATCGCATCCGGGAAAATAGAGCCTTGAAAGATCTGTGAAGTCAGATTGTACATCCCTTAAAAAATTCACTTTTTGGAAGGCGGCACCAAGCGCCTTAGCCGCCTTTTTTAGCTCTTCATTTAATGACTTATTGCCACCGCAAAAGACATTTAAACACATTAGACCTACCACTTCAGCTGAACCATAAATATATTCTTCATACCCCTGGCGATCATAGTTATGTTGAGTAAGGTCTGACTCCATACTTTTAAAAAAAGCATGAATTAGTTCAAGGTCAATCTGGTAATCAACAACTGTTTTTTGAAAACTGTTCAGAATAGGGTTCAGGCTTATACCTCGCTCAATTGCATCAAATGTTGATGTCTTAAATTGAGCCAATAAAAGGTCTTTGTCCTGGTCATGAAATGTGTCCACTATCTCATCTGCAAAACGAACAAATCCATAAATATTGTATATGGGCGTTCTAAGGTCTTTGTGCAAAAGTTTAATAGCGGAAGAGAATGAAGTACTATACCGGTTAGTAACAATCTTACTACATTCATGACTCACCTTATGAAATAATCCTATTGTCATACAGTCATCGCTTAAAAGATTTAATTACTTCTTTGGATACTACTTCGCCACTGATAAGGCTTGGCGGTACACCAGGGCCTGGAACAGTAAACTGCCCGGTATAAAAAAGATTTTTCACTTTTTTACTTCGGCAGGACGGGCGAAAATTAGCTGTTTGACTTAACACGTTGGCTAAGCCATAAGCGTTTCCTTTGTACGAATTATATTCATTAACAAAGTCCGAAACCGAAAATGTTTTTTTAAAGATGATGGCATCGGAGATAGATTGTCCAATATGTGTTTCGAGGCGTCTTACTACTTTGCCAAAATATTTTTCTCTTAGCTCTTCTGTATCGTTTTCCAGCCCCGATGCCACCGGAATCAACAGTACTAAATTTTCGCAACCTTCAGGTGCTACGGTGTTGTCTGATTTTGATGAAACACTTAAATAAAATAAAGGTTCATGTGGCCATTGTGGCTCTGTATAAATTTGAGCTGCATGTTTATCGAATTGAACATCGAAGAACAGTGAATGGTGTAAAACATTATCCAATTTCTTATTTAGACCTACGTAATACATAAGACATGACGGTGCCAATATTTTTTTGTTCCAGTACTTCTCGTTATAACTTCGATATTCTTTGGGCAATAAATGAGATTCTGTAAAATGATAATCAGCGCCGCTTATAATTGCGTCGGCTACATATTCCCCTTTGTTAGTTACCAGTTTTTTTGCAGCGCCTTTTTCAATTGTAATTGTTTGAGCCTCCTCGCCAAATCTAAATGTTACCCCCAGCTCTTCAGATATTTGCTGCATACCTTTTACAATTGAAAACATGCCGTTTGCGGGATACCATGTTCCACCAACCATATCGGCATAGTTCATAAGGCTATATAAGGCAGGCGTATTTTCTGGTAAAGCACCTAGAAAAAGAATGGGAAACTCCATCAACTGTTGTAGACGATGACTTTTAAAGAACCTGGAAACATGCGATTTCATAGAAGTAAAAACGTCTAGCTTCAACGCATTTTTTATAAGCCTCCAGTCAAGGAACTCGGTTACTGATTGTCCGGGTTTATAAACAAGATCCTGCATGCCAATTTTATATTTGACAGATGCTTCTTTAAGATATAGATCGAGCCTATTGCCGCTACCTGCTTCTATGCTTTCGAATAATTTTTTTAGTTCGCCATAATCGGCAGGAATATCTGTAGCACCGTTATTCCAATAGACACGATAGGAAGGATCTAAACGCCGAAGGGAATAATAGTCTGAAACTTGTTTACCAAATTGCTGAAAAAACCGTTCAAACACATCGGGCATCCAATACCAGCTGGGGCCCATATCAAAGGTGAAGCCTTCTGCTTTCAATTGCTTCGCCCTGCCGCCCGCCGTTTCATTTTTTTCAACAACAGTAACCAGCCAGCCCGCCTTGGCCATAAAAGCCGCCGCAGAAAGACCGGCAAAACCGGCTCCTATTATGACAACAGATTTTTTCAACGTTCAATTTGTTTCTGCAACATCTTTTTTGCAAAGTGAATACGGCTTTTAATTGTTCCGAGGGGTTCGTTTAAGGTAACTGCTATTTCATGGTATTTATAACCTTGCAGGTATAGCAGGCAAGCTGTTTTAAAAATTACGGGTAATTGATGAATAGCATTATTTATTTCCCTTAGCCGTACATTAATCTCCGATGAAAGCGCAAAATGTGATTGAGAATATTGTAACGATTCCATTACAATTTTTTTGCGGCCATTTCTGCGGTATTCATTGATAAATATGTTACGCATTATCGTGTACAACCATGCCCTGATATTGGTACCAGGCTGATATTTTTCACGGTAAGCAAAAGCTTTATACAATGTCTCCTGGCAAAGGTCTTTGGCCATCTCATGATCTTTTGTAAGTGTAATGGCAAAAGGCTTCAGGCCGTCTGTGTTGTTCAAAACCAAGCTGTTAAACTCCTGTATACTCATTTTGTTTAAACATTTGCACCACAAACTTACACAGTATTTTGTTTAAAAAAAATTATTTCTATCTTAAACAGAACCGCTTAATTATTTATTTTGGAGATATATGAAAACACTTCAGAAAAGGATTTCAAAACCCGAACATTGGCAGGCTGTGGATATTTTGGATTTTGTGCTGCAATGCCTGAAACAACAATTTGAGCAGAAGAGGCCTGCGCACCAAGTACGGCTAAATATTTATGAAAGTTTTGCTTCCGCGGAAAAGAAGTAAGATGAATATACATGTACTGAGGCGTTTTTACTTTGAACAAATAACTAACGTCTTTTAATGGAACATTGGCACCCAAATAGATCACAGGAATACTGTTCTTCCTCAATAAATAATATACAAACAAAAGTCCCATTTCGTGATGTTCATTTTCGGGGAGCAACAAAAGAAACATAGGCTCGTCCTTACGTACAAAAGGCAGTCCTTCAATAGCAGTTACAATTTTTTGCCTGATAATGTTGGAAACAATATGTTCCTGAACGGGTATTATTTTATTGGTTTGCCAAAGGATACCCACTTTTTCAAGGAAATTAAAAATAATAGTGGTTACGGCTTTTTCTATGCCATGCTGGAGAATATAGTCGTTTATCACCTCTTCAAACTCTATGCTTTTAAGATCTACCATGCAACCAACCAAACTATTTATAGTGCTTTCATTATAAGCTTCCACGTGCGGAAGGTTTAAAACAGCATTGATTCTTTGTTCAGGATGCATTTCATCGATCCTGGAAATTTTATAGCCGTACTTATTCAGCAGAGCAACGGTAAGAAGTATTTTCAGTTCTTCGTTGTTGTAAGTGCGAATGTTTGTTTGGGTGCGGGATGGCTTGAGAAAGTTATAGCGTTGTTCCCATATACGGATGGTATGGGCTTTAATGCCGGAGAGTGATTCCAGTTCCTTAATTGTATACGCCATAGCATTATTACAAACTAAGAAAAGATTTGTTGAAATTAAAGCAGGTGATTTTTTATAGTGCCAGAATCTTTTAGTCTTTTTAATAAAGTGGAGGAGCTGAGTTTGTGCAAAGCTACCAGGTGCTTGTGATGATGCAGGTCGGTCCCTGCAAAATCATAATAATCTTTTTTCATAAGGTATTCGGCTAACTCCTGTACTGAACTACCATAATGACCTACCAATGCAAGTAAGTTCAATTGAAGAAAGCACCCGGATGTTTTGAGTTCTTCAAAAAGCTCTTTTTTCCTGCTTAAATAGCTATACCGTTCCGGGTGTGCTATAATGGGCTGGTAGTTTTGCATCTGCATCTCAAAAAGCACTTCGTGAAGGTCGATAGGAGCAGTTAACATAGAAATTTCAACCAATACCATATTACCGCTGACAGGAAGTAATGGAACCTTATTTTTTAATAGTTCCTGGAAATGGTCATCAATAAAGTATTCAGCAGCGGCTGACACTTCTATATTTATGTTAGCTTGTTTTACAGCTTCCTTTACCTCTTTTATACCACTGTTTATTGTTTCTGCCGTATTTGGATAAACATGCCAAAGAACATGAGGCGTAGTAATGACTTTATTATAGCCAAGAGATGCAAAGCCTTTGATCAGATCAATTGAGGTAGCCAAATCCGGGGAACCATCATCAATACCAGGAACTAAATGAGAATGCATATCTGCCTGCAGCCAGGCAAGGTCAGGAAATGCTGCCTTTTTCTTCTTAAAGAACATTATCTGTTCTCTTTTTTTAGTGAAGCTTAAACTTTCACTTTTACAAAAAAATCTCTCCCAAGGTCTTTGATCGTGTATTTCCCCTGGAAACCACTTTGGTCAAGAATATCAACGAGTGATTTTTTGGAATAAAAATATAGAGGGCAATGTCTCATATTATAACGGACCTTCCTTTGCCAGGTTAAAAGACCTCCGCCTTTTGGAAAGCTTGCATAGATTTCTTTAGACACATCTTTTCCTAATTTTTTCAATAAAGAAACCGGATCTTTTACATAGTCAAAAACACCCATTAATACGGCGGCATCATATTTTTCATTAAACTGGTGTTCCATATAATCAGAAAGTATAAAAGATATCTTTCCGGTATTGGCATAAGGCGCTGTTCTTTTCTTTGCAATTTCGAGCATACCTTCTGCCATATCTAGGCCAACTACAGTTTTTCCCTGTTTTAAGAACTCAACGTCATACACACCTGAACCACAGCCAACATCTAAGATAGATTGAATGGAAGGCTTTGCAGAGCTCTCCAGGGTTTCATTGAAACGAAGCAACATGGATCTGCGAAAAAGTTTGTCCATTACTTTATCAAAGACGCTTCTTTTTTTTGCATGTCCATATATACTGTCGAAATCTGCCGCATAGCCATGAAAGAACTTCTTCACATCCTGAACCTCATTTTTCACTTCGGTCTGTTGCATGTCTTACATTTTTATTAGTAGATCAATTGATTAAGTGAGCAAAATTCAAAGTCTGAAAGTAATTTATCAAGTTTTTTTTCAGTATTCTTTAAATTAAAGTAGTGCGTGTATTGTATTCTCTTATTTAAACCTTTTAAATAAGGGTGATTTTCATCAAGCTCCCAGGGATGGATGTAAAACACGGCCGGCCTTTGCACCAGTAATTTTTTCAGCTTACTGCAAAAATATGAGTAAGGCAATATTCTGAAATATGCGCCCCCAACACCAAAATCAAACTTTGTAACCTTAAAATTAGAGATGGGAAACTCTCTTAAGCCGTTTTCCAGGGTGTGAATCTCTTTTTTAAAACCTGCAATTCCTGTTCTTGCGGTACTGCCGGGGAAAATGCTTGAATCATAAATAAATCCCTCTTCTTTCAAAATATCTAAAGTCCAAAGGTTCCTGTTATCAATTGAGAAATAAGGAGCCCTGAAACCCATATAGCCCTCTTGAAACGGTGTAATAAGTTCCTTACACTTTTTCAATTCTGCTCTAAAACGTTCGGGTGTAATTTCATACAAAAAAGGATGAGAGTAGGTATGACAGGCCAATTCATGCCCCTCATCTTTTACCTGCTGTACCAGTTCTGGAAATTCTTCTATGACTTTACCTAAAATAAAATAAGTGGCTTTTACTTTATGTTTAGACAGCAAGGTCAAAAGTTTTTCATGGCCGATCTTAATCCGTTTTTCAAACCGGCTCCATTGATCCAAATCTAACCCGATTCCCTGGTACCAATCTTCCATATCTACCGTAAAGCAAGCTTTCATTTTCCAATAATTTTTGCTGCATCCTGGTAAACCGCCTGCAGGTCCTTTGCCATTTTTTCCACGTCCCATTCATGCTCTGCATGAGCAAATGCCTTTTGTACAAAGTTGTCGGACAATGCCTGATTGTTTAAAACCTTTTTAGCGCCTTGATACAAGCCATCTATATCGTACTGGGGCGCTATAATTCCCCACTGATCATGTTCAATCACCTCTCTTATTCCTTCCACTTCAAAAGCAGCTATGGGCACTTTCATTAATGCAGCTTCAACAATCACTCGTGGAAGGCCCTCACGAAGGGAAGTAAAAAGAAAAAGATGGCTGATGGATAAATATAAAGGAACATTTTTTTTATATCCCTCAAATATCACATCATCACCAATCCCAAGCCTGCCTGCCAGCTGCCTGCAATCTTCCAGCAGTTCGCCTTCGCCTATAAAGATCAGCTTACTATCGGGAAAATCTTTTTTCAAAAGGGCAAAACATTCAATAGTGTAACGCTGTGCTTTGGAAAAAGAAAACCGGCCCACATTGCAGATCAGTTTTGTATGGGGGCCGATGCGCAAATTTTTTCGCAGTGCTTCTTTTTCATTCTCATCAACATGGGCATGCGCAAAAAATTTCTTTAGCTCAATCCCGCTCCTGACAACTGTGTATGGAATCTTTCGTCCGATATTATTCGCATGATAATGTTTCATCACATCATAACTTACTGCTACAATAAAATCTGAAACACCTATAGTGATCTTTTCAAGAAAAATATAAAAATTGCGCTTCAATTTACTCATAGGGTCGTTGAAAGTAACGCCATGTAGGCCATATATGATATAGGGGCAACGGGCCAACCAGGCTGCCAGTTTTGTAATAAAGCTTGCTTTCGTTTCGTGGGTATGAACGATGTCTATTTTTTCTTTTTTAATAAGCCGGTAATAAAAAAGCAAAGCTTTGAGATCGTACCAGGGATGTATATTATGAATAAGATATCTACAAACAATTACTTTCACTTTCGGATCATCTTTAAACGGATTCTCCTGCATATCAATGCCGCTGGAAAGAATAAAATCGTAGTTGTCCTTCAATTGGTCAATGGTATGATAGATATTATTTTCAACCCCACCGCCTCTTACCAACCTGGTTGTCGTATGCAGTATCCTGAGTTTTCGCAAATTTTTAGTTTGTTTTAGTGAATTGGT
>DAIQPL010000080.1:7872-14610 GCA_036787395.1 Flavisolibacter sp. | reverse complement strand
CCACCGCCAATTTTATAATCCTTTAAAAAACTTTTTATGGAAAAAGTTGCTGATGTATTGGACCGCAAATATCCTCAGTTCAACACCGTTTCTCCCAACTGCTTTGTGAGCGATGCTCTTTACCAGATGGCCTGCGAGAATGTGGATCATCTGATCGTTCTCGACGAGGACAAGTTTATGGGAGTACTCACTGAACACGACATTGCCAGCAAAGTTTTATTTGATGAAAGGGCTTTAAAAGACATTCCAGTAAAAGAGTTTACCAACCGAACACTACCGGTTGCTACTTCAGATGACTCCCTGGAACAATGCATGCAGCTAATGGAACGCTACAACGCCAAGCATTTGGCTGTATATGACTCTTTTATTTTTAAGGGGGTTGTATCTTCTTACGACCTTATGCACCAGGCCTTATGTAAACGAAAGGACACGTTTGAAGAAACCAGTCAGGTAAGACAAGGATATCCGTGGAATTATTGAATCACGATCTCATCAATAACCTTATCGCCCAAAGCTTCGTTCACACGAAGCTTTATTTTTTCCTTTTGATACATGAGTTCCTGCTTTAGCGGAGCTACATTGGTAGTTATAAAAAGCGTTTTATTGATGACTTTCAGGTTATCGGTATAACGTGCAATAGTTTTGCCCATTACTTTTTCCCACACATCTTCAATTTGCAATGCCTGTATATCACCCCTGATACGACTCTGCGCTAAAAACTGTTTAATTGCATCCTTAATGGAATACTGGGCCATTGGGTAAAATTATGGTTTAAATATTTTGCAGTAGCTAAATGAACGCCATCAATTTAATTTTAAAAAAGCAGGGGAAAGAAACCTAATCAGGTCTGTCGCTACCAGGGCTTCTTTGGATAAGGTCTTTACTGCTAAATCTCCTGCAGAGCCATGAAGGTAAACCCCGAGTAGGGCAGCTTCCTCAGGCGTATATCCCTGCGCTAGCAATCCAGTTATCACGCCGGTTAAAACATCTCCGCTGCCACCCTTGGCCATACCGACATTACCGGTCGAATTAAAATAACATTTTCCGGTTGGCGTTGTTACCAGAGTATGATGCCCTTTGAGTATAATAACGACATTAAATTCCGCAGAACTTTGAATAGCAGTTTTAATTCTATTGAAATCATTTTGATGTTGACCAAAAAGCCGGTCAAACTCTTTTGGGTGGGGGGTAAGAATACTATAAGGAGGTAACTGTTTTAAAAGATGGTGCTGCAAGGCCATACAATTCAAACCATCGGCATCAATAACTACTGGCTTATAATATCTCCTCGCTATGAAGGAAAGCATTTTTTGCGTTTGATCTTTTGTGCCAATACCAGGGCCAATGCCAATCACTGAATATTTCTCTATTTCGGCTGGCAGGGTAGAGAGGTAAGTCTCATTTTCATCTGTTAGAACCATTGCTTCCGGTACAGCAACCTGTAGGATGATGTAGCCGCACTTCGGAACATAAACAGTAGTTAGCCCTGCGCCACTACGTAAACAGGCCCTTGTAGCCAGCGTGGCAGCACCCATTTTTCCATAACTCCCTGCAATTAACAAAGCATGACCAAATGTTCCTTTGTGTGCAAAGGCATTACGAGGTTTAAATATTGTTTTGATTAAAGTTTCATCAATAACTCTGTTCGGAAAGCTATTTGCCTCCAGGAAATCAGCTTTCAATTTAATATCAAGAATATGCACTTCACCTATAAAAGGAGCATTTTCCTGAACCAACAAGGCAAGCTTATAACATTGAAACGTTAGTGTATGATCAGCACTAACAACTACATTTTCTTTTGACGATTGATCTATAAACAACCCGCTTGGTAGATCAATAGCAACCGTTGTAGCCTTAGAGCTATTTATATGCTGAACCAATTTCGAAGGCAGTTCTTTCAAGGGTTGATTTAACCCGGATCCAAACAAGGCATCAATTACAAGATCGGTGTTGCTAATTGCAGGGAAATTGTTTTCAGCACTTAGGATATGAATATCAGTAGTAACGTCACTTAAACGCTGTAAGTTAATTTGGAAATCTTCTGAGCCGGGTTTACCGGTTTCTAAAATATAGATTGAACAGGAGTATCCTGCTTGTAACAACATGCGGGCGATAGCTAGTCCATCTCCACCATTATTTCCTTTGCCACAAAAAATTTTGAACAACTTTTGTTGCCAGGGTTGTAGCTGAATCCACTCAGCACACTTGCCGGCAGCCCTTTCCATTAAATCAACAGAAGAAATTGGTTCATGTTTGATAGTGTATTGGTCCCATGCTTTTATTTCTGCGCTATTTAAAATGTGCATGGTATTCTCTTTGGATCAACTATTCTTCACCATCATCCTGTTTGCCGTCGTAATTGCCAAACAAGTTATACAATTTTTTAGCAGTGGTATAAACGTTTGTATTGTATTTATTAGATAAGATGATGATAGTTGCGTTCTCCTCTGTTAACCGGGCAAACGCCGAATTGAATCCATGCCAGTGGCCATTGTGATAAACTACTTTTTTATTATTTGGTAATAAAAGCATGCGCCAACCTAAACCATAATTATGTACACCCGGACGTTCATTGCTATAAGGTGTATAAGCAGAATCCATCATAGCCGGGTTAAGAATTTTACCTTCGTATAACGCCTGGTCCCATTTTAAAAGATCACGGGGAGTTGAATAAATATTTTTATCTCCGTAAGGTCCGTCAGAAAAATCGAGTGTCCACAAAGCCCCGTTGCGCTGATAGGATTGTGTTATCATGGAATCACTCATTGTGTGAACAAAAGTGTTTGTCATGCCCAGGGGAATAAAGAAGTTTTGCTTCATGTATTCAGGGAAAGACTGACCGCTGGCTTTTTCAACAATGAGCGCTAAGAGAACATAATTGGTATTGCAATAATTAAAATGCCTGTCAGGCTGGTAAGCCTGCACTGGTTTCCAGTTAATCAATGTATTTAAAACATCGTTGTTACTTGCCAATTGTGTTCTTGGCCATGGACTTTTGTCCATATAGTTCAGGTAATTGGGCAAACCACTTCTATGATTTAATAGCATTTTTACCGTGACTTTGGTATAAGGAAAACCGGGGAAAAATTTAGTAAGTGAATCGTTCAAGCTTAATTTTCCTTCCTGTATCAATTTTAAAATAGCAGAAGCGGTAAACGGTTTGCTGGTAGAGGCTATCTGAAACGGAACATCAGCGTTTAGTGAATCTTTTTGCCTGAGGTCATGAAAGCCAGTATATTTTTCATAAACAATAGTACCGTTTTTAGCAATCAACACACCGCCATTAAAAGAGCTGCGATACAAACTATGCTTGAGCATGTCTTCAACGGCATCATGATAACGGGTTTTTTCACTTTCGCTTAAAGGCGGAAATAGAGGCGCTTTTTGTACAGAATCTTTTTTTGCTAGTATAGTATTTCCCTGGGAAGAAGATTGACAACTCCACAATGCAATTGAGATCAGGCCGGCAATTAGAATGTTTTTCAAGAGATAATCGTTTTTCAGGTTTATTGGAAACCGGTTAAAATTATCAATTCTTGCATCAAAAACAAATTCAATTTGTTAATTGTCTTTTTGCAACTTTTCATTATTCTGCATATTTGCAATATGGATGCCACCAAAACAAGTTATCCTAAAGAAAGGATTAAAATTTTATTACTGGAGAATGTAAGTGATGTTGCTGTAAAAAATTTTTTACGCCAGGGTTATGCCCAGGTTGAAAAGTTAACCAAGGCCTTACCCGAAAACGATCTGATCAACGCCGTTAAAAATGCACATTTGTTGGGCATTCGCTCCAAGACCCAGGTTACCGAAAGGGTGTTAGAAGCTGCTGAAAAACTACAGGCTATTGGCTGCTTTTGCATTGGTGTAAACCAGGTTAACCTTGCTTCAGCTACTGACAAAGGAGTAGCCGTCTTTAATGCTCCTTATTCGAACACCCGCTCAGTAGCAGAGCTTGTTATTTCTTTGGCAATTTTGCTGATACGCAGAATTCCGGATAAAAACACTGCCGCCCATAAGGGCATCTGGCTGAAAGAGTCAAGCGGTAGTTTTGAGATTCGTGGTAAGACTTTAGGGATCATTGGCTACGGTAACATTGGCACGCAGGTAAGCGTATTAGCGGAAGCCATGGGTATGAAAGTGATCTTTTATGACGTGGAAACAAAAATGCCTTTGGGTAACGCTACAGATATAAGGTCCCTTAAAGACCTTCTTACCAGGTCTGATGTAGTCACCCTGCATGTCCCCGAAACGGCACAAACAAAAAACCTTCTTAACAAAGCCAATCTAAAATATTGTAAAAAAGGCTCTATCATCATTAACTATGCACGCGGCGAAGTAATTGAACTAAATGACCTCCGTAAGTTTTTAGAAAACGGACAGCTGGCAGGCGCTGCCGTGGACGTATTTCCTCAGGAGCCGGAAAAAAACGGAGATCGGTTTGAAACACCTTTACAAAATCTGTCCAATGTTATTTTAACTCCGCACATTGGCGGTTCTACCGAAGAAGCCCAGCAAAATATTGGTGAAGACGTAAGCAATAAGCTATTAAGCTATCTCGAAAAAGGTGTCACACTGGGTTCGCATACTGTTCCCGAACTGGCTTTACCACCACAACAAAATAGTCATCGCATACTTCACATACACAAAAATGTGCCCGGGGTATTGTCTGATATCAACGGGGAATTGTCCCGCAATAAGATCAACATCGTTGCTCAATATCTCAAAACAAATGAAAGCATTGGCTACGTCGTTGTTGATGTAGATAAGCAATTATCTAAGCGTGCTGCCCAGCTTCTAAAAGAAGTGCCCAATACAATCAAGGTTCGATTATTGTACTAAGTTCTGGCGAAAGTTACATAGTTCAAAACATACAATTGCTACAATAAATTCTCTTGAACTATGACGCTAACTTTGCACTAAACTAATGGTATGGCAATAAAAGTAGTTATTGTTGGTGCTGGCTTCGGAGGTCTTCGCCTGGCCCGCAAGCTCAACAATAAACCAGGCTTTGATGTATTGTTGGTTGATAAATTTAATTATCATCAATTCCAGCCGCTTTTCTACCAGGTAGCCACAGCAGGGCTGGATCCCAGTAATATTTCTTTTCCTCTTCGCAAGGCATTTCATGGAAGTAAAAATGTTCGCATACGGGTTGAAGAATTAAAGAAGGTGGTTGCTGATCAGAAAAAAATAATTACTGAAACAGAAGAGATACCGTATGATGTTTTGGTATTAGCAATGGGTGCAGATACCAATTTCTTTGGCAATCAAAACATGGCGTCAAATGCGTTTCCCATGAAATCAACTGTAGAAGCCTTACAACTTCGTCATAGGTTGATACAAAACTTTGAAGACGCACTGTTGGCAAAAGATCCGCTTGAAATACAGAAGTTGCTCAATATTGTAATTGTGGGTGGTGGGCCAACAGGAGTAGAGGTGGCAGGCGCACTGGCCGAAATGAAGAACCATGTATTGCCAAAAGACTATCCTGAATTGGATTTTAAGCAAATGAGTATTTACTTGTTGGAAGGAGGTGAAAAAACCTTAGCTACTATGAGCGAAAAATCATCGGAGGATTCATGCAGGTATCTAAATAAATTAGGCGTAAAAGTTTTGAAAAAAACACTGGTGAAAGATTATGATGGCGAAAATGTACTACTGGGCGATGGTAAAAGCATTCCGGCCCGTACAGTTATTTGGGCTGCAGGCATCAAAGGAAATGTACCACCAGGTATAGATGCTTCTCTTGTAGTTAGGGGTAACCGCATCAAGGTAAACCGCTATAATAAAATTGAAGGCTTTGATGAAGTGTACGTTTTAGGTGATCTTGCTTACATGGAAACTCCAAAATGGCCCAAGGGTCATCCACAGGTAGCTTCAGTAGCGATTGCGCAAGCCGATGTATTAGCCAATAACCTGAGAAGGATGGAACGCAAGGCTACCACATTTTATGAATTTGAATATCACGATAAGGGATCGATGGCTACTGTTGGACGAAACCTGGCAGTTGTAGATATTCCAAAACCAAAGCTTCACTTGAATGGTTTTTTTGCCTGGCTTATTTGGATGTCTTTACACTTGTTCCTTATACTTGGTGTGAAGAACAGGGTGTTGGTTTTTATAAACTGGATAGTTAATTATTTCACTTTTGATCCAAACCTGAGATTGATCTTCAAAGAATTTTACCGTCCGAAGAAAGCTCCTGAAAAACAGGTGCAACCGCAGCAAAGCGTACAACAAGTGGCTTCACCAACTACTTAATGACTGGTCTTTTTTGAAGTGAGTCTTTCATTACCTGCCTTTGTGCCGCATGTGTCCAGTCGACAATTAATTTTCTTTGAGCTTGATTTAATCTGGCTTCAGTGTGTATCCATAAGTAAGAGTCGAGCGGCATCTCATGTTTTTCTACCAGCTTCCCGGTTTCTTCCAGCTTTTTATTTTTTCTTCTAAAGCTGCCCTTTGCAAAAGTGGAAAAATTCAATTCTTTTTTTCCTTCTTTAATATGATTATTCAACCACCAGTTAACCGGGGTGATTTTGCTATACCAGGGATAGTTGGTACGATTGGAATGACAGTCATAACAAGATGTTTTAAGCAAATGCATAACACTATCCGGTACCGGCACCACATGTGCAATATCGGTGGTTGTTTCTGCGGTTCCATTGTTATGTGGTGGTTGAAAAAATTGTAACAGGACCAGGAGAACTATAAGGCCAATCAGTATCTTCTTTCTCA
>DAIQPL010000080.1:0-7772 GCA_036787395.1 Flavisolibacter sp. | reverse complement strand
TGCGAACGTTTTTTTTCTTAGGTTTGAACCTAATTACACCTCTTAACTATGAGTACCAAAAAAACGAAGTCCAATGGTGCCGTACCCGCACCTGTACCGGCTATTTTGGAAGAAGCTACTGTCACTCCTCAAAAAAAATCAAACGGCAAACATCCCGAAAGTCCTACTAAATATTTTCCTTCTGAATTGGATGGATTAATTGACCAGAGACAGCTTTTAGGTGTACTGGCAGAAGTAAAGAACGGCAACTTTGCTGTTAGAGTACCCAACGACCAGATTGGGGTAACAGGAAAAATTTATGATACACTTAATGATATCATTGCACTGAATGAAATTCTTGTCCAGGAACTAAACCAGGCACGCAAGATCATCGGAAAACAAGGAAAGCTCAACCATAGAGTGGAGTTACCGCGTTTGGCTGGCGGCTCATGGAGCACAGCGGTTGATTCAATCAATAGCCTGATTTCTGACCTTGTGCATCCAACCATTGAAATAGCTCACGTAATTTCTTCGGTAGCAAAAGGAAATCTTTCACAGGAGATGCCACTTCAAATTGGCGATCACGTACTGCAAGGTGAGTTCGCCCGAATTGCGTCCGAGGTGAATGACATGGTGAAGCAGTTGAACCTTTTCTCAATGGAGGTAACAAGGGTTGCCCGTGAGGTGGGTTCCGAAGGTAAGTTAGGAGGACAGGCAAAAGTTAAGGGTGTAGCAGGTGTGTGGAAAGACCTGACAGACTCCGTAAACCAGATGGCGGGCAACCTCACAGCGCAGGTGCGTAACATCGCCGAGGTTACAACAGCTGTGGCAAAGGGTGACCTGAGTAAAAAAATTACAGTGGACGTGCAGGGTGAGATACTTGAGTTAAAGAACACCATCAATACTATGGTGGACCAGCTGAACTCTTTCTCCTCCGAGGTAACAAGGGTTGCCAGGGAGGTTGGTACGGAAGGTAAGTTAGGAGGACAAGCTGAAGTACCAGGTGTTGCAGGTACGTGGAAAGATTTGACAGACTCCGTAAACCAGATGGCTTCCAACTTAACAGGCCAGGTACGAAATATTGCAGAAGTAACAACAGCGGTGGCCCGTGGTGATTTATCAAGAAAAATTACGGTTGACGTTAAAGGAGAAATACTGGAACTTAAAAACACAATCAATACCATGGTGGATCAGCTGAATTCCTTCTCAGCTGAGGTAACCCGTGTGGCAAGAGAGGTAGGTTCAGAAGGAAAATTAGGTGGACAGGCTACAGTAAAAGGAGTAGGTGGTGTTTGGAAAGACCTGACGGATAACGTAAACCAATTGGCAGGTAATCTTACCGTTCAATTGCGTGACGTTTCAAAAGTGGCAACAGCAATTGCCAATGGTGACTTGACTCAAAAGATCACGGTAGATGTAAAAGGAGAGATCCTCCAGATCAAAGACGTAATTAATAGAATGGTGGACCAGCTCAACTCATTTGCATCTGAGGTAACGAGGGTGGCGCTTGAAGTAGGTACAGAAGGAAAATTGGGTGGACAAGCCAAGGTACAAGGAGTGGGAGGTACATGGAAAGATCTTACAGACTCGGTAAACCAAATGGCATCCAACCTTACCGCACAGGTAAGAAATATTGCAGAAGTAACAACCGCCGTTGCTAATGGAGACTTATCTAAAAAAATTACAGTAAACGTAGAAGGTGAGATCCTCGAGTTGAAAAAGACCATCAATACCATGGTGGATCAATTGAACTCTTTTGCCTCCGAAGTAACCCGTGTGGCTCTCGAGGTAGGAACAGAAGGTAAATTGGGAGGACAGGCCAAGGTACAAGGAGTTGGAGGAACATGGAAAGATTTGACAGAATCGGTAAACCAGATGGCCTCGAATCTGACAGCGCAGGTACGTAACATTGCTGAAGTGACGACCGCCGTGGCAAAGGGAGATCTTTCGCGTAAGATCACCGTGGACGTAAAAGGTGAAATCTTAGAATTAAAGAATACAATTAACACGATGGTGGACCAGCTGAATGCCTTTGGTTCAGAGGTAACCCGTGTTGCCCGTGAAGTAGGTTCGGAAGGTATGTTAGGCGGACAAGCCGACGTACCGGGTGTAGAAGGTTTGTGGAAAGATTTGACAGACTCAGTAAATAAAATGGCTTCGAACTTAACTGCGCAGGTACGTAACATCGCAGAGGTAACAACAGCGGTGGCTAACGGTGACTTGTCGCGCAAGATTGAGGTGGATGTAAAAGGTGAGATCCTGGAGTTGAAAAATACTATCAACACCATGGTGGAACAATTGCGTGCCTTCGCTTCCGAAGTAACCCGTGTGGCGAGAGAAGTGGGAACGGAAGGTAAGTTGGGAGGACAGGCAAACGTACCGGGTGTAGGTGGTACCTGGAAAGACTTAACCGATTCTGTAAACGGTATGGCTGGCAACCTGACGGCGCAGGTGCGAAACATTGCTGATGTGGCTATTGCGGTTGCGAATGGTGACATGAGTAAGAAAATTACAGTGGACGTAAGGGGAGAGATCCTTCAGTTGAAGGAAACACTGAACACGATGGTGGACCAGCTTCGTGCGTTTGCGTCCGAGGTAACAAGGGTTGCTCGTGAGGTTGGTTCTGAAGGTAAATTGGGCGGACAGGCCTTCGTGCCAGGGGTAGCAGGAACATGGAAAGACCTTACAGACTCGGTGAACCAGATGACTGGTAACCTTACCCTCCAGGTACGTAACATCGCCGAAGTAACGAAGGCGGTTGCTTCGGGTGACCTTTCTAAAAAAGTAACTATCGACGTTAAGGGTGAGATCCTTGATTTAAAAAATACGATCAATACCATGGTGGACCAGCTTAACTCTTTTGCCTTCGAGGTAACGAGGGTAGCTAGAGAGGTTGGTACCGAGGGTAAGTTAGGAGGGCAAGCCGAGGTACAGGGTGTGGCTGGTACGTGGAAGGACTTGACCGACTCCGTGAACATGATGGCGTCTAACCTTACCAACCAGGTACGGGGAATTGCCAAGGTGGTAACCGCAGTGGCAACAGGTAATCTAAAACAAAAACTATCGATTGTTTCCCGGGGTGAAGTAGCCCAGTTGACAGATACGATCAACGAAATGATTGATACACTGGCAACCTTCGCCGACCAGGTAACAACCGTTGCCCGCGAGGTGGGAGTAGAAGGAAGATTGGGTGGACAGGCCTCTGTGCCGGGTGCATCGGGTATCTGGAAAAATCTAACTGAAAATGTGAATCAGCTTGCAGAAAACCTTACAACTCAGGTACGTGCAATTTCTGAGGTTGCCTCTGCGGTAACCAAAGGTGACCTTACGCGGATGATTCGGGTAGAAGCAAAAGGAGAGGTGGAAGAACTAAAAGATACCATCAACCAGATGATTGCTAACCTGAAAGAAACAACGCTTCGTAACCAGGAGCAAGACTGGCTAAAATCCAACCTTGCCAAATTTACCCAGATGCTTCAAGGGCAGAAAGACCTTAATACGGTGACCCGCCGTATCCTTTCTGAGTTGGCGCAGGTGGTAAATGCACAGCAGGGTATGTTCTATATCCTGGAGCAGGATGAAAATGAACAAAACAAGAAATTGAAATTATTCTCGGCCTATGCTTATAATGATGAACTTAATATCAACAGGGAGTTTGCATTAGGACAGGGTTTGGTAGGCCAGGTAGCCATTGAAAAAGAAAGAATACTGTTGAACAACGTTCCAAAAGATTATATCAAAATCGCTTCCGGACTGGGAGAAGCATCACCCGCCAGTGTAATTGTATTGCCCGTGTTATTTGAAACCGAGATCAAAGCGGTAATTGAACTGGCTTCTTTTAGTGAATTCAATGAAACACATCTTGACTTCCTTGGACAGCTGACCGAGTCAATTGGTATTGTATTAAATACTATCGAGGCCAACTCCAGAACAGAGGAACTGTTGGAACAATCACAATCGCTGACAGAGGAATTAAGAAGAACCAACGAAGAACTACAGGACAAGGCCCATCTTCTTGTAAAACAAAAAGAAGAAGTGGAAGCCAAAAACAAAGAGGTGGAGGATGCAAGAAAATCGCTGGAAGAAAAAGCAGAGCAGCTCCAGTTAACTTCCAAATACAAATCTGAGTTCCTTGCTAATATGTCGCATGAGTTGCGTACACCATTGAACTCCTTACTGATTTTGGCGCAACAACTTTATGAAAACAGGGAAGGCAACCTGTCCGAAAAGCAAGTGCGGTATGCTAAAACTATTCATAGTTGTGGTGATGACCTTATCCAGTTGATCAATGATATACTTGACTTGTCGAAGATCGAATCTGGTTATATTTCTACAGACTTTATAAATGTTCGTTTCAACGAGATCACTTCTTTTGTGGAAACCACTTTCAAACACGTTTCTGAGAGTAAGAACCTGAAGTTTGGTATTGAAATAGATGAACACCTGCCGGAAACACTTGAAACAGACGTTCAGCGCCTGAACCAGATCTTAAAGAACCTGCTCTCAAATGCTTTCAAATTCACAGAAAAAGGCGGCGTGCAGTTACGGGTTTACGAAGCGAAAAAGAACTGGAAATTTGGGAACCCAAGTCTTGACAATGCAAAACGGGTGGTAGCTTTCGAGATCAAGGATTCAGGAATTGGTATTTCTAAAGATAAACAAAACATCATCTTCGAAGCCTTCCAGCAGGCCGAAGGTTCTACATCCAGAAAGTACGGTGGTACCGGCTTAGGACTATCTATCAGCCGCGGTCTGGCCGACCTGTTAGGTGGTTCTATTGAATTGGAAAGTGAAGTAAGTACAGGAAGTACCTTCACCTTGTTCCTCCCACTTGACTATAATCCTAACACCATTAAAAAGGAAAAGCAATCCAGCTTAACGATCAGTGAATATAAACTGGCAGAAATTACAGACGACGTTGCCATTCAATCAGTGCCTACAATTAAAGTGGAAGCCAAAGACCTGGAAGGACTGAATGAAATTATTAATGAAACCGGTGATGACCGCAACCACATATTCGGTCATGACAAGGTGGTTTTGGTAGTAGAAGATGATCTTCGTTTTGCCAAGATCATGATTGACAAAGCACACGAAGCAGATTTAAAGATTGTGGTAGCAACCAGCTTTGGTGAAGTGTTTGAGCTGACCAATAAATACAATCCAATTGCTGTTACACTTGATGTAAAACTCCCTGACGCCAGTGGTTGGAGAATACTTGATCTCTTTAAAAATGATATCAACTTCAGGCACATTCCGGTACACCTGATCTCGGGTGAAGAAAACCGATTGTTGGCTATGCAAAGGGGAGCCCGGAGCTTCCATCTTAAGCCACTGAAGAACGAAGCTTTAAGTGTATTGTTCAACGACATTGTGGTTTATCATAACCGTAAACCCAAGGAGCTACTGATTGTAGAGGACAATGAAATCGATTCATCACAAATAGCCAAAGTATTAGACAATGGCGACCTGCTGAACATTTCCATTGCTTCAACCGGCAAAGAAGGATTAGAACTGATCAATACTAATTCTTACGATTGCATTATAGTTGATTATATGCTTCCTGATATCGGCGGGTTAGACTTTGTAACGGAAGTCAACGGCATCAAAAAATTCCAGATGACGCCGGTGCTGATTTATTCGGCAAAAGATTTTTCGCCAAAAGAGAGAACCCAGTTAAAACAATATGCCAACCGCATTCTTTTGAAAGACGTGAATTCTCTTGAGTTGTTATTGGAAGAAGCGGTGTTACACATGCACATGGATCATAAGGACCTGCTACCGGAAAAACAAAAGATTATTGAGAACCTGCGTTCTAAAGAGGATGTATTAACCGGTAAAACCATCCTGGTAGTAGATGACGATGTAAGAAACCTGTTTGCGTTAACTACAGCTTTTGAGCGTTATAGCATTAACGCTATAACGGCAGAAAGCGGCCAGGAAGCCATCAATATACTGGGTGAGAATACTGGAATTGATATGGTGCTAATGGACATTATGATGCCAGAAATGGACGGTTATGAAACCACGCAGAAGATCAGGAGGGAACATAAAAACACAAACCTTCCAATCATAGCGGTGACAGCTAAGGCTATGAAAGGGGATAGGGAGAAATGTATTGAAGCCGGTGCATCAGACTATATTACCAAACCTGTAAAAATAGATCAACTGCTTTCGTTAATGCGTGTATGGCTGTACAAATAATTGTTTAAAGTTTGAGGTTTAGGTCTTGGGTATCAATATAATATGCCAGCGGCTTAAACTTTAATCTTCACCCTTAATCGAAATCATGGAAACCTTCAAAACCGAGGACATAGCATGTAAAAAGCCGATCAAAATCCTGGCAGTTGATGACAGGGAGGATAACCTCCTTTCCATTGAAACCATTTTAGAAAGGGAAGATTATACCATTGTAAAAGCTTTATCCGGCAGGGCAGCGCTAAAAATCCTGTTACAGCACCAGGATTTTACCTTGATTCTTATGGACGTGCAGATGCCTGACATGAATGGTTTTGAAACCGCAGCGTTAATTTATGAACGTGAAAAATTAAGGCATATTCCCATCATCTTTATTACAGCGCACAATCAGGGCGAAGAAAGAATGTATGAAGGCTATAAAATGGGTGGTGTTGATTTTATTTATAAGCCGATCAACCCTGAATTGCTCCGTTATAAAGTGGGAGTGTTTGTAGAGCTTTATCAAAAAACACATCAGCTGATTAACCATGAAAAAAGGCTTTTAACTGCCAATAAAAACCTGGAGAAAGAAATAGAGGAAAGAAAAATATCAGAGGAAAAGATCCGCTTACTAAACCAGCAACTGGTTCAGAATAACCAGCAATTAAAAAATACAATCGAGGAGCTGGACCGTTTTGCCTACGTGGCTTCGCACGACCTGCAGGAACCGTTACGGAAGATCCTTGTTTTTAGCGATAAGATCCAAACCAGATACCGGGAAGTTGTTGACGAGGAAATGGATAAAAACCTGGATAAGATAGTAAGGGCCTCTGAGCGTATGCAATTATTAATAAGTGATTTGCTCAGGTTTTCAAGGCACACAACTACCGATGATGATTTTTCATTAGTCGATTTGAATGTACTCGCCAATGATGTTTTGGCCGATATGGAAATTGAAATTGACCGTAACGAAGCGCAGGTTCAAATTGAAAGGTTACCTGAGGTGTGGGGAATACCCAGCCAATTGCGACAGCTTTTCCAGAACCTGGTGGGCAATGCTATTAAGTTCAGGAAAAAAGACGCCATACCGGTGATCCATATATACACAGAGTTAAAGCCTGTGCATGGGTCAGCGAATGGTAAAGATCATTGCCGCATTATTGTGCAGGATAATGGTATTGGCTTTGACCCGAAATTTATTGATGATATTTTTGTTGTGTTTAAACGACTACATAGTTACCATGAATTTGAAGGCAGCGGTGTTGGACTTTCGATTTGCAAAAAAATCGTTGAGAGGCACAATGGCTTTATCACAGCAGAAAGCAAAATTGGGTTTGGCTCCAAATTCATTATAGATCTTCCGGCAGCAAAAATTAGTAGCATTGCAGTGCCAAAGTTAGAAGTTGCCAAGTCTTCCTGAATCCAAATAATTTGTAGAACCAGTGACAGCTGATTAGGATGCTGCCACTGGTTTTTGTTATAAGCAAAGCTGAATTCAAAGTTAAGCCTTTTGCCTATAATTTATATTATGTTAAATAGGCGCACAGCCTTTAGTTCTAAATATTTTTTAGCCACGCTTCTAATGTCGTGCTACGATAAGTAAAGTGTTTATATTAGTT
>DAIQPL010000319.1:0-4736 GCA_036787395.1 Flavisolibacter sp. | reverse complement strand
ATGGAAATAATTTTTATAAAATATTAGTCTACTAATTTGGTAGGATAATAAACACCCTTTATTTTTGTTCAATCATTTTAATAATATAAAATGAAACGCTCATCAACGAATGCACCAATTCTGAAAAGCAACCTAATGAAGCGATGTTGTTTTTAGTTTTTTGCTTGCCAATGGAATTATTACAAGAACATTTTTAAATCAATTGAAAAATAAAACGATGAGAAATTTATCGACCATTTTGCTGCTAGTTTTTTTTAGCAATTCAATTTTTGCCCAGGATAATACTCTTATAGAGATATCCGGTAAAATAACAGATCAGGAGAAGAAGCTGCCATTAGAAGGTGTGAGTGTGCAGGTAAAAGGAACTGTTACTGGCACAGTAACAAACAGTACCGGAGATTTTTTACTCAGAACAAAAACTAAACTCCCTTTTTCTCTTGTTTTTTCATCTATTGGTTTTCAACAGCAGGAGGTGGAGGTAAAAAATCTGGGCTCGAATCTCCGGGTTGAGTTAGCTTCCCAGGCGGTTTTAGGAAACGATGTGGTAGTAACGGCGAGCCGCATATCGGAGAGCAGTCTTAAATCACCCGTGGCTATTGAAAAGTTAGACATTCGTTCCATTCGTGAAACTGCAGCGCCAAGTTTTTATGATGCATTGGAGAATATAAAAGGTGTTCAGATGTTAACATCGAGTCTTACTTTTAAGGTGCCTAACACCCGTGGATTTAATGTTCCAAACAATTTCCGTTTTCTACAATTGGTGGACGGTGTAGATATGCAAGCTGCAACATTGGGTGTTCCTCTTGGAAATGCTATTGGAGCAACAGAATTGGATATTCAATCTGTCGAGATTACACCCGGAGCAGCTTCTGCATTATATGGAATGAATGCTCTTAATGGTATAGCCAACATGCAGACAAAAAGCCCGTTTCTTAATCAGGGATTAAGTGTTTATCAGAAAATTGGTGTAAATCATGTGGATGGTATAGACAGGGATCCGAGCCTGCTAACTGAAACAGCTATCCGTTATGCCAAAGCATTTAATAATAAATTTGCTTTTAAATTAAATTTTAGTACACTGAAAGGCACTGACTGGGTTGCAAATGGATTGACAGATCAAAATCCTCAACCATTAGCCTCAGCAAATCCCCGTTTCCCCGAACTTTCGGGTGATAATAACCCTGCTAAAGACCAATGGAGCCGTTATGGTGATGACCGCCAGGCACGCCAGGCAATTTCTGTTCAATACAATGGCACAACAGAAACTTTCAATGTAGCAAGAACAGGATATCTTGAAAAAGATCTGACACACCCTGATGTTCGCAACCTGAAATTTGATGGAGCATTATTTTATAAATTGAATGAAAAACTGGAGCTATCGTACAGTTACCGTTATGGTATTATGGATGGGATTTTTCAACGGGGAAACCGTGTTCAGTTGAAAGACGTAACAGTGCAAAACCACAAATTGGAATTGCGCGGAGAGAATTTGTTATTGAGGGCTTATGTGCTAAAAGAAAATACAGGTCATTCATATAACCTGAACCCGGTAGCATATAATCTTGACCTCGTTAATGCTACCAATGCAGTATGGGGAACCCGTTTTAAAAATGAATTGCAAACCCAGATCAATCTTGGAACAGATCTGGCAACAGCTATGAAGCTGGCAAGAGTGGTGGCTGACCAGGGTAGGTATGAACCGGGAACAGCCCGGTTTGATTCTCTTAAAAACATTATTGTTAACTCAAATAATTGGGATATAGCTTCAGTAACACCAGGTGGGGCACCAAGTGGCGGTGGAGCTCTTTGGCAATTCAGCAATACTTATCATCTCGACTTTCAATATAATTTCAGTAAAATAAAATGGGCGACTATATTAGTCGGCGCTGATGCCCGTCTTTTTTCAGTCATTCCCGACGGTAACACGTTTGTGGATTTTTCAAGACCAATAGCAGAAAGAACGGTTCCTCTTAAAGATGGTTCATTTGGCAAAAATCAACATTACTCCAAATACGGAGTCTTTGGTCAGCTTACTAAATTATTTTTTGATGATAAGTTGAAACTGAATCTTTCGGCACGGATAGATAATAATCCGGACTTCAAACCTAAATTCAATCCACGTATTGCTTTTGTTTATACTGTTGCAGGGAAGCATAATTTCAGAGCGTCGTTTCAAAATGGATACAGGTTTCCTGCACTCTTTGAAGCATTATCATTTCTTAATAATGCAAGTGTGCGCAGGGTCGGCGGACTACCAAAAGTGAACGAAGGCTTAGGCTTTTTAGAAAATTCTTACCTCTTAACATCTTTCGATGTTTTTACTTCAGCCGTAAGTGCTGATGTAGCGACTGGAATGAATAAAAATGATGCAGCCTTGAAAAACAGAAATTTACTCATAATATCTAACCTTCCTACAATGAGGCCTGAAAGAATAAATTCTTTTGAAATTGGGTATAAAAGTGTATTGCTTAATAATAAATTGGTCATTGATTTCGACGCGTATCATAATTCATACGATGGGTTCTTAGGGCAGGTAGAGGTAACCGTGCCCACTTCTGGACCTGTCGGTTCGGATGCAGCGGTACTTGATATGCTAACCCGCTCCAAACAAAATCGCTACCGTGTTTTTTCAAATGCTAAGAATATTTATAAAAGTTACGGTTCATCATTAGGGGTGACCTATATCTTCTATAAAAAATTTACTATTTCGGGCAATGCAAACTATAATGCGATTTCTGCAAATCCGAATCCCGACGTTTTCCTCACAGGTTTCAACACCCCTGATTGGGTAACTAATTTATCATTCAGCAACCGTGAAGTGGTAAAAAATGTAGGCTTTAATATAATATGGCGTTGGCAAAATAACGTGTATTGGGAAAGCACATTAGCCAATGGTTGGGTGCCTGCATATTCAACTATTGACGCCCAGGTGAATCTGAGAGTACCAAAATGGAAATCAACAATCAAAGTAGGTGGAACTGATATATTTAATAATCGTTACTATCAATTTGCCGCTGGCCCTACGATTGGTGCGTTATACTATGTAGCCATTACCGTTGATGGGTTATTAAAAAAATAATAGACAATAAGCATTAGTTTTTTTTATATGGCAAGCAATCGTTGACATGGCGTCCCGACTCCTCGGGATGCCTTTTTTACTAGGATTTTGATGGGATTTACCGGTAAAGGGCTACAAAAATTATTTTGTCAATTATTTTTGACAGATAACATTAAAAATATGTCATGGCGGAAACATTATGCGGATATTTGATTTCCAAAAACTTTCAAAAAATCCACTTATAGTTTAGAGTATCCATAAAATTGAATTTTATAAAATGTACTATCTATCTGTAAGATTGTATACGATGGTGATAGCGTTAGTATTTTACGGAAATGTAATAGCGCAGCTACCTTCTGATACATTGATTCGATTAAAGGATGCTATTCAATTAGCAGAACAGCGTTATCATTTATTAAAGGCAGGAAAGTATGAAGCAGACGCAGCAACAAAAAATATTGACGTTATAAAATACAGCAAGCGACCTGCCATTGATGCAACTTACCAGGCTGGTTTTGGTACTGCCAATAATCTTACCGGCATTTTTTATCCCAATGGTGTTTTGCCCATGACAGGCCCGCCTTCTGCAAATAATAATTATCAACCCGCAACGGGAAGTGCTGCTGGCGTTTTATTAAACTGGCAGGCAATAACGTTTGGGCAGCATAATGCACAGATAGATGTTGCCATTGCAGAGGCCAATACAAAAAAAACAGCGTGGCAGCAGGATTTGTTCAGGCATGAAATAAATGTCATCGCCGCTTATTTGGATTTGTTGCTTGCGTACGATTTTGTAAGAATTCATCAACAAAATATTGAACGGGTACAGGGTAATCTCAAACAAAGCAGGGTACTGGCTAACAGTGGAATTAAACCCGGCGTGGATACCGCATTGTTTTTGTCAGAATTTTCCAAAGCGAAGATTGATTTTCTGAATGCACAAAGACAATTACAAACACAACAATGGATACTGGCGCAGTTAATCGTAACAGATAAGTTGCCTGTTCCACTGGATACGACTTTCCTGCATGAATTGCCAGTGATGATAACGAAAAATGATACTTCATTTTCTGATCACCCGCTTGTTCAATATGCCCAAAGCCAATTTCAGTTAAGCCAATCAAAAGAATTCTTATTAAAAAAGTCATACTTACCTAAATTAAATATCTGGGGAACTGGGTTTGCCCGTGGCTCCGGCTTTCAAACGAACGGTTCTGTTAAAACATGGGATGGTTTAGGATTACAACGCTATAACTATGGTGCTGGTGTACAACTTGCTTTTCCGATTATGAAGTATGGTGAAGTGAAACAACAATTGGTGCAACAAAATTTTTTATCAAGGGCGGCGGCAGAAAGAGTAGAAGAAAATAAAGCGGCTCTTACAACACAACAGCGGATTGTCAATGCGACTTTCAATAATAGCATTGCCGTTGCCGCAGAAACACAACAACAACTAAAGTCCGGACAATATGCTTTTACGGCAATGCAGGCAAGATATAATACAGGGTTGGTAAATTTTTCGGATTTAATACAATCGCAGTATAATTTATTGAAAGCAGAATTAGATGTAAAGAAAGCGTATTGGGATGCGTGGAAAGCCTTGTTGCTGCAAGCTGCAGTACACGGAGATGAAAGTATTTTCCTGAATGAAATTAAATAACAGAGATGATCCGATTAA
>DAIQPL010000318.1:0-4748 GCA_036787395.1 Flavisolibacter sp. | reverse complement strand
ATTCTCAGTCATCTTCTTGTTGTTTTCCAAGAACAGCTCTCTCACTCGTACCCTTGATTATCTCAAACAGTAATGAAAGCCATACACCAAAGGAGGTAGGATATTTAAAAATAGCTTCCCCAATTACGTTTATCATGGCCTCACTGGAAGACCGCCATACCTGCCGACCATAAATAATAGAAAGTTTATAAAGATTCTGGGCCATTACAGCATTGCCTGAGGGAGTTGCGCCGTCGTAAACTTCCTTTTTCCTTAAAAGTATATCCTCTTGCTGACGGCCTGTATAAAAGAAAAAAGGTGATTCATTATCTGCAAAGTCGTCTTGTACTATTTCTGCTATTTCACAAGCCTTGTCAAAAAAGCCGAAATCAGAAGTCACCTGTCCCAATTCTAATAAAGCGGCAATCAGGTTAGCATAATCATCTAAAAATGCCGGATATTTTGCTTTACCATCTTTCCAGGTGTGTTGGAATCGTCCATCCTGAGCTTTAAACGCAGACAGAAGGAAGCCCATGTTTTTTTCAGCAATTTCTAAGTAATGCCGGTTACCTGTAGCTGCATAAGCTTTTGTATAGGCTAAATTCATTATGGAGTTCCATCCTAAAAGTATTTTATCATCTAAAAGGGGCCTGATCCTTGTTTCTCTTTCCTCCAAAAGCTTTTCCTTGCCTTTTTTTATGATCTCTTTTAATTGACTGGTGTCCAGATTGTTTTGTTCTACAAATCGCTGTTCTGGTGTTTGAATTCTGGGAATGTTTTTCCCTTCCCAATTGCCTTCAGGTGTTATATCAAAGTAATTACAAAACAGGTCACCGTCATCTTTAAGGATAGCCTTTACTTTTTCATATTCCAGAACATAATATTTTCCTTCAACTCCCTCGCTATCAGCATCCAAAGCGCTGTAGAAACCTCCGTTCTCATTCATTAATTCTCTTTCTATAAATGCCAGCGTTTCTTCAATAACTTCTTTGTGGTACTCATTTCCTACAAGCTGGTATGCATCTGACAGTGTCGCTACAAAAAGGGCATTGTCATATAGCATCTTTTCAAAATGCGGCACTAGCCATTCGGTGTCGGTAGAATATCGGGCAAAACCACCTCCAATATGGTCATAAATGCCGCCCTCGGTCATTTTATCAAGACTTAATATGGCCTGATTTAGAGCTTCTTCACTTTTATAAAGATGGGAATACGCCAATAAAAAATTAATAGTAAACGTTTGTGGAAACTTAGGCGCCTTTCCAAATCCACCCCATTCCCTATCTGCCTGCTTCATTACATTTTGAAAGGCAATAGCGATATTGTTCTCCTGAAAAACAGTGGAAAGCTGACCAGAGTTATTGATACCAAAGATGTTGGAACCCTTTAAATGTTCAGTAAGGTTATTTGCCTGTGTTTCAATTTCACCTTTTCGTTCTGTATAAGCCTGGGATATAGATAATAAAACTTCCGTCCAGGATGCCCTATTGAAAGCTCTGGTTGGTGGGAAATACGTCCCTCCATAGAAGGGTTTTTTATCAGGCGTTAAAAAAACATTTAAGGGCCATCCCCCACTTCCACTGATTGCTTGTACCGCATCCATGTAAATATGGTCCACGTCGGGGCGTTCTTCTCTATCTACTTTAATATTCACAAAGTTTTCATTCATTATAGACGCTACTACCGGATCTTCGAAGCTCTCTCTTTCCATTACATGACACCAGTGGCAGGCCGCATAACCAATACTTACCAAAACTGGTTTATCTGCGTGTTTTGCTGCTTCAAAAGCCTCTTCACTCCAGGAATACCAATTTACCGGATTATGAGCATGTTGTAGCAAATAAGGACTTGATTCATGAATAAGGTGGTTAGTATAAGGATGCATGAAACAAAGGTAGGAGTAGTTAATAGTTGACGACTTGATGGGTTTGCAAATAAGACGCCTGCCTTTTCCCAACCTTCAGCTATATGTTTTTACTAATTTGAAAGGCCATATAAATTATGAGAACCACATTTACGCCCTTTACCTTAACGGAAAAGCACGTCAAGGAGGTGCTTTTGTTATTATGTTGGATAAAAATATTATTTCTTCTTTGTTTCTGCAGCAAGGAACTTTTCCAGCGCCGCAACCATAGAGGGAGCCTGGGGTTCAGGAGCTTTAATGCCTAGTTTCAATCCTGCTTCTTCTATAGCCTTAGAAGTATTGCTTCCAAAAGCTCCTATTACAGTACCGTTCTGTTTAAACTTAGGAATATTATCGAACAGGCTTTTGACACCACTTGGTGTAAAGAAACAAATAACATCATATTCTATTGTTGTTAGTATCTCTTTGACGTCATTACTGGCAGTACGATACATGAAGGCGAGGGAAAAATCGCAGTTATTGGCTTTTAACCATCCCGTAATCTCGCTATCCTGCTGATTTTCAGAGCAAACATATAGAAACTTCTCGTTGCTCTTATGCTTATTGATGACATCAAAAAGGCTTTTATTGGTACCATCAGCACCATAAAATACCTTACGTTTGCGGTATAAAATGAATTTTTGGAGATAAAGCGCCACAGCCTCTGTGATGCAGAAATATTTAGTATCCTGTGAGACGCTAATCTTCATTTCTTCACATACCCTAAAAAAATGGTCAATAGCATTTCGGCTTGTAAAAATTACAGCTGTATGTGTTTGAATATCAATTTTTTGTTTGCGAAAATCTTTTGCAGAAATTGCCTCTAGCCTGATGAAGGGATAAAAATCCAATTCTACATCATACTTTCTACCCAACTCAAAGTAAGGCGATTTCTCGCTCTCGGGCCTTGGTTGAGTAATGAGTACTTTCTTCTTGTTTTTTGCCTGTGTATCGGCTTTAACCCCGTGTTTTACCATTGTGCGGTTCGGCTAACGTTGCGCAAATTTAAGTTTTTTAACTCAAAAATCTAAACAACAGTTTGTTAATCAATAAAAGAGGGGCAATTTCAAACGCACATAAGTAAAGAAAAAAATGAAAAAAACTAATGCTTACCTGCCTATGAATGGATACGTAAGATAAAAAATAACGATAAGCAAACATGCCTGCAATTGTGAAGGAGCCCAACGTTATAGCAATTTGACTAACACTTCCATAAGTGAAAGCTAAAATAATGAGAAAGGGCAATAAAGAAATGCCGATTATTTTGTTGGTTGTAAACACAATAAATATATAGGCATCAAACGCCTCAGACAACTGCAAAGCCCATCCAACAAGCTTCAAAGCCAGGTATTTGACTCCATAAATAACTATTAGGCCCAGAACGCAGTACAAAAAAAGGGACCAAACGCTGAACTGCAAACCTAGCCGGAAATGTTGAAGTAATAAGGTCAAAAACATTCCTAAACTAACCAGGAAAAATATGTTCAACAGTAATGAGGGCAGCGGACTTTGAACTAATTGGTCTTTGATCTGTCGCTGGCGAACAGTAGTGCGAAGAAATATTTTGATAAGATCCTGTATATACTTATGAAAACTGTTTTTAATGAGGGCAAAAAAGATAAGCAAGCCAAGGAGTGAATAGAAAATAACCTCCTTGCCTTGCCATTGTCTATTGTTTGTAGTATATCGGGACGGATTAGTAAAGCGGTAGAAAGGATGGTTTGTAAATAGAAATGAATCTCTTAGCCAGGAATTATTTAAGGCCACGCGAATGGTGTCTCTCTTTGTATTGGAAAATGTTGAGTCCTCATGTACTTTAAAAGTTGCTGATATTACTTTTGGCTTTGAGGGGACAACATGTCTTTTTACAATGGGGGCTATGACAGTATCCCGAATAGTTGATGAATCCTGAACCTCTTGCCCTACAGCATTATTCGCAGCTACAATTGCACAAACCAATGTCAAATACCTCCACATTTGCTATAAAATTTCATCTTGTTAAGTAATTAGAAATAACTGGTAAAGCCAAGATGCACTTTCGACTGTCTCAGATTAAATTCAAGATCGTTTCGCTTACCAACCGCCCAGGCAAGATTTATTATACCAGCTTTTGTTTCAAACGAAAGTCCCAGCCCTGCTCCTAAATAAGTATGATCCGGCTTTGCTTCTTGTAAGTGTTTGCCATAACCGCCGTCGAAAAAAGCAAAAAAGGCTGAGTTTAATCCTATCAGGTACCGGTATTCTGCAGTACCAATTGCATATTTTGATACAAACTGACTTTCCTCATCAAAGCCCCTTAATAATTTATAACCGCCAATCTGAAATAATTCATTGCGAAAATAATTGGCACTTTGATAAATCCCCGCAGTTAATCCCAATTTAAAAGTGCTTTGCCCACTGACCGGAAAAAAATGTGCAGCGGAGGCAGTAACCCTAAACTGGTAAACCTTTGGTTTCACTGTATCGTACAACTGTTCAAACTTAAATGATGGATTAGAAGGGTCTTTCATTTCAATTATCTGTGTATTCTTTTTGATGCTTTTCGTTCCAGCCGTAGAAGTAAAAATAAATTCGCTTCCTTTTTTAGGGTTGAAGCGATAATCTGTACTATTAAAAACGTAAGAAATTCCCAGGTTTAAAGAACTTACATCAGCTTCTGCAGGCAAGCGTTTCGTTTGAAGTACCAATGCTGTATTTACGCCATTAACAATGGTTTGCCGTCGCTGTAGAAATACAGATCCTGTTTGTCTCTCGCTTATACGGTAGTTAGTACCCAGGTTCATATTGAGATTGAGAAAAGTACTATCTCTCTTATACATGTCAAGCGAAAAATGAAGACCAAATTGAGATTTAAAAATATAAGGCT
>DAIQPL010000079.1:12673-14865 GCA_036787395.1 Flavisolibacter sp. | reverse complement strand
CGTATTTTTCTTTTTGTTTCGGCCATTGCCGCTTTAACGGGTTTTTCGCAAGGCAATTATGTTGACTCTTTAAAAGCTTTTCAAAAAGATTATGTTCAAAACCATGAAGTAGTAAAAGGTAAAGACAGGCAACAACTGCAATTCTTTGAAATTGATTCAGCTTACCATGTAATTGCAACAATTGAGAAGAAAGAAAATAGTCCGTGGTTTCAGATGCCCACTTCCGGGCCAATTAAAAAATTGCATAGAATGTATGGAGTCGCACATTTTGCTATCAATGGCACAGCGGTTCAGCTAAATATTTATCAGTCGCAGGACCTGCTTCACAGCGCAACATATAAAAACTATCTCTTTCTTCCATTTACAGATGCTACTACAGGAAAGGAAACTTATGAGGGCGGGAGATACATTGATCTTGTAGTAGATGATATTAAAAACAACCAGGTCGTCATTGATTTTAATAAAGCGTACAACCCCTATTGTGCCTATGTCAGCGGCCTGTATAATTGTCCCATTCCACCTGCAGCGAATACAATTTCCATACCTGTTAAAGCAGGTGAAAAAGCATATAAAAAAGATTAAACCAGTATACAAAATCGTTAACGTAACCTTCGTTTGGCACAAGTTTTCTTTTCTCTCATTAAAAGAAATTAGTTGGCAATTTAGACCTCTTGTTGCTTTTGAATTAGTAAACAGTTTTGGCCTTTTTGCGGATTGAGCTTACGTTAAGCTTTTTTTCCAGCAATAGTTGCGTAATGTATTATTTCACAAAAGCATTGGCTCCGGAAATCAAAGCCTTTTCCTTTTGCCAAAATAAAACTTGTTACATTTCTACAGGAATCGATACTTCAATCAATTTACTTACGTTTGCCGCTCCTAACTTACATTATATGGATATAAAAAATGTTGCTGTTATAGGTGCTGGCGCTATGGGAAATGGCATTGCACATGTCTTTGCTCAAAATGGATTTTATGTGAGCCTAATAGATATTTCCCAGGATCAATTGAACAAGGCGCTATCCACCATTACAAAAAATCTGGACCGGCAGCTTTCTAAAGGAATCATTACAGAAGAAATAAAATCGAAATCACTTAACAATATTCAGCCGCATACCTCTTTAGCCTCGGGCGTAAAAAGCACTCAGCTGGTTGTAGAAGCTGCTACTGAAAGCGTCGAACTAAAACTGAACATTTTTAAACAAATAGACGAATACGCACCCAAAGAGTGCATACTGGCTACCAATACCTCCTCCATCTCCATTACAAAAATTGCTGCAGTTACTTCCCGGGCCGAAAAAGTTATCGGGATGCATTTTATGAATCCCGTACCCGTGATGAAACTTGTAGAAATTATCAATGGCTATGCAACCCATTCTGAGGTAACAACAACCATTGTTGAAATAAGTAAGCAGTTAGGGAAAATTCCTTGTGTGGTAAATGACTACCCCGGTTTTATTGCCAACCGCATTTTGATGCCCATGATCAATGAAGCCATTTATAGTTTATACCAGGGCGTAGCCGGTGTGGAAGAAATAGATACGGTTATGAAACTTGGTATGGCGCACCCTATGGGCCCACTGCAATTAGCCGACTTCATTGGACTTGATGTATGCCTGAGTATTTTGAATGTTTTACATGAAGGCTTTGGTAATCCAAAATACGCACCTTGTCCTTTGTTGGTGAACATGGTAACTGCCAAAAAATTAGGCTTAAAATCGGGTGAAGGTTTTTATACCTATACTTCGGGAAGGAAAGACCTGGTTGTAAGTTCAAGATTTGCCAAATGACAAATAAAAAATGCGCATCAACATTTAATGCGCATTCTTGTTGAGACAAAACATTTATAACTGCTTAAGGCTGCGGTTTTAGCTCACTGGGTTTTTTATTCCCTATAACCCCCGATATTCCAAGGCTTGTTACAAAATGATAGTTATTTGTTTCGTTAGTGACGGGCACACGGTATTGATGCGTAATGAATAAGGAGGCTTCATCGAAGAAATTTACCTTAATGCCACCGCCTAATGGAATAAATGCGCCGTAACTGCTTTGGTATTTACTACCGCCAATACCTGCAATTAAATAAGGCGTTACCCAGTAGTTTTCCGGCAGCATCTTGAAATTGAAAGAGGCGTCCACTTCTAAAAGCATAGCATCGCTGGAAGAATTAGGTTTGTTAGGGAGAGGCATACTTG
>DAIQPL010000079.1:8710-12663 GCA_036787395.1 Flavisolibacter sp. | reverse complement strand
TGCAAGCCCTGGAAATAAGTTACTGAAACTCCGGGAGACATTTCACGAAACTTTGCCCATTGCTTTTCCCGGAACACTTGAGACAATGAACCAGAACGGATTCTTTCCGGGGTTAGAAAATCAACAAAAAAGAAACTAATGCCTATTGCCGGGGGGCGAATAGAATTGTCTTGTGACCATGTGTTGTGACTCAGAAATGCAATACAAACAAGGAACGCGAAAATTTTCTTCATAAATTAGTTTGGTTTAAGCGAAACAAAAGTAAAGGGTAGAGGTTAAAAAACTGAAATTATTTATCCCTACAGAAAATTCAAATTAAAGCTAATCTTTCTCAATGATCTCTACCTTTACCTGAGTTAAGCCTCTGGCCGTATAAGCCAACTTTTCAGCTGCAGAACGACTTAAATCAACTATTCGTTTCATCCTTGGGTGGAGCCTGTCATTCGTTTTGACAATAACTGACTTATTGTTCTTTAAATTAGTTACCCGTATCCATGTACCTAAAGGGAGTACGTTACAGGCGGCAGTCAATTTTTTATGGGTGTAAATTTCACCGTTAGCCGTCGGCCTGCCATTAAATTTATCGGCATAGTAACTGGCAATGCCATAATACACTTTTGGTTTCGGCTTTGGATCAGTTCTCAAAATTGGGCTTTTATGGTGGTCTGCCTTTAGCTCTGCATTAACAGCAAAGGAAAAGGGTGTTGCCCAATAAAGTAAAAACAGGTATCGCATAGGTATTATTTGTCTGAAAAAGCATTCACCCTTATCCTGCGATCTTCACCATAAACGTCTTCATAAAAGACAACTTTGTCATCCTTTCCTTCGCAGGTAAGATAGCGAATAAACAGTGGTACCTTTTTACGAACAGGTATCACGTGCTTTTCTTTCAATGCCAACCAGTTATTTACAGTATCAACAGGAATTGCCCTTTCGCTGTAAACACTGTCATTACGTAAAATAAAATTGGTTAGCTCTTGCCAGGCCTGCACCCGCACACACCCATGACTCAATGCCCGGCTGGTTTTACTAAATAAATATCTTTGATTTGTGTCGTGTAAATACACTGCGTGTTTGTTGGGAAAATTAAATTTCATTACACCCAACGCGTTCTCGTCACCACTCCCCTGCACAACATCATACGGAATACCCTCTTTAAATTTTGACCAGTTTACGGTATACGGATCTACTTCATTTCCATCTTTGTCTATCAGGCTATATCCCCTGCTTAATGTATAGCCGGGATCGCGTTTTAGGCCTGGCAAAATATCTTTCTTAATAATGCTTTCCGGTATATGCCATTTGGGATAGGTTATCATATCAGTAATAGCACTGGTGATGATCGGCGTCTTCGTTTCGGGTTTTCCTACAACTATTCTTGACGTCAGAACTACAGTATCACTGTCCTTAACCTGTAAATAATAGCTGGGAATGTTAACCCAGATATATTGCACTGGCGGAGGAGGAAGCATTTTAAATTTATCAAGCGTTATCGCAATACGAATAAACCTTTCCTTGTCTGTATCGTTTAATTTATAAATAAGGGATGATGAAATCTTTCCATCGACTTTTACTCCTTTTCTTTTTTGATATTTTTTAATGGCTGCTGCAACCGTGATAGAGTCCGGAGATTTTATTTTAAACGCACCAAGTGAATCTTGTTCTTCCAGCAGCCTTTGATAAATAAGTCGGGGAATAGCCAGGCTATCGTCTGTTTCTATAAATGTATGGTCTTTAAATTTTGCCTTTTCAAGGAAATGATGAAGTCCCAGTTTAAGATTTCTGTAATCCGCAACCTGTGGTTCTAATCTGGAGGCAAATGTATCTACACGGGATTGTTTGAATTGAACAAACTGCTGGGAAAAAAAATGTGGTGTTAGTGTTGAATCTTTTGCCAGGATACTATCAGGAAGAAGACGACCCTTTGAAAGATCTTTTACTAACTGCACAAAAGCAGAAGTCAAAAGCAAATCACTGTAGGCCCACTTGGCAGCATCCAGTTTAACTTCTTTAGCAGTATCGAGCGTGAGTTCACTTCTAAGTTCAGCAATTTTGGAATGGTAATAATCCTGTGCAAACAAGCCATAATTCTGCACACTGTCAATAAGCGAAAGCAACGAATCACTCCACCGTGCAAAATTTCCATCTGCAGACCATAAAGGCTGAAAAGAATGCTCGTCATAGAGCTGTTGAACAATAGCGGCATTTTTAAGCTTAAAGGAATCGCTGACATCTTTATTTCTTTTAAAAATATCTTTCAAAGTTCCCTGGATAACTTCTTCTGCCTTGAGGTTGATATCTTCAGGCTTTTCAACGATTTCTTTTTCACCTATATGGGCATGTTCGCTATTGCAGGCACCAAAGAGAAACAACAAGAAGAATAAAAAGACTGTTGTATAAAACGAAGATGACTTGTGATCCGGTTTAATCATAGGTGTTATACATAAAGGATTTCCATACAAGATAAAAATTTTGTGTTTTAGGCAGACACGTTCAATGGTTTTTTATCCACACGTTATAAATAGATCGGGTAAAATAAAACTATTTAACAATATGTGCAATAGGAGAATAGGTAATTAGCGGCAGGAATCAATACAATAGCTACGAAGCGGCCAGGAAGAACAACTTTTCGGCATTACATTACCCGCTTTATCTCATGTTCCAGCAACATTAAGTCGGCTAAAACAATAGCTGTAACGGCTTCTAATACCGGAGGAACCCGCAATGCAATACAAAGGTCATGGCGTCCTTTTATAGAAAATTTTTCAACTTGCGCAGTTTCCCAGTTCCATGATTCCTGTTCTTTTGGTGTTGAAGACGTTGGTTTAACAACTACCCGAAAAACGAGATCATTTCCATTGGTAATGCCCCCGACAACACCGCCGGCATTGTTTGTTTTTGTATGACCGGAGGCATTTTCGATGGCATCATTATGTTGGCTACCCAGCATTTTTGAGGCACTAAATCCAGCGCCGAACTCAATTCCTTTGATAGCCGGGATAGAAAAAGCAGCATGACCAATAACCGATTCTACAGAATCAAAAAAAGGCTCTCCCAAACCTGCTGGTAGTCCAGTCACTTTACATTCCACTATGCCACCCACTGAATCTTTTGTGTCGATTGCTTTTTGTAAGCCTTTTTCAATGTCCTTTTCTCCGCCTACTTCTGTAATAGCTGCCTCAATAGAAATGTTTTGCAATATTTTTTTGGCAATAACTCCTGCAGCTACCAGGCAAACGGTTAATCTGCCACTAAAATGTCCGCCGCCTCTATAATCTTCTTGTCCTCCGAATTTTTTGTTGGCTACAAAGTCAGCATGACCAGGACGTGGCACCGCTCTTTGTTTATCGTAGTCTGTAGAACGGGTGTTCTTGTTTTCAAAAAGAATGGTAAGCGGCGCACCTGTCGTTTTATTATTGAAAACACCGGTTATAAAAATCGGTTTGTCATCTTCTTTACGTGGAGTCGTTCCTTTTTGAATGCCACCCTTTCTTCTTTCAAGATCAATAGAAAAATCGTCTTCACTTAATGGCAAGCCGGCCGGACAACCATCTATTGTTATTCCAACCGAAGGTCCGTGTGATTCGCCAAAAATAGAAACCCTGAATGCTCTTCCAAATGAATTCATTTATTTCTTCTATTAGTCTTGTTTATATAAACTCACCCCCAAATTAGCTAAGTCTTTCCAAAAATGCGGATAGGATTTGTTTACTGCTTCCGCATCGTCAATCACCATGTCTCCTTCTGCTTTCAAAGCAGCTACTGCACAAGCCATTGCTATACGGTGATCGTGGTGCGAATGGACTTTGGCACCTTTCACCGCACTACTTCCCTTAACCAACATTTTGTCCTGCTCTACCCTTATCTCAATTCCCATCTTTTCAAATTCCTGCTGGAGGGTCAAAGCACGGTTGCTTTCTTTATGCGTTAAACGATGTACTCCTTCAATAACA
>DAIQPL010000079.1:0-8610 GCA_036787395.1 Flavisolibacter sp. | reverse complement strand
GGAGTTTTCAAACCAAAATCAGTCATGACCTGTATCGTCAAATCAATGTAAGGCTTGCTATTAAGGTTGTTAACTTTAATTGTTACGTCGCTGGCATTGGCGCCGGAGTACGCTAACAAAAGGCCAGTCAAAAATTGTGAAGATAAAGAGCCATCTACAGTTATGGCTTTGGGTTTTAGCGGGCCCTTGATTTGTAATGGCAATAATCCTTTATTACTAAAAGTCTGCACTTCTAATTGTGGTAATACCTCGTTAAAAAAAGATAAAGGACGTTTGACCAGGCTACCAGTTCCCGTTACTGTTATTGGTCTATCACTAAGTGCAGCAATAGACGTGAACATACGTACAGACAAACCACTTTCACCGCAATTGATGGTATCAGAAATTGGGTTAACTCCGTTACTTTCTATAACAATTGTATCATTAGTGTATTCAATAGTGGCGCCTAATTGCTGTATGATATTTAATGCAGCTTTATCATCAGCTGAACTGCCCGGATTATGTAAAATAGTTCTTCCTCTTTTTACCAGGGCAGCTGCACAGGCTCTTTGCATAGCGCTTTTAGAAGTTGGCGCTATGATCTTGCCTCTTATGTCCGATGGCTTTATGGTAACCTGCATTATAAACTTTCGTAAAGTTGATCAATTGAAATTTTTTCGATAACTGCCTTGCCAATTTTTTCCAGCAAAATAAAATTGATGCTATCTTTTGTTTTCTTTTTATCCATCTTCAGAACGTTGATCACTTTGTCCTTGTCAAATTGCGTAAAAGTTGGCAAACCATAATTCTCTAAAACATGTACTACACGATCGGGTTGTTTAAATCCACTTATCTTTTGCGATAGCCTTGAAGCATAGGTCATGCCTATTGAAATAGCCTCCCCATGTGAAAGGTCGTATTGGTTTTCCAGTGCATGTCCCAATGTATGTCCGAAATTCAGGAGCTTTCTGTCTCCTGCTTCAAATTCATCCTGTTGCACCACTTTGGTTTTTAATAAAGCGTTACGCTGAATAAGGGCACAGGCCTGGTTCTTTTTTCTCCGATAAAATGCCAGGTTATTTTGTTCTAATTCCCTGAACATCCCAACATCTTTAATACAGGAATGCTTAATAATCTCGGCAAATCCATTTTTCCATTCGTTTTCAGGAAGACTATTCAGAAAAATAAGATCGTGCAGAATAAAAGACGGCTGTCGAATGACACCGACCATATTCTTGTAAATATTTACATCAATTCCGTTCTTTCCACCAATAGAGGCATCCACCAACGATAATAAAGTTGTAGGGATAAATCCAAAGCGAATTCCCCTCATGTAAACAGAGGCAACATAACCTGTCAGGTCTGTTATCACACCTCCGCCAACGCCAACCAGCGTTGTACTACGATCAGCTTCCATTTCTATCAGTTGTTCTACAATAGAATCAACGGTTGCCTGCACTTTATATTCTTCACCGGGCTTGAGAACAATTGTATTCCAATTCTTAAAACGTTTGGAATGAGCAGAAAAAACATTTTCGTCAGTGATAAGAATAGCATGCTTTATATCTACCAGCTCCTTAAGCTGCGAAAACCCACCGGCAAAATAGTAATCCACTGAAGCACTGCCAAAACGAAAACTTCTTCTGTGCATCAGTCGTTAAAAATTTTAGTTTGATGTGTGATACTTTCCAAATGCACCGCATCCAGGTACTTGGTAATAAACTCCTTACTTAAGCCTAATTTCTCTCCTTTAGTGCAGGCTCTTTCTAATATTTCATTCCAACGCTTGGTTTGTAAAATGGTAATGTTGTTCTCTTTTTTATAGGTAGCTATTTTCTCCGCAATCTTCATACGCTGGCTCAGAATAAACATAAGTTCATCGTCCAGGTGATTGATTTGCTGGCGTAGTTTCTCCAAAGCAGCATGATACTCTTCTGATGCCACATCTTCTTTTCTCCAGATAATTTCGGTCAGCATATCACCCAAACGCTCGGGCGTAATTTGTTGTTTAGCATCGCTCCATGCATTGTCCGGGTCAATATGAGTTTCAATCATTAATCCATCATAATCAAGGTCAATTGCTTTTTGTGCAACATCCAGCAATATATCTCTCCGGCCACAAATATGCGAAGGGTCGTTAATGATGGGCAATTCAGGATTACGCCGCTTCATTTCAATTGCCAGGTGCCACATTGGTGCGTTACGGTATTCAGTAACGCCATAAGATGAAAATCCCCGATGAATTAAACCGATATTTTTTATGCCTGCTTTGGCCACTCTTTCTACAGCGCCAATCCACAGCTCCAGGTCGGGATTGATCGGGTTTTTAATCAGTACCGGAACATTTACACCACGCAACGCATCTGCTACTTCCTGTACACTAAAAGGATTTACTGTTGTCCGGGCGCCGATCCATAATACATCTATGTCAAAGTGAAGCGCATCTTCCACCTGTTTGCCTGTTGCTACTTCCACTGTTACTGGAAGCCCCGTCAGTTTTTTTGCCTGTTGCAGCCAGGGTAATGCCTTTGTTCCTATACCTTCAAAACTTCCAGGCCTTGTGCGGGGTTTCCAAATGCCTGCACGCAGCATATCTACTTTACCGGTTTTTGCCAGCCGGGTTGCAGTTTCCAAAACTTGTTGTTCGGTTTCTGCACTACAAGGCCCCGAAATGATCAATGGACGTTTATTCCATTTTTGCATCACCATTTCTGTGTTTGCGATTTCACTTGTTTGCATAATTTTTATGTTATCGGCGTTTGAAATTCTATTTAACTTTTGTTGCGTCGCACTCTTGTGCAACATCAAATTATTCAGCTATTTTATAATCTTTGTGATCTTGTTCGCGTTTTCAATTAGCTCCTGCAGGTAATCATAATTTTCTTTCTCAAGGCACGCTTTGAACTTTCGTAACTGGCTTAAGTGCTCATTCAATACATCCAAAACGTTTTCCCGGTTTTGCATGAGTACAGGCACCCACATAGCCGCATTACTCTTTGCCAGACGCACTGTGCTTTCAAAACCCGCACTGGCTAATTCAAAGATGGCATCTTCCTCTCTTTCTTTTTCTAATACGGTATTGGCCAATGCAAAAGAAGTAATGTGTGAAATATGACTGATGTAAGCCACATGCAAATCATGTTCAGCAGCATTCATATACACCAAATGCATCCCTAATTCTTTGTATAAATTTTCAACCAGTTCCAAAGCGTCGTTATCAGATGTATGCTTATCGCAAATAATAGTGGCTTTGCCGGTAAAAGCTCCTTTTACAGCAGCTTGTGGGCCACTATACTCTGTGCCCCACATAGGGTGCGTAGCTACAAAGCGGCTGCGTTTAAAATGCCCTTCAATAGCAAGAAGTATCCCTTCTTTTATAGATCCCACATCCATTACTACCTGCTTGTCTATTTTATCTAAGACCCGCGGCAGCAATTGCTCTACTGCATTTACAGGTATAGCTAAAATAATTAACTGCGATTGCTGGATGGCGTCATCTAAATCAGTTATTTCATCTACTAATCCTAATTCGGTGGCTTGCCGCACATGCTCTTTATTGGTTTCAACACCAATTATTTTTTGAGTCAGGCCCTTTTCTTTTAAAGCTATAGCTATGGAACCGCCAATTAAACCTATACCAATTACTGTAACCGTCATGCTTTTTGAACTGAGATTTTTGCAATTCTATCCAAAGCTTCTTTGAATTTTTCTTCTGTACTACATAAGCTTACTCTCACATATTTATCTCCTGCAGAACCAAAGATGCCACCCGGAGTAATAAAAACTCTTGCATTCTTTAATACATCATCGCTTAATGCATATCCATCTAAATACGTGTCCGGTATCTTTGCCCATACAAACAAACCGACCTGTTCTCTATTGTAAATGCAATCCAGGTTATCAAGAAGTTCGAAAACTTTTTCTCTTCTCTTTTTATAGATTGTGTTTAATTCATCGTGCCATTTTTTATCTAGTGTTAATGCTTTTGTAGCAGCCAATTGAAGAGGAAGAAACATGCCGCTATCCATATTGCTTTTAAAACGCAACACATCTTCAATTCTTTGCTTGTTTCCACACAACATTCCTATTCTCCATCCTGCCATGTTGTGTGACTTGCTTAACGAATTCAGCTCCAACGCAACATCTTTTGCCCCTTCTACACTTAATAAGCTCATTGGCTTCTCATTCAAAATAAAGCTGTATGGATTATCATGACATATAAGAATATTATGCTTCCTTCCAAAGGCCACCAGCTTTTCAAAAATTTCCCGGCTTGGTGCCTGTCCAGTCGGCATATGAGGATAATTTGCCCACATCAATTTCACTTTGCTTAAATCTTGTCGTTCCAACGCTTCAAAATGAGGTTCCCATCCATTATCTTCTTTTAATTCATAGTCTATACATTTCCCACCAGCTAAAAGTGTGGCGCTTCTATAGGTTGGGTAACCAGGGTTGGGTACTAACACTTCATCACCTTCATTCAAATAAGACATGCTGATATGCATGATGCCCTCTTTTGAGCCAATAAGAGGTAAAACCTCGGTGTCTGCATTGACCTCAACACCGTACCATTTCTGGTACCACCCGGCAATGGCTTTACGCAAAGCAGGCACACCTTTATAGCTTTGATAAGCATGAACGTTTGATTTAGCACTTTCGTCCTGTAGTACTTTTATTACTTCAGGAGGTGGCGGCATATCAGGGCTTCCGATGCCAAGGTTAATAATCGGCTCCCCGTTTTTATTTAATTCCTCTATCTCTCTCAGCTTTTGGGAAAAATAATATTCGACAATACCATTTAGCCTGCCGGCAACTTCTGGTTTCATATCAATTACTTTGAATTACCATTTTTATAAACACCATAAATTTGGATGGCTTCTGTTAGCTTCTCCATGCTTTTTATTACTGAACTAAATTGATCTTTTGTCTCAAACTCCAGGTCTGCATGAAAGTTATATTTCCAATTACTGCCCGGAATAGGAAAGCTTTGCAACTTGCTTAAATTAATACCACCTTCCGCTATCCTTGTTAAAACTTTTGCCAGGCTTCCCTTTGAGTGGTCTGTGCAAAAACTGATCGACGCTTTATCGGGATCATTCAAACTTACAGCATCATGTTGCAGCACCAGGAACCTGGTATAATTGTGTTTTTCAGTATGAATATTTTCAGCAAGGATAGTAAGGTTAAATAATTCAGCCGCTAGCTTGCCTGCTATGGCTGCGGTGTGTTTATTTTTATGCTGATGGATGCGTTTTGCACTTAAAGCTGTGTCTTCTGTTTCTACTAATTTCCAATTGTGCTTTACCAGAAAGTCAAGGCATTGCTGAATAGCCATGGGGTGAGAGTGGACTTCATGAATATCGGTCAAGCTAACGCCGGGGTTCACTAATAAATGCTGTTTGATAGGTAAATAGACTTCGCCAATTATTTTTAGATTCGATTTCTGTAAAAGATTGTAATTCGGAAGAATACTTCCTGCAATCGAGTTTTCGATAGCCATGACGCTGGCATTAGTCTGGCCACCTTTTGTCAATTCTATCACTTCGCGAAAGGTAGCGCAAGGAGCAACCGTGATGCTTTTACCAAAAAATTGTTGGGCCGCTATTTGGTGAAAGCTGCCTTCAAAACCTTGTATCGAAACTTTTAAATTCATATTAAAATCAAAAATCCCGACCATTTGGCCGGGATTCTTTATGCTGAATTGGTTTACTAATCTTCAACAAAAGCACTCCCGGCTCCTACTAAAATAGAAGTAAGTAAAATAGCAACCGTATGCTTTTGTAATTGTCATTATGAAACAAATATATACATGAATTTAAAAGAAAAAAATTATTTTCTCAGCTGGTGATCGATATACACTCTATTCGCATCACCTATTATGTATTATTTATCTTCTTACAGAATCTGCTTCATTCATTCGTATTCTTCTTCCCTTGTACTTTTTGCCATCGATGGATTGGATCATTTTATTAGCGGCATTTTTGTCAACCTCAATCCAACTATTCATTTCTTTCATATCAATCCGCCCCAACACGTCTTTATTCAGATCACTCATATCTAAAATGAACTGCAGAAAGCTTGCTTTATAAAAGCCATCCTTCGTACCAAGGTTTACAAACAGTCTTGTTGACTGTCCATTACCAGCAAACTCCCTTCCCCTGGTGTCGCGTCTTTTGTCGCCATAACGATCTCCCCTGACATCAGATGTTTGTCGTCCTCTATCCTCCCGGCGTTCTCTTGCATTCAGGTCTTCTGCATTTTCATAATACCGGAGGAATCTATCAAATTCAAGCGCTGCTACCCTTTTTAATACTTCATCTTTGCTTACATCGGCAAACTTTTCCTGGAGCATAGGCAAATAAGTTTCATAGTCGCCGTGGCTGATATCCGCTTCCAGTAATTTATCCATGAAGTAAAAGAATTGCTTGCGGCAAACGTCTTTACCGGACGGTATTTCCAGTTTATGAAAAGGCACTTGAACCATCCTTTCAATTTGCCTGATTCTCCCGGTTTCCCGTGAATGGACGATGGACATACAAACACCGGTTTTGCCGGCTCGTCCTGTTCTGCCACTTCTATGGGTGTACACTTCTACATCATCAGGCAACTCGTAATTGATGACGTGTGTGATACCTTGAACATCAATTCCTCTTGCGGCAACATCTGTAGCAATCAACAGCTGCAACGTTTTCTCACGGAATTCATCCATTACTTTATTACGTTGCTGTTGTGTCAGGTCTCCGTGTAATGCATCAATATCATATCCCTCTCTTGTCAGTTTTTCTGCAATGTCCTGGGCATCGGCTTTTGTGCGGGTAAATATGAGCCCATACATGCCTGGATTGAAATCAATTAACCTTTTTAAAGCTTCGTAACGATGTTGGGCTGAAGCAACATAATACTGGTGGTCAACATCTTTGTTGGCCGTATTCATTTTACCCACGGTTATTTCGGCTGGTGACTGCATGTATTTCTTACTTACTTTTCTTATTTCTGCAGGCATTGTGGCACTGAATAGCCATGTACTATCGCGTTGCGGCGTGTTTTTCAAAATAAATTCAATATCATCCTGAAAGCCCATGTTCAACATTTCGTCGGCTTCATCCAAAACCACGTATTTTATTTGTTCCAGGTTGATAGCCTTACGTTCAATCAGATCGATAAGCCTTCCGGGAGTGGCTACAATAATTTGAACACCCCGGCGGATATCACGAATTTGCATTGATATGGATGCACCACCATATACTGCAACGACATGAACACCGTGCAGATATTTTTTAAATACTTCTACTTCCTTTTCAATTTGCAAGCATAGCTCCCGTGTGGGACAGATGATCAAAGCCTGTGGAAATTTTTGGGCCGTATCAATTAATTGTAATAGGGGCAGCCCAAAAGCTGCTGTTTTACCGGTACCGGTTTGGGCCAACCCAATGAGGTCTTTGGTTCCGGATAAAAGAACAGGTATGGCTTTCTCCTGTATTGGTGTAGGTTGGGTATAGCCTAATTCACCTATCGCTTTCAATAATTTTTCCTGTAAGCCTAACTCTTCAAACGATGCCATATAGAAATTTGTGCAAAGGTAAATCAGATGGGGAAAGCATTTTAGTATTTTTCATATAATTAGCGCAACACACCGGTGTGGATGTTACTAATCTGTTTATAAAAGATAAAAATGGCACCTGCTACTTATCTTTTGGTTGTGTCACGTCCTGAAATATTCGTAGAGGTATCATCCCTGTTAAGATCAAGTGTTCCTCATATCTGTAGAGTCTCCCGTCTCATTTGAAACATTCGTTTTCGCATCGGTAGAATCGCTTGCACTGTTATTAACAGAGTTACTGTTACAAGCGGCCAATACAGCTGCAATAATTAAAATTCGAACAGTTTTTTTCATGCGATTTTGACGTTAATATGTTATAAAGCGTTAATAACGAGCTTTCGCTGTCGGTTCTTATACCTTCGATGTTTCAGATGTTGCTTCTTATACCGCATCAAAAAACAAGCCATCCCGGGAGCGGGATGGCTTCTAACGATTGCTTGCCATATTAATAAAAACTTTGACTTAGTTACAAGCTCAACTGGTCAATTAACGTCTTGTAGTATCTACGCCAGTACGTGTTGTTGTATCTACGCCAGTACCAGTTGTGCCTACAGTATCTACTGAAGTACCAGTGCCTGATGCATCTACAGTTGTAGTTGTTGTTGTAGTTGTATCTGTTGTAGTGCTGGTATCGCTACCGCTGTTACAAGCTACCAGTGAACCTGCTATTACCAAAATTCCGAGGATCTTTTTCATGTTATTAAACTTTATGTTGGTTAAAAAATTACTTCTTGCCTTTTACTGAATCTTTTTTTGCTTCAATTGTAGAGTCAAACTTATCTTTCAACTGTTCTGTCTTGTTTTCAATTGAATCGATCTTAGCTTCTTTGGTTGAGTCAACTCTGTCCAATAAAGTATCTTTTCGTTGTTCCAGTGAATCAACTGTGTCCCCGGCGTTTCCTGCTTCGTTATTACACGCTGTTAAAAACCCGATAATTAGGAGTAAAGCCAAAGCTTTTTTCATAGTGTTATGGGTTAAATTTATTTTTTAGTAGAATCTTTCCTGTTCAGAGAATCTAACCTATCTAAAG
>DAIQPL010000078.1:0-14870 GCA_036787395.1 Flavisolibacter sp. | reverse complement strand
AAACGCTGAAAGCATCTAAGCGTGAAACCTTCCTCAAGATGAGTTTACTTTTAAGAGCCGTAGTAGACGACTACGTTGATAGGCTACAGGTGTAAAGCTGGTAACAGCAAAGCCGAGTAGTACTAATTGCTCGTACGCTTTAATTTTTTTTACAATCATGCTTTCCAGCATGATTCAATAGACTCTCTTCTAACTTCTATTTGTTCCAATATGTTGATCTTATTAAGTAGGTAATCACTACAATTTTATTATGGTGGTTTTGCCGAGGGTGTTCACCTCTTCCCATACCGAACAGAGAAGTTAAGCCCCTCATGGCCAATGGTACTGCACCAAAATGCGGGAGAGTAGGTAGCTGCCATATTTATTGAAAAAGCCTTTCAGGAAACTGAGAGGCTTTTTTGTTTACATTACTCGTGTTTGACTTTTACACGACGTCGTGTACCCGTTTCTTATCTTCATCATAATAAATAAATCTGCAAATAAGCCGAGACTTACTTTACAACTAATTTCTTGCATAACTCGTTCATCAAAATGCTGTAGATACCGCCAGACAGTTTCATATCTTCAGGAAAATTAGAATTATGAAAAAGGGTTTCTTTCTTTTTATATTCTCTATTTCCATCAGCATACTTTTTGCACAAGAAAAACAGCTGAAAATTGTTTTTGATTTCACCAAAGGAGATACTGCAAGCTTTGCCACAGTGGTGAGGCACGCTAAAAATATTATGGTTATGACTGGAAATTCGAAACTGGAGATCGTCTGTCACGGTCCCGGTCTGGATTTGCTTGTAAGAGATAAAACATCCGTGCAAAAAGAAATAGACGAGTTAAGTGCCAAATACAATGTTGTTGTTGCAGCCTGTGAAGTTACCATGAAAAGAAGGGGAATTGATAAAGGCCAGTTATTGCCACAGGTTATAATAGTACCCGCCGCTACACTTGAACTTTCTCTAAAACAAGCAGAAGGATGGAGTTACATCAAAGAATGATGTTATTACAACAAAATGTTTTTATAGCCTCATAAGTTTAATTGAACTCCAAACGTAAACAAATATTCAGCGAAGCCTGCGGGCGTCATATTATTCTGATGATTTTGTACGATGTTTCGTTTAAACGGCAGTCCCAAATAAAGAAAAGCTAAGCTTGTTTTCATCTTGTAGGTTATTCCAGGTTCAACCGAGGTAATAGATGCAGCTCTCCGAAACCCTGCATTTCCGCCAAACAGATCGTTGACGGGCACTTTTTCATAACGAAGCCCGAGGTTCAAAACAATTTTTTGAAATTGTAGATTGGCACCACCCCGAATATTAAATTGATCAGGAACACTCATAACGGTAGTGTTGTTGCTAATTTCTTGCGGACTGGCATTTCTTCCTTTGAGATTGGAAACTCCATTTTGATCTCTTGGATTGATAAGGTAAAAACCATTGATAAATATGCTTATTAATGTATTCAAGGAATAGAAGGCCCCGAGTTCTGCTGTCATTCCTGTTCCGCCATCACCTAATTCGATAGCTTGGTCAACCGGCGCCAATACTTTTGTAGAATCATTCCTAAAAAAATAATCCTGATACTTATAATCACCTGTTGGAAATTTTATTCCAAGGCCCGCCTGGATATTCCATTTTTTATTTTCCATCGGGTCAAGTAGCCACTTATATGCTGTAAACCTTATATCGCCTAACCCAAAAGACCTGGTAGTGTGTTTTGGCATTTGGGGACCGCCATGATCAGCAAAATTTCTGCGCGAGTTTGCAGAAACTGGTACACTTAAAGCCACGGACCAACCATTGTTCAATATTCTTGTTACAGAAATATCCAGTGTATACAGCTTGTTGCGAACCAGGGTATCTGTTATAAATTCATCTCCTCTGTAAGTTCGCGGAGCTTCAAAATAACGGTTGGTTATATCTAAAAACCATTTGTTATTTGTTTGAATTTCTTTGAATGAAAAACGCGGGTTAATGCCGGCCACATTCCGGACGGCGACACACCCTTGTGTCCAGGAATAAACAGCGAGCATTAGGTTCAGCAAAATCAAAATAATTTTTTTCATGATTAAATTTTTTTATTGCTTAATTAAAAGCTATACAATAGAAGTGTAATGCGGATCCACGAAACCACATAATCAGTAAGTCATCCTGACATTGTAGATATTAAAGTCTCTCTTTACCTTCTTTATTATCTACACCAGGTTTTCATTTAAATTGGGTGTCGTCACTTATTTTCAGAGGAGGCAGATTTAACACTCTGCTTGCTTCATGCCTGAACAAGCGACCGATAGGTATTTCCTTTTTCGCAATCTCAATGGTATCGGTATTGTAAGAATCAATTTTATTAACTGCAATTATATAAGAACGATGAACACGGACGAATGAATCCTTGGGTAACATTTCTTCAAGAGAAGAAATAGATTGCTTGGAGATAATAGTTTTATTTGTTGTTACTACTTTTATATAATCCTTCAGGCTTTCAATAAATAAAATGTCTTCCAAAAAAACTTTAACCATTTTGCGATCAGCCCGGAAATATAAAAAAGGATGAGATTGTTCAGGTAATGATTCATTCAAGGAATTTGTATTGGCTGTAACAGGGATATTCATTTGCATCACCTTATTTACAGCTTGCAAAAAACGTTCAAAGCTAATTGGCTTAAGCAAAAAGTCCACTGCATTCAAATCGAAACCTTCTACGGCATATTTCCGGAATGCTGTAGTAAAAATTACTTTCGGTGGGTTTTTCAAAGTTCTTAAAAAACTGGTGCCAAGAATGTACGGCATTTTAATATCGAGGAATAAAAGATCAACCGCATTATTCTGGAGAAATGATAAAGTCTCCACCGCATTGGAACATTCGCCGGACAAATGCAATAACTCAACGCCTGCTATATATTTTTTAAGGATATCCCGTGCAGGCGGTTCATCATCAATAACCAGGCAATTTATTTTTTTATATGGTAGCATAAGCCATTTGTTCAGAAATGTACATGCCATTTACCTGTTCATTCGCTGTCTCTTCGAGTAGAATTGTAAGAGACGTCATCATCATCTCCGGTTCAACAGTTGTTTTTAGTTCATAGTTTCCCGGATAAAAGAATTCCAGCCGTTTTGTAGACTTGTCTAAAGTACTTCCATTTGTAGAAGTTGTTATCGGATCAATTGTTTTTCCATGAATAAGTTTCATAGTAAGCTCACTGTTTTCAACCTGAAATTCCAGGTTAATCCATGCTCTCTCCAATTTCTTATTTCCAAAATATGAAAAGCTATTTTCTATAAATGGAAATAGTATTAACGGCACAATCATTTTTGAACTGACTACTCCTTTTACAGCTATATCTATTTCTAACCGGTTGCCCATTTTTGTTTTTTCCAATACCAGGTAATCTTTGATGGCCTTAATTTCTTTTTCCAACGGAACTAATGTATTATCACTTTCGTATAGCCTGTAACTCAGTATGTCAGCTAATTTCAACAGTAATTGCGAAGCCTTTTCTATATTCTTTTTTTGTGTTAGCAGGCTAATGTTGTTTAATGAAGAAAATAAAAAATCAGGGTGCATTTGAGCTTTTAGCAACTGCAGATCGGTAACCAGTTTTTCTTTTTCCAATCGTTCTTTTTCTTTTTGTTTCAGCCACCATCTCTTCAACAGCTTGGCAGCGGCAGCAGCAGATATTATTTTAGGTGCACTTAATAAACCTGAAGTTATACTGGTCCACCAGATGTTTTGACTGGCTATTACCGGTTTATAATTAAATGTGCTGTTTACAAACGGTATCACTGTCGCATGGATGAAATAACTTGAGAACAGGATGAGAAAACATAAAACAAGGGCTTGAATTACCAAGGCAAAGTATCTTGCTTTGAACAGGTATTGTGGCATCAGGTAACCTATAAAGTAATAACAGGCGGTTATATGAACAGAGAGTAACAATACCGACCGTATAAAAAAAGGAAAATTCCAGGGTTCAAATTCTATTTTTTGTAATCCGGTTTGTTGGTAATGATAGTAGCTTGCACTAAAGTACAGCCACCATAAAAACCAGAAGACCAGGTGGCGTCGCAACCGGTGCAATTTTTTTTCAGAAAACGAAAAGCTATGCCAGTTCATATACCTGTTTTTCTGTTATGAATTGTTGCAGGTTTTCATCGGGTTTAAAAAGTGGAATTTTCAATGAAATAGAAAAACTCATCACATCATCAGCTATCATCAGCGAATGTGTTCCGGGGTAAAGAATGGCTAACCGTTTTTTTACATTTCTTAATCCGAGACCCTTTGTAATTGTTTTTTCATTGAGTAATGCCGGCTTACTATTGGAAAGATTGAAATGTAGGTGCTCTTCATCAATTATAATGTCAAGGTTGATCCATGGATGTGTAAGCATTTGACTGGCGCCATGTTTAAAACTATTTTCGAGAAATGGTATTAATAATAGAGGACAAATCATTTTATCGACAGCGCTTCCTTGTATTTGTAAACTCATATTAAAATTTTCTCCATAGCGGATCTTTTCCAGGTCTATATAATCCCTTATCATTTTTAGTTCTTTTTCCAGTTTCACCAGCGGACGATTGCATTCATATATAATATAACGCAACAAGGTGGAAAGTTTTTTTAGCACTTCGGGTGCTGCTGAGGAATCGTTTATAATGAAAGAGTAAATATTGTTGAGCGTATTGAATAAAAAATGCGGGTGCACCTGGGATTTTAATAATTGCAATTCGGCGTTTATTTTCTCGGTAGCCACTTGCGCCGCTTCTTTTTGTTTGAGAAACCAGTTTTTCAGAAGTTTAATTGCCAGTGCAAAACCTACTACTGTGGGATAATTAAATAATACCTGCCGGCCCCAAACGGGAATGATAAAATTCATATCCGGCATTTTTGAAAAATAACCCAACCGGGTGCTAATGGAAAAGACCATGACAAAAAAGAAATAATTAATTAAAGCAATAATGGAAATAAATAATAATAGGAAAACAGTAGTAGTGATCCAGTTTTTATTTTTTGAAAGATACCTGGGTAAAATAAAGTAAAGAATACCATAAGTAAGCCCTATGTAAATCATCGTCATCAGGGTGGTATTCATCAGTATCCTAAGACATGAAATAACAAACCCGTATTGTTCAATTTGTGGCATTGGGCCATGTAAGTTCCAGGCAGGCACCCATTGGGTAGGTATCAAGTAAGTTGTGAGCCAGTATATGCACCATGCCAGCCAGAATAGAAGATGCCGGCGGAATCGTACTGCACGACGGTTGGAAAAAACAAGGTTATACAAATTCATAAACCCTGATTAAAGTTGTTATCTCAACTCCCAAATAATGTTGAAGGCATCTTACAGTTCTTTGCCTATTCCAATTTAGTTCTTTTCATTCCCGGATCATGTTCTTTTTTCAGTTATTAGACAAGTGAATTGTTTTTTTCTGCCAATGCCGTTTAGCGTCGCTAAACGGCAGAACTTATAATTCTGTTGATGTGTGTCATTCACCTGTTGTTATAAAGCGAAACGAAAATTTTCAACCTTGATAGCAGGGTATTTTTAGTTGGTTAAGCTATCTATCACTTTCAATTTTCGTTTATGAAAAAGAGAATCTTATTAGTCACTGCCTTCTTTTTTGCAGTGGTTGTACTTATTAGTTCCTGTAAAAAAGAGAATAACCCCACATTTAAAAATCAAGACTTTCCAAAAGCAAACAGCAACAAGGAGCAAGGTCATTTAGAGCAAACCAAGACATTTTCTTCCGAAGTTGCACAGAAATGGCTGGAACTGCAGGTAAGAATGCTGCGCTTGCCAGCTGGGCCCAACATTTATGGCAGGAACGGGCATCGTTATTTTATTTATAGTGGAATTGCATTGTATGAGTCCGTAGTTGGAGGAATGCCATCCTATCAATCGCTGGCCGGACAACTTAAGGACATGCCCGTAATGCCTGTCACAGAACCAGGCAAATCGTATTATTGGCCTGCTTCCGCTAACGCAGCACTTGCATTTTTGACCCGGAGCTTTTTTACCAGTGCTCCTTTATCACAAAGAGCTGCAATTGACTCATTGGAACAGGCACTGAACCAGGAATATCAATCGGATCCTGATATTAATGCAGGTGAGTTTGACCGTTCGGTGACCTTAGGAAGAACAGTTGCAGAACGCATTTTTGATTGGTCAAAAACAGATGGCTCTGCCACTGTTTACCCTACTTATGTTCCTCCTGTTGGTCCCGGTCTTTGGGCTCCGACACCCCCTAATTTCCCGCAAGCTGATGGACCATATTGGGGACTTAACAGGCCCATGGTAGTTGGCGCTTTGGACGGAACATGGCCACCGCCACCACCTACATACTCAACTAACCCTACCTCCGCTTACTATTCAATGGTGAAAGAAGTATATGATCTTTCCCAAAATCTTACGCCAGCACAAACAGCCGCAGCTCTATACTATCGTGATAATCCCGGATTTGTTTCCGGCACCCATTATATATACATGTTCCATCAAATACTGCGTGATGAAAATCCGCCGCTTGATTTTTATGCAATAACACAAGCCAAATACTCTGTTTGTTATTATGAATCGTTCAGGGGTTGTTGGACTACCAAGTATACTTATAATGTAGAAAGGCCTATCCGGTACATCAGGGAGGTGTTGAATCATCCTACATGGAATCCACTCTTCAATACCCCGGGACATCCGGATTATCCTTCAGGCCATTCTACCAATGCCGGATTGTTTGCTACAGTATTTGAAAGTTTATATGGGCTGAATTATTCTTTTACACTACATACTTACGATAATTTGGGCATGGCGCCTCGTTCTTATAATTCGCTTGATGAAATGGCTGTTGATATTGGCAGAGCAAGAGTATATGCAGGTATACATTATACTCCATCTTGCGTGGAAGGAAAAAAACAGGGTGAAAGAATTGCTCTAAACGTTCTAAATATTTTGAAATTTAAGAAAGGTAGTTAAAGGGTGCATTTAGAAATCGCTTAGCGAACTGGTATTGCCAGGAGTGCGATTTGTGCTTATCAGGCGAAGACAATTGATACTGAAATTCATTTACTTGAATCTGAGACGTAGCTTTTTGTGGTTCCCAAGAGCTAATGGAACGTTCAAAGTAGCTTTTTAAATTTCTAATTTTTAAAGAGCTTTCCTTACTTTTAGGTTCTTCAACTTATCTACAAACTCTATGAAGAAAGTAGTTGGATTGTTTACTTACCTGACTTTGCTATGTTGTGTCGGATGTCAAAGGGAAGTTCCGCAAATATTAGATAATCAAAATGACAGCTTGCAAATATTGGGTTTTAGCCCTGATTCCGCTAAGGTGGGAGATTTCGTTTTAATTAAAGGACGAGGTTTTGACACCTTGGCCAATGGAAATGCTGTCAGCATCAATAATGTTCAGCAGCAGGTGGTCCAGGCTTCTGATACCGTCCTTGTTATCAAAATAATGGCGGCAACAACAACCGGAAAGATTGTAGTGGCAGCTAAGAGTCAGCAAGCTATATCTTCTTCTAATCTTGTAATTGGTTCTGCTACTCAGCAGCAGTTGATGGTCCTTTCTTTTAGCCCCGATTCGGCTCGCATCGGGGACACTATAACTATTAAAGGGAAAGGGTTTAGCGCTATAGCTTCAGATAATCTCGTTACTATTAATAGTAATTCCGCTGAAGTAATCAATGCAAATGACAGCATACTGATTATAAAAATATTGCCGGGGACTACAACGGGAAAGGTGTCTGTGGTATCGAAAGGACAGTCAGCAATTTCTTCCAATAACCTGGTCATCGTTTCGGTTAGTCCCTGGATTCAAAAAGCTGATTTTCCAGCTTTGTGGGGGGATTTTACGGCAGTAACCGGAATATCTGCAGGCGGTAAAGGATTCTTCTTTAAACGTGAACTATGGGAATACCAGCCTTTGCAAAATGCCTGGGTTAAAAAAGCTGACAAACCATCGGACAATGGGGGAGCTTATAGTTTTGCATTTTCTATTAGTAATAAAATCTACATTGGCTATGGTGGTTATCCAGGCTTGGATTCAGTAAAGCTTTGGGAGTATGATATTGCTAATAATAGCTGGACGAAAAAGAGGAACCTTCCTATTCGGCCAAGATTGGCCCCCTTTGCTTTTTCTGTCAATAACATTGGTTATGTTGGGGGAGGGCAAATTTCCTTTTCATCTGACATGCACGCCCATGATTTCTGGAAATATGATGCTTTAAGCGATACGTGGTCAAGACTTGCTGATTTCCCTGGGCCGTGGACAATAGGTATTACCGGTTTGGTTATTGGCAACGAGCCCTATGTTTATGACACAGGATTAGGATATCCTCAAGCCCCTACATTTGCTAGTGGAGAAGGCAGATTGTGGCGATACGACATAAGTACAAATACATGGATTGAAAGAGCAAGAAATCCGGGAGGGGACAAAGCCATGAGTGCTGCTGCATTTGCCATTGGAAACAAGGGTTATGTGGCCGTGGCTGTTGCAAAAACTCCGGCCGATCCAAAAAACGATTTCTGGATGTATGATCCAGGTACTAATGCGTGGACCAAAAAAACGGACGTGGGAGGAGGATTAAGGTGGTTTGGAAGCGGCTTTGCTATTGGTAATAAAGGTTATGTTGGCCTTGGTACCGGGGATACATTTTCACAGAAAAAGAAAGATTTTTGGGAATATACGCCTGAATAACTCTACAGTCGGAACGGTATCAGTAATATCTTTTCCATTTTAATTTCATCTCTTTATAAGACTCATTATTCCGTTCAATCAATGAAACTAACATTTCATCTTCCCGGTAGTGCAGATCGCCAACTTATAAGATAATCTCTGATAAGTAATAGCGACCTTTGACAGCTATGAAAAAGGAAAGGATATTGCTCATTTTGCTGGCGTCCATCAACTTCACGCATATCCTTGATTTCATGATCATGATGCCTCTTGGTAATTACCTTATGCCATATTTTAAAATCTCGCCCCAACAGTTTACACTTTTGGTGGCTGCTTATACTTTGAGCGCTGGTGCATCAGGTTTTATTTCAGCCTTTTTTGCTGATAATCATGATAGAAAGAAAATATTGTTAATTGGATACCTTGGTTTTTTGTTAGGAACTCTTGCCTGTGGTTTCGCACCTTCTTATCACCTTTTATTAGTTGCCCGTTTGGTGGCGGGCACCTTTGGAGGACTTATTGGTGCGCAGGTTTTGTCTATTATATCCGATGCCTTTCCCTACACCAGGAGAGGAGCTGCTATGGGTGCGGTTATGTCTTCTTTTGCAATAGCGTCAACCATTGGTGTTCCTTTTGCTTTATATCTTGCAAATATAATTTCCTGGCATGCTCCCTTTATTTTAGTTGGAGCCCTTGGATTTTTACTTGTACCCCTGATTATAAAATACGTGCCGGTGCAGACTGCCCATATTTCAAACAATGGTAGTCAAACAACAAAATTAGATGTGCTGAAAGACGTCTTAAAAAATTCGAAGCAAAGAATGGCATTGCTGTTTTCAGGGCTGATTATGATGGGTCACTTTTTAATTATTCCGTTTGTAAACCCATATATGGAATTCAATAACGGATATTCAAAATCCCAAACACCTATGATCTATCTTGTAGGTGGAATTGCTTCCTTTTTTGCAGCTAATGTTTTGGGTAAGCTATCTGATAAGCATGGAAAGTTAAAAGTGTTTACTGTTTGTGTTCTGCTGTCCTTACCGCTTGTAGTCATTATTACCAACCTTCCAGCCATTGCTTTTCCAGCAGTGTTGTTGTTTTTTGCTTTCTGGTTTATTTTATCAACCGGAAGAGGCGTTACAGCCCAGGCGTTAGTTAGTAATGTAGTTGAGCCGCAAAAAAGGGGAAGCTTTATGAGCTTTAATAGCAGCATTCAACAATTAGGCACCAGCGCTGCTTCCTTAATAGCAGGCCTTATTGTAGTAAAGGGGGCGAAGGGAGAAATATATCATTACGATTGGCTTGGTTATCTAAGTGTTGGTGTACTGCTCACCTGTGTTTTGGTTGGACATAAAATTTTCAAAAGGGTGGACGAAGTTTCTTTTCACCAGAACGCCGCACAGCCAATGAAAGTAAAACTTGCAGAGTAACTACAATACCCTGAAAACCGGGTACTGCAGATAAGCCGGTTCAAACCACGGTGAATTTTGAAAAACAAAATTTAACTGGGCTCCGCCATTTTTTGCGAATGAAGTATCAATAGCTCTTTTTTGATCCAGTTTTGCTTTTGCTTCCAGATCATTTCTTAGGTACTCTGCAGCCACATCTTCGAAATGGTAGTCAGAATAACCTTCTTTTTGTCCAAGTATCGGATCAAAAAAGTTCCATACAAAATAACTGTCTTCTCCCTGGGGTTCTAAAGTTTCTATTAAGAAACGGTTAGCAGCTCCGTTCAAAGGAATGTAATAATCACCCTTTCGAAAGGACATTGTCTTTTTATTTGCTGAAATTTTTACGTTGCTGTTAAGATGATGCCCTTCATAAGGCCTAGCTCCCGCCTGGTAACTTTCTATCTTATACCATTGCACTTCTATGGCTGTATCTTTTGCAAGTCTGTTCATTGGTACCTCGTTTGCCTCTAACCTTTCTATAACCTTCCACCATCCCTGGGGAATAATATAAGCTTTGGGTTTGTTTACTGATAACGTATCTGTATACTCATTATAAAAAGGAATTTTTGTTTCAAAGGGCTTGTTCCGATCGTAAAATAATCTTGTTAAACCGGAAACTTCGCTGGGCTTGTAACCTGCTTCATATCCTTTGTAATTAATCTGGGTCCATTTGGATCTGTCGAGTTTCCAGCCTAATGGAAAATTAAGTTGTGTTTCTTGCTGTTTTTTAGTTTGATCTCTTAGTTTAATAATTTCTTTGTTATGCTGAGAGGTAAACTCAATGAAACTTTCCATCAATGCTTTGGTTGATTCTACCCTTTGCTTATAAGGCTTTAACATGTGTGTTTCGGGGGTAAAACTAAAAGTATTCCATAAGGTGGTGTAACCGCTGCTGTACCGGGGATTATCCCAAAACGCTGACCATCCTTTTTCAGGCGTTTCGCTAAAATGATTTACATAGGGTACAAGATCATACCCTTTTCCTTTCATTAAAGTGTAAAGCGCCGGTTCAAATTGTTTATTGAGAAAATCACCCATTGCTCCACCTAATTTATTATGCTGCGAAGTAAGTAAGGTCATTATGTATTGATAATCGGCTCCATTGCTAACATGATTATCTACAAAAACATCAGGGTCTAAATAGTGAAATATTTTTGTGAAGGTGAGGGCTTCTTTAGAATCGCATTTAATAAAATCACGGTTGAGGTCAAGATTTTCTGAATTCCCTCTGAATCCTTTTTCAACCGGGCCGTTTTGATCAATACGAAAATTGGCGCTTCTGTTCAGGCAACCGCCGATATTATAAACGGGTATAATAGCCAGTACAAGATTTGAAGGCAACTTGTATCTGTTTTCAACAATATCTCTAACTAAAACCATGCTGGCGTCAATGCCGTCAGGCTCGCCCGGATGAATGCCATTGTTGATGAAAATGATATTCTTTTTTTTAGACCTTATCAATTTCGGATCAAAGTCTTTGTCGGTAGAAACTAAAACCAAGTGGACTGGAAGGCCTGCATCACTTGGCCCCATTTCCATCATTTTCACAATTGGAGAAGCGACATCCAGTTTTTTCCACCAATCAATGATCTCAAAATAAGTAGGAGTTTGAGTGCCGCCGGATTGTTCAAAGCGGGTATGAATTTTTTGACTAATTGCTATGTGAGAAGTAAAACATAAAAGCAGCAGGAAAGTTATACGCATGTCGCTAAGTTAGGAGTTGCATAAAATAAAAACGTCCCGCAGGCGGGACGAGGATAATATTTTTAGAGAAGTCTTTTTAGGCCAATGTATTCACTCTTTTACTCAACTTGCTTTTAAGATTGCTGGCTTTATTCTTATGAATGACACCACGTTTTGCCAGTTTATCAATCATTGCAATAACTTCAGGCGTTTTTTCACCAGCGGCAGTTTTATCTGTAAGTGTCTTTAAATCACGGATAGCATTACGGGTTGTTTTTCCGTAATACCTGTTTCTTTCCCGGCGCTTTGCAGATTGACGCATATCTTTCTTTGTTGCCTTATGATTAGCCATTATTCTGAATTTGGACGGCAAAGGTAAGGGTAGAGAGGCAAAACGGAAAATTAAAAAGGAAAAATTTTGCCAAAATAGGCTCAGCAGGGATGTCGCTGTACAAGGGTGCGACGCAAGAAAAGCATGATAGGACTACCAAAGCTAAGTACATAAGATTCAGGTACTAAACTAACTTAAACAGATACCTTTTTTTAAGCGATATTTGCGTACCCAAAAATCAAATCTCCTTTCATGAAGGATTTTTCGTACATCACCCATTCACACCCGGCCTACATAGAGAGTCTTTACCATGATTTTCTTCAAAATCCAGAAAGCGTTGACCCCGAATACCGTAAATTTTTTGAAGGTTTTGACTTTGCTTTAAGTAATGGTACTAATGGGCATGCTGTTGCAGCTGCGCCTGTAGAAACAAAGGCACTGGATACAGCACAGCTATCTAAAGAGTTTGCAGTTTATAATCTTATTCTTGCCTACCGCAAAAAGGGGCACCTCGTTGCCAAAACCAATCCTATCCGGGAAAGAAAGGACCGGGGAGCTAATCTTGATCTTAAATATTTCGGGTTAATTGACGGCGACCTCAAACAGGTATTTGCATCAGGTCAATTTCTTGGATTGAATAATGCCACGCTGCAGCAGATCGTTGAAAGGCTGCAAAAGGTTTATTGTGGTCATGTAGGAGTAGAATATGAATATGTTGTGAAACAGGAAAAACTGGAATGGTTACAACGTGAGATAGAAACCACCCTTCAAAAGCCGGTTGCACTTGAACAGAAAAAAAGAATCTTGCAAAAGTTGAATGAGGGGGTAATTTTTGAAAAATTTTTGCATACAAAATACATTGGCCAGAAGCGGTTTTCTTTGGAAGGTGGAGAGACGACCATTGCTGCACTAGATACAATGCTGACGGTAGCTGCAGATAATGGTGTTCAGGAGGCGGTTATTGGTATGGCGCACAGGGGACGACTGAATGTACTGGCAAATATCCTGGGGAAGACCTATGAACAGATATTCAGCGAGTTTGAAGGGACAGCCATTCCTGATCAAACCATGGGCAGCGGAGATGTAAAATACCACCTGGGCTTTAGCAGTGAAGTGCAAACAGCCAATGGCAAAACAATGCATTTAAAGCTTACGCCTAACCCTTCTCACCTTGAAGCAGTGAATCCTGTAGTATTGGGTTATTCAAGAGCAAAGGCTGATGTTTTGTATAAGTCAGAGTTTGATTCGGTACTGCCTATTTTAATACATGGTGATGCTTCAATTGCAGGCCAGGGCATTGTGTACGAAATTTTACAAATGAACAACCTGCAAGGTTATTACACTGGTGGTACCATGCATTTTGTCATCAATAATCAAATTGGTTTTACTACCGATTTTGACGACGCAAGGAGTTCAGATTACAGCACTTCTATTGCCAGCGCTATACAAGCCCCGGTATTGCATGTTAATGGCGACGACCCTGAGGCAGTAGTAAAATGCGTGGAGATAGCTACGCGTTACAGACAGGAATTCAATTCAGACATTTTTGTAGATATGGTTTGCTACCGCCGCCATGGTCATAACGAAGGCGATGATCCAAAGTTTACTCAACCCCAATTGTATGCACTGATTGATAAACATGCTAATCCGCGGGAAGAGTATGTGCAATACCTGTTGAAGGATGGAGAGAATGATGCGCAGGAACTGGCAAAGGAAATGGAAAAAAAATTCTGGAGCGACTTGCAGGAGCGCCTCGACGATATAAAACAAAACCCACTCCCTTATAAATACCAGCAACCGGAATTAGACTGGCGCAGCTTACGCAAAGCAACAGAGCAAGATTTTGAACAATCACCAGTAACAGCTATAAGCGATACGGAATTCAGGAGATTATTTGCGGGGCTTATGAAATGGCCCGGTGATTTCAAGCCTTTACGGAAAGTAGAAAAGATATTGCAGGACAAGATCAAGTTATTTGATGCAGAACAAAAAGTGGACTGGGCTACCGGGGAGTTATTAGGGTATAGCAGTTTGCTTGTAGAAGGAAAAGAGGTTCGAATGAGCGGCCAGGATGTGAAACGGGGAACTTTTTCACATCGTCATGCAGTGATCTACGACGAGACAACAAATAAAGAACATAACCGGTTAGATAATTTCCAGGAACAACAGGGCCGATTTAGAATTTATAATTCTTTATTAAGCGAATATGCCGTTCTGGGATTTGAATATGGATATGCCCTGGCTAGTCCCAACTCCCTTGTATTATGGGAAGCACAGTTTGGGGATTTTGTGAATGGCGCCCAAATTATCATTGATCAATTTATTACTTCTGCGGAAACCAAGTGGCAGCGAATGAGTGGGGTGGTGCTGTTATTGCCGCATGGTTACGAAGGACAAGGCCCTGAACATAGCAGTGCAAGAATGGAACGTTTTTTACAATCGTGTGCCGAGTTAAATATGGTAGTAACTAACATCACTACTTCCGCTAATTTGTTTCATGCACTGCGCCGACAGTTAGCCTGGCCGTTCCGCAAACCGCTTGTTAACTTTTCTCCAAAAGCCAACCTGCGACATGCAGGCACGTATTCCACCATCAATGAATTTACAACCGGAGGTTTTAGAGAAGTAATTGACGATCCAACGGTGAAGGATGCAGGGGAGATAAAGAAAGTAGTATTCTGTTCCGGTAAAATATACTATGACCTGGCCGAACGGCAACATAAGGATAATAGAACTGACATT
>DAIQPL010000077.1:12303-14902 GCA_036787395.1 Flavisolibacter sp. | reverse complement strand
GTTGCGAAGGGAGGGATCGAACCTCCGACCTTCGGGTTATGAGCCCGACGAGCTACCGCTGCTCTACTTCGCGATGTGGGTTGCAAATATACATTCATGCACCTTCACAGCCAAACAATTTTAATAGTCTAATTTTGAAGATCTATAATTTAACAATCAGTGAAGTCAGGCTTTGTTAACATATTTGGGAAACCCAATGCAGGCAAGAGTACTTTATTAAATGCATTGATGGGAGAAAAGCTGGCAATAGTATCTCATAAAGTGCAGACCACACGCCACCGCATAAAAGGCATCCTGACAACCGATCAATACCAGGTTGTTTTTTCCGACACGCCTGGCATCATAGATCCAAAATATAAGTTGCATGAAAAAATGATGAGGGCCGTGAGGAGCGCTCTGGAAGATGCTGACCTGGCCTTGCTTTTAGTGGATATCAAAGACAATTGGAGTGAAGTGGATGAGCTTTTTTCATCTTTAAAATTGAAAGGAACGGCTTTAGTGGTTATTAACAAGATTGATAATGCTGATAAAACGAAACAGGAAGAAGCTCTCCGGTTTTTTAAAAGTAAAAGGTATAGCAAAGATGCAATAGGAATCTCTGCTTTATCAGGCCTGAATGTAGCTAGGTTATTGGAGAAAATAATTGAGCTATTGCCGGAAGGAATGGCGTTTTATAATGAAGATGAAATATCAGATTTGCCAACTAAATTTTTCGTGTCCGAAATTATCCGTGAAAAAATTTATGCATTGTTTGAAGACGAGATTCCCTACCATACTACGGTAATAGTAAATGAATTCAAGCAGAAATCAAGCTTAATTAAAATACGGGCAGAGATTGTTGTGCAGAGGGAATCTCAGAAAGCTATTATCATTGGAGAAGGCGGTAAAATGATCAAGCAGATCGGTTCATTAGCACGGGTTGAAATAGAAAAATTTATCGAACAAAAAGTCTTCCTGGAGCTTTTTGTAAAAGTGCGTCCAAAGTGGAGAGACAATGAATTGTTTTTAAAAGAATACGGGTATTCTTAATAGCTGGCACTTCCATAGGCGGCCAGTTTGAACTACAATAACTTATTACTTGCCAAAGAGGCTGGTTTCCAGCACTAAACTTCTAAAGCTTAAATTTGCCTTCTTTTTTTAATAGGTAAACAGTATTGAATGGCATTTACAGTAGCTATTGTGGGAAGACCAAATGTGGGGAAAAGTACACTTTTCAATCGCCTGCTTGAACAACGGAAAGCCATTGTTGAAGACACGCCGGGTGTTACACGTGACCGCCAGTATGGTATAGCCGATTGGAACGGTAAAAATTTTTATGTCATTGATACGGGTGGTTTTGTGCCCGATAGTGAAGACGTATTTGAAAGGGAAATCCGTAAGCAGGTTCAGGTAGCCATAGAAGAGGCCAGTGTCATCTTATTTGTGGTTGACGCAGCTACCGGCATGACGGACCTGGATGATGCTATGGCTGACTTGCTTCGCCGTTCTACCAAGCCCGTACTTTTAGTTGTAAATAAGGTGGACAATAATGACCGCCTCCTGGAGGCTTCTGAATTTTACAGTCTCGGATTTGAGAATGTACATTTTATTTCTTCTATAAGTGGTAGTGGCACAGGCGATCTTTTGGATTCTGTAACAGAACTTATGAAAGAAGAATCCGAATTTGGCGAGGAAGAAGGCTTGCCAAAATTTGCGATTATAGGCCAGCCAAACGTAGGCAAATCATCTTTGCTGAACGCTTTGATCGGCGAAGAACGAACTATTGTAAGTGAGATTGCCGGCACTACGCGAGATACGATCCACACCCGTTACCAGCTTTTTCAGAAAGATTTTATTTTAATTGATACGGCTGGAATCCGCCGTAAAGCAAGGGTTCATGAGGACCTGGAGTTTTATTCTGTGATCCGCGCAATTAAAGCCCTGGATGAAGCAGATGTATGCCTGCTTCTGCTGGATGCAGAAAAGGGAATTGCAGCGCAAGACCTGACAATCTTTAGCCTGGCAGCCAAAAAGGGAAAAGGCCTGGTTGTACTCGTTAATAAATGGGACCTGGTGGAAAAAGAAACCAACACAGCAAAGGAATATGAAAAAACATTAAAACAACGGCTCGCCCCTTTTAATGATGTTCCTATTTTATTTATTTCAGCAAAGGAAAAAACGAGAATATTTAAAGCCATTGAAGTAGCATTGGATGTTTATGAAAACCGCCAAAGAAAAATTCCTACTGCCCAACTAAACGATATAATGCTTAAAGCTATTGAGTCCTATCATCCTCCCGTAGTCCGTGGCAACCCCATTAAAATTAAATACATCACACAGCTCCCCACAGCAGTTCCTTCTTTTGCATTTTTTTCAAACCTGCCAGATGAGATAAAAACCCCTTACAAGAATTACCTTGAAAATAAAGTAAGGGAAAACTTTAATTTCACAGGGGTGCCTATACGTATATTCTTTCGCAAGAAATAGTTGTGAACAAAATCAAGATTTAAAATTTGGTTTTCCCGTTTGTGCGGTTACCTTTGCGCCCATTAGTTAACTAAATTCAAAAAAGTAAAATGAAAAAATTTTTAGTAATGTTCGCTATCGCAGGCACATTAGT
>DAIQPL010000077.1:3938-12203 GCA_036787395.1 Flavisolibacter sp. | reverse complement strand
TTCTTCTTTTTGCTGGTTAATGAAAACGTTATCTTCTATATTGCCTATTACGGCCTCCATTTCCTTATCGTTATTATAAACCATTTTTCTGAATTCATTTTGGTAGTCTTTCGCTCTCGATTCATAGATATTCTTAGTCATCCAGTCTTTTGTTTCAAGGTTTTGTTGCAAAAGCTCTTTGAAAAAAGCCGGAGTAAATTCTTTAGAAGTAATTCCCAGGACTTCGAGAAGTGAAGCGAATGCATGATTTAGCTTTTGCTCTTTATACAATGCGCCGTGTTGGCGATAAAACTGGTGCACTTCGTCCCAGCCTTGTATTTTATTGTTCCTTATATCAGACACCAATGTTTTTACTGAATTTTCATGCATTAACTGGCCGCCCAGGTTTGTCCACCTTAAACGGACTGTTTCTTTAGGCAATGAACTTAAAAGAGCTTCAAATGAATTTATGTGGTGTTCCTGTATAAACTGGAGTAATTGTTTAATACCATAGTAAACAATCAGTCTTCTATAAATTAAGTAGGCTTCTTTTACTTTGATTAAAACAACAGGTCGCGAATTATTTTCAAATCCAAAGGCCAGTATTTCCAGCTTTGCAAAATCTATCGAGGCATTATTAAACAAACTTTCTCCGGTTTGTGCGAATGTTTCTTCGGAAGTGGTTTTTAGGGAAAGGGATTTATCGTATGATAAAGCTGCAAATTTTCTCAATAAACCAAGCGCCGTAAAAATTTCATCGATACTATCCGGCGCCAGGCAATCATACTCTATATGCTGTGCTTTTTCTATCCTCTTATCCCTGTCAGTGTATTTGCCTTCGTTGCGCGCCAGTGCATATAAGTTATACATAAACCAATAGGCCGGCATTACTGTCAGGCGATTATTCGCTTCATCATTACTTACTAAGCTAAAAGGCAAAGGGATATTCAGTTCATATTGATAATCGCCTTTTGCCAGCAGGCTAAAGGTGGCAAATTGAGAGTTGTGTTTCAAACTTACACAGAGGCCGGGCCAAAATCCACGTGAGGAAACAAACTCTCCATCAGCAGCGCGACTGTTGTGATTGGAACCAATGGTAGCGCCTGCCGCAATATTGCTTTGTCCCATTACAAGGGCTGCGCACAAAAAAGAATTATTGTGATGTTGCTCGTGTGCAGGGAAAATGAGGGAGTTTAAAACTTCGCAACAGGAGATAGTGGAATTGTTGCCTAGGTAAGAATTGATTAAACGGGCGCCGTACTTCAGTTGTGAATTGGACGCCATTACAAATCGCACTGCTTTCACTCCATAAAATATACGACAACCATAATCGATGATGCCATTAACCAGTTCGCAACCCTCACCAATCTGCGACTTGCTTTTAGGGCCGGAATTGATGGTAAGGTTTTTCAGCTTGTTGGCGCCTTTGATATAAGCATCACTGCCAATCCATACGTCTTTAATAATGCTGGTATTTTTAATAATGCAACGGTCACCGATCTGGCCATAAAAACCTCTCTGTGCAGAAAACTTTTTTTGAGTAAATTCTTTGAGCTTTTGCATGAGCTCTTCATCGTCTCTGTGCTTGGCCCATAAATACGCATCGCCGGGTAACATGCCATCAAAAGGAAGGATCTTCCGGCCTGCGTTCTCATTACACACTTCTACCCAAACCCTGATACCTTCCGGTTCGCCTTCTTTAATAATACCATTGCCAAACTTGGCGTGATCGGTTACATGGAGCTCATGCACGTTGGAAATCATTACTTCGTTGCCAACTATATAATGAGAAATGTAGTTGACGTTACTAATGACTACATTATCACCAAAATCGCAGCTAAGAATTGTACTGTTATACAGGCCTACCGGCAAACACACATTGTGGTACTCCAATGAAACGGTTTCCAGTTTTCCGATCCGTACTAAGCCATAAAACTTGCAGTTCTTTACCAGCTCAGGATTGAAAGCATTAGACACCTGTAGTTTGTTCCAATCATCGGAAGTATTATTGTTACGGACCAGGACCTCAATTTCATAGGCCGTCAGGTTTCTATATTTAATACCGCTTTTGTTTTGTTGATCACGTAAATAATATTCATCCTTGTCCTCAGGTAAATGCTCTTTTGCAATGAAATTATATCCTATGGAATGAAGCGGCTTCTTAATAATCTCGTTCATCTATCAAAATTATAACGAATCATAGTTGTGGGTTGAATATGTTACACACTGGCCATCATTACTAACTATTCAACCGTAACAGATTTAGCAAGGTTTCTCGGTTTATCTACATCGCACCCCTTAGCTACTCCAATGTAATAAGCCAGTAACTGCATGGGAATAGTACTAAGCATGGGGGCAACAATCTCGTCTGCTTCGGGCACTACAATAACGTCGTTTGCCAGTGAGGTGCTTTGTTCATCCCCTTCATTGATTACTGCAATTACCTTTCCTTTGCGAGCCTTGATTTCCTGCATATTGCTGATCATTTTTTCGTGGTAAGAATCCCTCGTAGCAACAAAAACCACAGGCAAATCTTCGTCAACCAGGGCAATAGGTCCATGCTTCATTTCAGCTGCAGGATAGCCTTCTGCATGTATATAAGAGATCTCCTTTAATTTCAACGCGCCTTCCAATGCCACAGGAAAATTATAGCCGCGGCCCAGGTATAAAGCATCTTTTGCATCCTTATATTTTTCAGCAAGTATTTTTATCTTTTCATGTGATTGTAAAACTTCTGCAACTTTATCCGGAATATCATGTACTTCCTGTAATAAATGCATATAGCGATCATGGCTTAACGTGCCTTTTGTATGTCCTATTTTCAAAGCAATCATAGTAAGGACGGCCAATTGTGCAGTAAACGCTTTGGTAGAAGCCACTCCAATTTCAGGCCCTGCGTGTGTATAGGCGCCTGCATCCGAAATGCGGGCAATTGAAGAACCCACGACATTTACAACCCCTAGAATAATTGCACCTTTTGATTTTGCGTTTTCAATCGCTACCAGCGTGTCTGCGGTTTCACCACTTTGAGAGATAGCAATAATAACATCACCTTTATTGATAACGGGATTGCGGTAACGAAACTCAGAGGCATATTCCACTTCCACGTTAATACGGCACAACTCTTCAAAAATATATTCAGCTACCAGCCCAGCATGCCAGCTTGTACCACAGGCTACCATAACGATTCGGTTTGCATTCATAATCTGCTCGGCATATTTTTGAATGCCGCTCATAGTTATAGTTCCCGCTTCAACATCAAGGCGTCCGCGAAGGCAATCATAAATGGTTTGAGGTTGCTCAAAGATTTCCTTCAGCATAAAATGATCATAACCGCCCTTTTCTATAGCTGCCAGCTCCATGTCCAACTTGGTGATATAAGGCGTTTGCCTTTCATTGCCAAGATTTTTAAGTATTAATTCATCAGGCTTTATGATAGCAATTTCATAATCGTTTACATATACCACTTCTTTAGTGTACTCAATAATGGGAGACGCATCCGACGCCAGGAAATGCTCATTCTTTCCGATACCTATAACAAGCGGGCTTCCTTTGCGGGCTGCAATTAATGTATCAGGACTAGCCTTGTCAATCAAAACAATAACATAGGCGCCCACTACTCGTTTTAAAGCAATCCGTACGGCTTCTTCCAATAAACAATCGTTATTGGTTTTGATATCCTCTATAAAATTGAGTAATACTTCTGTATCTGTATCACTTTTGAATTTGTAACCTTTATTGATAAGCTCTTTTTTTAGTTGAGCATAATTTTCAATAATTCCGTTATGGATCATTGCCAGGTTACCGCTTGCCGAAAGGTGTGGGTGGGCATTGCGGTCATTGGGCTCTCCGTGAGTAGCCCAACGCGTATGCCCAATGCCAATGTGTGCATGCAGGTCTTTTCCCTGCAACGTTTCTTCTAGGTCTGCTACCTTGCCTTTCTTTTTATGAACTTTTACACCACTATTCAATAAGGCAATACCAGCGCTGTCATAGCCCCTGTATTCAAGTCGTTTTAGTCCTTTCAGAATAATTGGATAAGCTTCCCTGGGTCCGATGTAAGCAACAATGCCACACATATTTTACTTAATAAGTTGATTAGTTGATTGGTTGACCGGTTTAAGAAGCATTGTAGTAAACAGAAATTTATTCCTTGTCAACTAATACACCTATTGACGTATCAACCGTTTTTTGCTTCGCGAAAATCCATAAAAAGAGTGAGAACCCAAAACATAGTATTGAAATGATGTGTTATAATAGTTTTCCGCTAAGTAAAAAAAATGCAAAAGAAAAATAAATAATCAACCCTGTTACGTCAACCAGGGTGGCAACAAAAGGCGCAGAACTTACCGCGGGATCGGCTCCTAACTTTTTTAAGATCATTGGCAGCATGCTCCCACATAGGGTACCCCAAAGTACTACACCCAACAAAGTGAAGCCCACTGCTATTCCCAGCAATACCCAGTGAGGGCCATATATATTTGGATTAATTGCGTGCCAAACGAAAATCCTGAAGAAACCAATGATACAAAGAACAGTTCCAAGCAACAATCCTGACAATATTTCTCTTCGCATTACACGCCACCAGTCTTTTAATGTAATTTCTCCAACGGCCATAGCCTGTATAATTAAGGTGGAAGCCTGTGAGCCACTGTTTCCACCACTGGATATAATTAACGGAACAAATAAGGCAAGTACAACGTATTTTTTTATCTCTTCTTCAAAATAGGCCATGGCCGTAGCCGTCAGCAATTCACCAAAGAATAAGACTACCAGCCACACCACTCTTTTTTTAAAAAGACTAAACAACGGCATTTCCAGGTAAGGCTGATCCAATGCGGCTGTACCACCAATCTTTTGCATGTCCTCGCTAAATTCTTCACTGGCTACCCATAGAATATCGTCGATAGTAACAATGCCTAAAAGCTTATTGTTATTGCTTACTACCGGCAAAGCCACACGATTGTTCATTTTAAATGCTTCATTAGCTAGTTCCTGGTCGTCGTAAGCGTTTAATGAGATAACGCGATCATCCATCAGGTCGCTCACTTTTTTATCAGGTGTAGCTAAAATAAATTCTCTTATCCTGATGTCATCCAACAATTCTCCCTTATTATTTATCACATAAATAACATCGATTGTTTCACTATTTTTTCCCACACGTCGAACCGTATCCAACACTTGTTGCACTGTATTGTTTTCATAAACATATACGTAATCTGGCGTCATCAACCTTCCTACACTATTCTCGGGATATCCTAACAAAGAGAGTGTTATTTTTCGCTCCTCGGTATCTAATAGTTTTATTAATTCGCGTACAACATCACTTGGCAGTTCTTCCAAAAAATCTGTACGGTCATCGGGAGGAAGTTCATTTAATAATTCCGCCGTTTTGGTAGGAGCTAAGGTTTGAATGATGCTTTTTTGCGTAGAGAACTCCAATATTTTGAATACACCGGCAGCCCTGTGAACCGACATTGCTGCAATGATCTGGCTTTCATAATCGGGCATTTCATACACGAGATCAGCTACATCACTAATATTCTGATGATCCAAAAGCTCACGGATCTGAAGCGGATCACCTGAATGGATGACCTCCTCTAATTGTTCTTTCAAAACTTCCACTGACATATTTCAAAATTAGGGATGGTTTTTATGTCGTTCCGGTTTACTAAAATTAATTTGTGCTTAATCTTGCGGTGTGAAAGCTATTAATTTTATTTCAGACGCAGTTTATATTGACAAGACACAGGACATGGGCAGAGGTGTATTTACCAGGCAGCCATTAAAATCGAAAACCATTATTGAAATAGCTCCTGTTATTGTAATGAGCGGCAAGGACAGGGTATTTTTAGACCAGACTCTATTACATGATTATATTTTCGAGTGGGGTGACAACCGGCAGCAATGTTGTATGGCTTTGGGTTATGTGCCGCTTTATAATCATTCTTACCGGTCTAACTGCGAATATGAAATGAATTTCAGAAAACAGATTATCACGATCAAAACGGTAAAAGTTATTGAAGCTGGCGAAGAATTATTGATTAACTACAATGGCGACTGGAATAATCAAAACCCTGTGTGGTTTCATTCCCAGTAGTTCGGTAAAAAAGTTAAGACTTATTTTAAAAGGTTTTTTATCTCATTCAATTTTAATAACGCTTCAACAGGGGTGAGGCGATTGATATCAATACCTTCCAACATTCTACGGATATCTTCAAATGTTTGCGTATGGGCATCAAAAATACTGAGCTGGACCTTAGGCACAGAAAGGCCTTTTATATTTTGCAGCCGCTCATCTACATGTTTATTTTCAAGCTGTTTTAAAACGTCCTTTGCCCTTTCAATAAGGTTGGGCGGCATACCGGCCATTCTTGCCACATGTATTCCAAAACTATGCGTACTTCCACCGGGAGCCAACTTTCGCAGAAATATGATCTTATTACCGATTTCTTTATTGGTTACATGGTAATTCTTTACCCTTGGCAATTTATTTTCCAGTTCATTCAATTCGTGGTAGTGGGTAGCGAAAAAAGTCTTGGGCTGGTGTATGGACTGATGCAGGTGCTCTGCAATACTCCAGGCAATGGAAATTCCATCATAGGTAGATGTACCTCTTCCAATCTCATCCAACAAGATCAAACATTTATCGCTGATGTTATTAATGATGGAAGCCGTTTCGTTCATTTCCACCATAAAAGTTGATTCCCCTGCACTCAGGTTATCTGAAGCGCCTACACGGGTGAAAATTTTATCGGTGAGAGATATGAAAGCCTCATCAGCCGGAACAAAGCTTCCCATATGTGCCATAAGTGTTATTAAACCTGTTTGACGCAATAAGGCAGATTTACCACTCATGTTCGGGCCAGTAAGAATAATGATTTGCTGTTCTTTTTTATTGAATGATACGTCATTGCCAACGTACGGTTGAGAAGGAGGCAGGGTTCTTTCAATAACGGGATGACGGCCATTTTTTATGTGTAGTTCGTCACCCTCATGTAATTGTGGTTTTTTGTAGTTAAACTGCAAAGCGTTATGGGCAAAACAAGTCAGGCAGTCTAACGCAGCTACAATTTGTGCATCCAGCTGAATGCAGGAAAGAAAATCAAACAGCTCATTGATCAACCCGTCGAATAATTTTAATTCCAGTTCAAGAATTTTTTCTTCGGCACCGGTAATTTTTTCCTCGTAATCTTTTAGTTCCGGAGTTATATATCGTTCTGCATTGGCGAGGGTTTGTTTGCGCATCCATTCTGCCGGTACCTTTGTTTTATGAACATTAGTAACTTCCAGGTAATAACCAAATACATTATTATAGCTGATTTTTAAAGAAGAGATGCCCGTACGTTCTGCTTCTTTTTGTTGCAACTGTAACAAATATTCTTTGCCATTGTGTGCAATACCCCGAAGCCCATCTAACTGCGAGTTGATTTGCTTATTTATAAAACCACCTTTGACGGCAAGTGCCGGTGGATTTTCTATGATTTCTTTTAAAATCTTATCAGCCATATAATGGCAGGGATTTAAGGCATCAGCCTGGCGTTGCAAATAAGTATTTTCTTCTTTGGCGCACAGGTCTTTGATTATACCCACCTGACGTAGAGCCCTTGCCAATTGAAGCAATTCCCTAGGATTAATTTTTTTTAATGGAATCTTTGAAACCAGCCTTTCCATATCACCACATTGACGCATGCCATGCAACAGTTTGTTGCGCACATCTGTATTTAAGATCAGGTGTTCCACCACATCCAGCCGCTCGTTGATCTTGTTAATATCTTTTAAAGGAAATACAATCCAACGTTTTAGTAGCCGGGCACCCATGGGAGTTGAAGTAGTGTCCAGGACTTTTAATAAAGTAGGCCCGTTTTCTACATTGCTATACAATAACTCCAGGTTGCGGATGGTGAATTTGTCCATCCACAGGTTATCATTTTGCTCAACACGTTGAATAGAAGTTATGTGTTGAAGGTTTGGGTGCTCGGTTTCCTTTAAATAATGGAGTACAGCACCTGCTGCAATCAACCCATGAGTTAGACCTTCCACACCAAAGCCTTTTAAAGAATGGGTATCAAAATGCTTCAGCAGGCTGTCTTCGGCATAATGCTGTTGAAAAATCCATTCATCAAGTGTATAAGTATAAAACCTGGAACCAAATTCCTCTTTAAACTTTTTCTGGTAGTGTCGTTGAAAAATAACTTCCGCCGGTTTAAAACCGCTTAAGAGTTTGTCAACATATTCTTTATCGCCTTCAGCTACAAAAAATTCGCCTGTGGAAATGTCAAGAAA
>DAIQPL010000077.1:0-3838 GCA_036787395.1 Flavisolibacter sp. | reverse complement strand
AGCAACTGAACCGCAAATCGGTAGACGAGTTTAAACAATCTGATAAAATACCGGTGGTGGTAGTGCTGGAAAACATACGTAGCGCTTATAATGTAGGTAGTGTGTTTCGAACAGCGGACGCTTTTTTGCTGGAAGGAATCTATATCTGTGGATACACCGCATATCCTCCGCATAAAGAAATTAAAAAGACCGCCCTGGGTGCTGACGAAACAGTCCATTGGAAACATTTCAAGAACAGCCGCCAGGCAGTTGAAGAACTTAGAAACGCGGGTTATGTTATTTATGCCGTTGAACAGGCACAAGGAAGCCTTAGACTAAATGGTTTTAAGCCGACGGGTAAAAAACTGGCAGTAATATTTGGCAACGAAGTAACGGGAGTGGAGCAATCCACCATTGAACAATGTGACGGCTGTATAGAAATTCCGCAATTGGGAATGAAACATTCCCTGAATGTTTCTGTTGCAGCCGGAATTGTGTTATGGGAACTAGTAAGAATGAAGATCGGGGAGTAAGAATTTATGTGCCTGGCATATGGCTACTATTAAGCTTTTCTTGTGTCACTCACTTATACGCCTTGTTCTCTATTCAACAGCAATTTGAGCCTACATTTGCGCATTCACCATGTCTACAGTAAAAAGTTATTTATCTCTCATCAAGTTTTCGCATACCATCTTCGCAATGCCTTTTGCAATGATTGGATTTTTCCTGGGGCTGAAATCCGGACTTTTAGAAGATGGTATAAAAAAGCTAAATCAGAGTTTTAATGCAGAAACAAGGGATATTTTATACTTAAAAGCTTATGCCGTACTATTTATTCTCGTAATTCTCTGTATGATTTTTGCCCGTAGCGCTGCCATGGCGTTCAACCGCTACCTCGATAGAAAATGGGATGCGTTGAATCCACGAACAGCAATCAGAGAAATTCCAAAGGGCATCATCACGCCTCACAATGCACTACTCTTCACTCTTGTCTCCTGTGCCTTGCTTCTTGTCACCTGTTTCTTTATTAACCGCATTTGCTTTTTTCTATCACCAGTTGCTTTAGCCGTAGTGTTGGGCTATAGTTATACAAAGCGTTTTACACCCCTGTGTCATTTAATATTAGGGTTAGGACTAGCCCTGGCGCCTATTGGCGCCTACCTCGCAGTAACCGGAGTTTTTCATTCGCTCCCCATTTTGTTTTCACTAGCCGTTTTGTTTTGGGTTAGCGGCTTTGATATTATATACGCTTTGCAGGACGTGGAATTTGATCAGTCGCAACAACTATATTCTATACCGGCATGGCTGGGTAAAGAAAGGGCTTTACATGTGTCTGAGCTTTTGCATTTGTTAAGTGCAGCGGCTGTAGTAGCCGCAGGTAAGTTTGGTGATTTTGGGTGGTTATATTGGATTGGTGTTTTAATCTTTGGTAGTTGTTTAGTTTACCAGCATGCTATCATAAAAGCTAATGATTTGAGAAGGGTAAATCTTGCTTTTATGACAACAAATGGAATTGCCAGTGTTGTTTTTGCTGTTTTTGTCATCGCTGATCTGTTCCTGCAATAGCATGCACAGAATTATGCAATCCTTCATATGCTTGGAACTTTATTTCTTTTGACACTTCTAAGCTTGTACGTCTAACTTCGCATTTTCATGAGCCGGATACTTTCGATAGATTATGGTGGCAAACGAACAGGACTTGCCGTGACAGATCCATTGAAAATAATTGCTACTGGTCTGTGTACGGTGGAAACTCCAAAACTTCTCGCTTTTTTAAAAGACTATTTTTCAAAAGAAAAAGTGGAGCTTGTTATCATTGGCATGCCTGTTAACTGGAACGACACAGCTACTCATGCTACTCCATTGGTCAAAAAATTTATCAGGGAGTTTAAAAAGAAATTTCCTGCAATTCCTGTCAAAGAAGTAGACGAACGTTTCACGTCGAAAATGGCATCTCAAGCCATGCTGCAAATGGGATTAAAAAAAAAGCAGCGCCAGTCAAAGGGCCTGGTTGATGAAATTGCTGCTACCATTATGTTACAGGAATATTTACAACATAATATTTAAGAGGTTTGGGCTACTTTTGCCAGCGTCAATTAATTCGCAAAACCTCGTGTAACGTGTTATGATTCTTCCTATTGTTGCTTACGGAAATCCTGTTTTAAGAAAAGTAGCCCGTGATATTGATGAGAATTTTTCCAACATCGAAAAGTTTATTGAAGATATGTGGGAAACCATGTATGCCAGTAACGGTGTAGGTCTTGCAGCACCACAGGTGGGTAAGGACATCCGGGTTTTTGTAATGGATAGTGCCCAGATTTTTGCCAATATGGATGAGGATGACAAAAAGATAGCAATTTATCCCGATGCTCCCGGCATTAAGCAGGTTTTCATTAATGCTCACATTATTGAGGAACACGGTGATGACTGGGCTTATAACGAAGGCTGTTTAAGTATCCCCAAGATCAGGGAAGATATTTACAGGGCCGAAGAAGTGACACTAAATTACATGGATGAAAGTTTTAAAAAACACGCCAGAACCTTTAATGGAATCTCCGGACGTATCATTCTACATGAATATGATCACATAGATGGAAAGTTGTTCATTGATTATCTCTCTCCCTTAAAACGTAAGCTTTTAAAAAGAAAGCTGGATGATATATCAAAGGGAAATATCAAGGTTGACTATAAAATGTCCTTCCCCAAGTAATCTTACTTAGTAATACTACTGCAAATTATATAGTAATAAAACTTTACCAGTCGAATGGATAAGTTTTTAGCTTTACGCAGTTTATTTTTTGAATCCAAAACTCTGTTCTATGAAAATACCTGTACTGCTACTGGTGTTAACAGTGCTTGGTAGATTTAATTCGAAAGCACAGTCTCTTACATCTTCTGTTATTAACGTATCTGCAAACAGTTATACACAAGGCTACTATAGTATAGATTGGAGTATTGGCGAAATGGCCATTATCGAACCTATGAATGCCTCCAATGGAAATTATATTATTACAAACGGCTTTTTACAACCTGATAAACCGCTTGAGAACGTGGTTCGGAATTTTTCCCCAGAGGAGATTAGGATTTTGCCAAACCCTACCTATAATAACATTGAGATCAATTTTTTAACTGTGCAACAGGGCGCTTTATATATTTCTGTGTATGATGCGAATGGCAAGCATATGTTATTACATAGGGCCATAAGTTATGGCGTGGGGAGTATAGAAAAACTCAATCTTTCCAATTTTGCCAGTGGTACCTATTTTATACAAATTGAACTAAAACCTGCGCTCGGTTCTGTTAAAAAAACCGGTACCTATAAAATACTTAAGCTTTCTTAGAATATGTTGTTTATAAATCCAAGACTAATGAAAAAACTGCTACTCCTGCTTATCTGTACATTAATGGTAAGCCTGCTTATGGCACAGGTGCCGCAACAAATCAATTACCAGGGTATTGCCCGTAATTCCATAGGCAATATAATCGCGAACCAGAACATTACCCTGCGTTTGTCCTTGCATGATGCTGTCGCAACAGGTCCTGTTGTGTACCGTGAATCACATAATCTGAAGACTAACAACTTCGGAATATTTACTACAGCAATTGGGGGCAAAAATGCTTCTAATATTACCGGCTCGTTTACGAGCATTGATTGGGCATCAGCAATTAAATTTCTGCAAGTAGAGATTGATCTAATCGGCAACGGTATTTTTATTGATATGGGAACATCACAACTTCTAAGTGTTCCTTATGCGCTTTATGCAGGTACTGCCGCACCAAACGGTATAGCCGGAGGTGATTTGATAGGGGCTTATCCTAATCCGTTAATAGGCAGCAATACAATTACTAATTCCAAGGT
>DAIQPL010000317.1:0-4846 GCA_036787395.1 Flavisolibacter sp. | reverse complement strand
CACTATTGCTCAGAGGTGATATTTACGTCAAGCTCAACCTACCTTATCCATTACCACTCGAGGCTGCCGTGGTTCGCGTGCGGCAGTCTGCACAAGGCATGAGCGAAAAACAGAAAAAGATGGCTTTGAAACAACTAAGCAACCTGGATATGGTCTCAGACGTGCTAAAAGAGGCTATTACCATGTCTAAAAAACAGCGGACAAAGTCTAATCGAAAGAAGCAATAGTTGTTCGGTTCGTCCGTGGTCTTCTATCATGGGCAACCAAAATTTCTTTCCTATTTTAGTTGGCCTTAAACCGGGAACATAGAACAACTGGTCAACCATATCAAAAACTTTCAGCCACTTAGTGAAGAAGCCCTTGACGCCGTACACCATAGTTTTGAAGAAATAGTGCTGGCTAAAAATGAATACCTGGTAACCGGGGGCAAAACGTGCAGGCATTTGTATTTTCTTCAGCAGGGCGCTTTGCGTGGATACTATATACTCGAAGGAAAAGAGATTACCCATTGGTTTGCTTTTGAAAATGATTTCGTTACTTCTTTTCACAGCTTTATTACACAACAGCCGGCAGTAGAGAATATTCAACTGCTGGAAGGAAGTATTTTATGGGCCATATCCAAAGAAAAATTGGCCAGCCTGTTGAACCGGTACCGCGAAATAGAAAGGCTGGTACGCATTGTTTATGAAAACTATTACATCCGCCTCGAGGAACGTTTTATCAATGCACAATTTAAAACAGCGGCGGAACGCTATCAAAACCTGTTGCAGCAAACACCGCACATGATCGAAAGGGTTCCATTAGGTTACATTGCTTCTTACCTGGGTATTAGCCAGGAAACACTCAGTCGCATCCGCAGCCGTATTTAACATTGGCTATTCACCTTTTTGACCAATGTCAAAAAAAGACGGCGCCGTGCACAATAGGTTTGGCTCCTTAAAAAAGTATTATGGAACCAAAACAAATTCAACCACCTTCAGCTGCCTTCATCGGCGCCTCGTGGACCGCATTAATTATTGGCATATCTGCATTCATCATTGGCCTTTGGAATGCCGGTATGGAACTAAATGAAAAAGGATATTATTTCACCGTATTGATGTTTGGCCTCTTTGCTGCAATCTCCGTTCAAAAAGCAGTACGCGACCAGTTGGAAGGCATACCGGTTACCAACCTCTATTATGGCCTTGCCTGGTTTGCTACCATTTTATCCATTATATTATTAACGGTTGGTTTATGGAATGCCGAACTTTTAAAAAGCGAAAAGGGATTTTATGCTATGTCTTTTGTATTAAGCATGTTTGCTGCTATTGCTGTACAAAAAAACACAAGAGATATGCGGCTGGCGGAAAATAAGGAAGAAGTGAATTCCACTGCAAAACCTCTTTAGGTAGTACAGTTGGGATCACCACTTCCAAAGGTTATGGCGAAACCAAACCCGTTGCCACAACGATACACCGGAGAACAGGCAGTTAAACCAGGAGGGTAGAATTTACCATCATGAAGAATAAACCGTCATTGCGAGTGAAGGGAAGCAATCTTCCTCGAAAGAATCGTACATAAAAATGGAAGCCGCATTAAGTTGAGGCTTTTTCTTTACCGCATTGAGTAAGGAGTTAGCCAGATTGTTATACACGGTAGTTAAGAAAAAGAGGCAGTGGTGTAGCCAGCTTTGATGCTACTATGAAGCTTCTTCGGAGCAATATGGTGATTACCTGGCTGAATATCTGCACTGCCAGCATATTAGTTACGATCTTACCAGAGACAGAAATCCAATTTCAGCTACGGCCATCCGCGAAAATCCAGTAAAACATTGGAACGAAATTGCTCCTGCAGCAACAAGCTATTTTGTGAAAAAGATTTGCATTTCAGGAACTGAGTCACAGGAAAGTCAATGCTGGCGGAATTGCTTGCCAAACATTATAAAACCAAGTATGTGCCCGAAATGGCAAGAGATATTTTAGAACATACAGAAGAATGCACAGAAGATCATCTGCAACAGATTGCCGGGCTGCAAGCAAAAACCATTGAGCAAAACTTTTAAGAAAGCAGTGGCAATAGTAGATGCAAAGTTTGGGCTGTAATTCCAGAATACTCATTCGTGCTTTGCGATTACCTCGATCAATCCAACAATATGTTTGTTGAATTGCTCTAATTCTTCAGAAGGCACCCAAAGTTCATTGTGTATCTCTCCACCTACATTTTCAACCTTGTACTTTTTTAAATAGTCGCTATCTACTTCAAACCTCAATACATAACCAACACCATAAGAAGGGACATTCCATTCTTTTGAAATTTGCACTGCGTAGGCTTCATTCATAACCGGGTAAAAGATGGGTTGTTCTGGCAGTCGTGGTGGAAAAGCTTTCCAACCTGACTGCTCAACGAGATCAAGTTCCTTTTGGTTTACTGGTCTGTATAGTTTGGTAGTTGAAGGCAGGGAATGAAGATATAACTTAACCGTTCACACCCAGCTCCGTCCTTGCTGGTGTTCCCCGCAACCCGTGAGTGCAACTACCACCTAAACCAAACAACAAGAAACAGAATGCATTTTTTAATAGCAGGAAAGGGGATACCGTTATTTAACTTCTTGTTATTTCGGAGCAACAATAATGATTAATAAAATGAGAAGAAGAAATAAGATAGTTAATGCATACAGATAAAAAGGATGTTTAAATTTTGATTCCAATTCTTTTGATTGTTTAACCAGTTCTGGCCCAAATTTATTATCGCTTCTTGCAGCACCACAATGAGAGCAAGAAGCATACGCCTCTTTTCCAAAAGGAAATATCGGTATGAAAAAAATATGGTAGTAATTAGAAAAGAAAGCTATACTGGTGGTATTTGTTTCTTCGCAATACGGGCATTTATATAAGAACGCATCTGATGCACCAATCATTTTTTTTCTTGAACCGTAGATAAATAACATAAATGGTTTTACGGAAAAAATAAAATGTAGTTGCTTTTTACAAACCGTCACAACAACTTTAGAGTAGGCCACAAGTGCAACTACCACATAACCAACATTAATTTAATCAACATAATGAGTTAAGAAACCGTCTGAGCTTGTCGATTGTCCACACCAGTTTCATAAAACAGTGTAGAAGAATAATGACCTCTGGCTGTACTGAAAACTCCATTTCATGTTATAGCAAACATTGGCGGGAAGCTCAATTTCTATTGCTGCGGAAACTTACTCATGTCCATATAAAACAGTTCCCAGGTATGCCCGTCCGGATCTTCGACCGTCCGCTGCTGCATAAATCCATAATCCCGCATCGATACCGGCTCTGTGCCACCGGCGTTAACTCCGCCCTGCGCTGCCGCGTTCATTTTGTCTACGCTGTCAAGCGATAAGGAAAACAAACCGGCGAGGTTGTTCTTTGTGTCAGCAATTGGTTTGGAAGCAAATGTTTTGAATTTTTCGTGCGTCATAATCATCACAAAAATAGTTTCACTCCACACCATGCATTTTCCGGAATCGTCCGAGAACTGGGGATTGTTGGTAAAGCCAAGGCCGGCATAAAACTTCATAGACCGGTCCAGGTTTGTTACTGGTAAGTTGATAAATACTTGGGAAGCCATACAATTGGTTTTAAGTTGATAAGAGGCCTAAAGTTCCTGAATTTGAAAATATTTTTATTGACATGTAATAAGGCTCAAATGAGTGAGTGGTGCGGGTATACCCGCTGTCTTATTAATTTATATTCCTGCCACGACGACTCTCCCGTGCAGCCCCATTGAGCCGGGCAGGGACTCGGCGCTTTACCCGGATCTCTAACTTATAAATTCTAAATCTGTAAATTTAAAAAGATAAAAAAGTACAACTTCCTATGTTGTCTGAAAAGAAAATACACAAAATTGGAAGGATAGACCAGGTTGTAAGAGATTATTTTGATGCGAAGCCTTCTTTAAAAGAAATTGCTGCAAAAGACATGATGCCTGTATTTATAAAAAAAGGAATTTTCAAAAAAGACAATAAAGAAGGTAAGCCCATAAGAGACCTGTTAAGGGAGTTAGATGCAGCAAATAAACTTTATTTACTAAGGCATGTAAAAGTGGACAGGAAGGTTATTAACCGCAATTGGTATTTTACTAACCCTTCTTTGGTCTTCTGAGAGTTCCTGCTTATAAGAAGCGTCCTTGAAAAACAAAAGCCACCTTTAGGCGTATTAAAACCAAAAACTGACTGTTTATGAATGAAAGAGTAACCAAAATAACCGCTTCAACAGGATTGTTTATTGGCGGCATCTTCGGCATGGCCGGTTCTTTTGCGCCATCTCCTTCACTTCGTTGCCTTGCCTGGGGCATTGATGGCGTTGGTCTTATCCTGGCAACTGCTTTACTTACCGTTTACTACTTTAGAAAAGGATTGGATACGGCAGCTGCCGGGTTCTTAATTTTTGCAATAGGAGAAAGCTTAATACTTTCCTCCAACGGAATGGATTTGAATTCAAATCTTACCAGTTTCGGTGCCGGTACCAGTTTGTGGGCAGCATCACTTTTTGTAATTAGTTTTCAAAAAATATACCCCGTGTTCATACGCTGTGCCGGTTTGCTTGCAGCCGTTTTATTCTCGGTAGTGGCTGTTCAAATCTTTACGGGCCACCCCCTTAATGGCCTGACTAAGCCGTTGCCATTTTATGCTTATCCAATCTTTGTGATAACCATTTTTGGTTGGGCATGGACACTGCTACGAAAACACACTCTTTCAACGATTATATTGAGGAAATAAATCTAAAGGTCGGGTCTCCGCAGGGACTCCGCGTAAGCAGCCGTTGTTGTATCTTGTAATCACAACTGAAGCGAATTAGATCAATTCGAAACCCCTAACAATCTTTTGCTTTTG
>DAIQPL010000006.1:5577-37992 GCA_036787395.1 Flavisolibacter sp. | reverse complement strand
GTTATCTGCGCAAAAATGGTGGTTGAAAAAAAAGTAGCAGATAACAAAAAGAAAACGTTTCTCATAACAAGGTTTTAGACCTAAATCTAAAATCATTTACACGGGTTCAATAATTTTTCTTGATTGAGGAATGTAAAGAAGAAAGAAAGGTAAAAAGTTGGGATAAATGGCCAAGGTGAAAACTACTTTGGCTGTGCAAGTACCGAAAGCAAAAGAAAACAGTATCCTATGAGCTAATGCGATTATTTGCCACTCTTAGCTATTTAATTGTATGAATTTAAATCGCAACAGGCTTTCTGTTCTTCTTCAGCTCACTCAGTTTCAAATATTTTACAAAATGGTAAAAAGTATTAAATACTGCCCAGACAAAGCCCCGGTAGCCATTTAAAAAATTTCGGTCAATAACGTAATACTTGAAGAAGTTAAAAGGAATAGCGAGAATGACAAGCGCCTTACCCTTGTCAGAACTATTTTCCAATAACTTTTTAGAGCCGAGTGAAGAATATAGATTGATCTTACTCAGAAATTGCGAGTAGTCGTGGTAGCTATAATGAAGAATCTTGTTTTTCAAATTTTTTATTGGTCCTTCTACAGAAACCTTCTCATGAACAACGGCGCCATCCCAATTACCTTTTGATTTATTAAACAGCCGGATAAGGCTTGAATTGGATTCTTTACCGTGGACAAAGATCTTATTCATGAAAACCAGGTTCCTTGGAACTGTAAAGGCAGAATACTCAATTTGTGGCTTGCTTAGTTCTGTTCTGATTTCATCGATTAAAGGTTCGGTTAATATTTCATCAGCATCTATACATAAGATCCAGTCATTTTTAGCTTTTGAAACACCATAATTTTTTTGTTCTCCGAATCCATTGAATGCACGGAAGAAAACAGAACAGCCGTATTCTTTGCAGATTTCCACGGTCCTGTCCGTACTGCCACTATCAATTATAACTACTTCATCACACCACCATAACTGCGAAATTGCTTCTCCAATAATTGCTTCTTCATTAAGTGTTATGATCACAGCGCTCACATTAGGTATATTCCATTCCTGATGGCCCGGAAATGCGAAAGATCTTTTTCCTTTGAAGGTGGACAGATGTTTAAACTGAGGCAAAACACCCGGCGCTTTGTTTTCTGCTCTGTATTCTATTTGCATAGCTTGGTGGGTGTTTAGTTTAAAAACTCAGTGGCTTCAAATGAATAATTTACTGCTTCGGCAGATTGTTTTTCTCTTGATGTAAACAAAGTAAGAAATATTGTCGCGATCGTAGATGTAATGGTAAGTCGCATAATCCTCATATCCAGATTGAAACTGAGGTTCCTTACATAAAACATATCCCACTTATACCTGTGTGAAATGTCAAAAAAATCGTTTGTTTTCCCCCTATAGCCTTTTACCTGTGCCATCCCCGTTATACCCGGTTTCACAAGGTTTCTTGAACCATAGTCTTCGATCACTTTAGAAAATTCCTTACAATCTCTAAGCATATGAGGGCGTGGGCCAACAATACTCATATCACCTTTTAAAACATTGAAGAACTGTGGCAATTCATCGAGGCAGGATAAGCGTAAGAATTTTCCAAAAGAAGTAATGCGGGGATCATTTGTTTGGGCTTGCGAGATATTGGCCTCGCTATTAACAATCATAGTTCTTAACTTAAAACAAGTAAAGGTTTTTCCGAAGGCGCCTACTCTTTTTTGAACAAAAAAAACAGGGCCTTTTGAACCGATTTTTATAAGAATAGCCAGGACAGGCAATAACCAGGAAAGTACAAAAACAATTACGAGTAGGGATACAGTTAGATCAAAACAGCGTTTACAGAAAAGATCGACTTTATTTGTGCTCTGGACTCCAGTATTGTCTGTAGAAAGGTGCCTTACTTTTACGTAAGAAATGGTTCTCTCCTTTTCGCGAGGCCAGGTATTACCTTGGCTGTGGATATTGCTCATAAAGAGTTAGTAGTTGATCTTTAACGTTTTAACGGGTTGGAAATTAAATAATACGCAATAATATATCTATAAATTTAGTAATTCCATTTTTTGCATGTTTTTTTTGAAAAAATTAAGACTCACTTGAGTAAGAACTATTATTTGACAAGATGATTTACAAAAACGCGGCATGATGAAAATTATTTTTTTGGACGAAAAAAATTTTAGCACAATTAAGTATGCTTGATGATGTTATAACTAAATTGTTACATAATTCTCTAGAAGTACGTCTATAATGCGCTCAGAAGACTTCCCATCCCACATTTCAGGAACAGAACCTTTTTTCCATTCCATGTTAAATATTTTGTCAATGTAGAATGGTATGAATGAAGAGTCATTACCAATTAATTCATTAGTGCCAATGGTTACTGTTTCCGGACGTTCAGTAGAAGTTCTCAGGGTGATACAGGGAATGCCCATAACTGTTGTTTCTTCTGTTATGCCTCCGCTGTCTGTAATCACTCCTTTAGCATGTTTAACCAGATAATTGAATTCCAGGTAACCCATCGGATCTGCAAGGTGCAGGTTAGGGGCTGCAATTCCAAGGATTTGTAAATTTTTGGCAGTTCTCGGATGTACAGGAAACAAAACAGGAAGCCCTCTAGATGAATATAAAATAGACTCGACCAGAGATTTTAATTGCTTGCCGTCATCAACGTTTGAAGGCCGGTGTAAGGTGACTACGAAATATTGCTGTGGTTTTAGGTGTAGTGTATTCCAAAAAGTCGGGGGCTTTAGTCTGGACATGTGTTTAAGCAGAGTATCGATCATAGTGTTACCAACAAAATGAATTCTATCATCAGGAACGCCTGCCTTGCGTAAGTTATCGTTTGCTATTTTACTTGTTGTGAAAAAAAAATCTGAAATAGAGTCTGTTACAATACGGTTGATTTCTTCCGGCATATTCATATCCCCCGAACGGATACCACCTTCAACATGGGCCACGCTAGTGCACAATTTTTTGGCTACAATAGAACACGCAAGAGTAGAAGTTACATCTCCTACAACAATTACTACATCAGTTGGGTTAGTTAAAAGGTCCCTTTCGAAATTAATCATAATATTGGCGGTTTGCTCTGCCTGGGAACCGCCTCCGGACTCAAGGTTTACGTGTGGGTGTGGAATGCCCAGTTCTTCAAAAAAACTACCACTCATGTTTCTGTCATAGTGCTGTCCTGTATGTACCAGCCGGTATTTTATCAGTTTACCTTTGTTTATATCTGTTTCAAGAGCATCAATGATAGGAGCAATTTTCATGAAGTTGGGCCTGGCGCCGGCAACTAAGGTAATTTTCATAGTAAGTTATCCAATAGGTTTTGAACATAAAAAAGCGAAAGTAAACACGAATAATTTTTATTTATGTAAATACAACAATTTATTTTCTTAATATGCATCAAAGAATATTTCATTATAAAGATCATTACATTTGCGCAAATTCAATAACCTTGACAACTGTCCACCATGCAGGAATCTGATAAATTGCAATCAAAACCACATGAAAATGAGGTAGACCTCGGAGTGTTTTTAACTGTGATGGCAAGAGTTCTGAGAAAGAGTTTTTCCTTATTCAGGCTTATATTTCTTTCTTTATATGAATTTGTTCTCCTTTCTCTTTTATTCGTCAGACGTAGCCTGCTGTGGCTTGTCTTGGGTTTTTTAATCGGGCTTGGAATAGGCCTTCAACGATTTTTCTCCAAAGGACCTGCTTATTACTCAGATATGGTAGTAAGGTCCAATTTTGAAAGTGCCAGACTGTTATACAACCAAATAGACTATTTTAATTCTCTTATTAGGGAACATAGACCTAAAGATCTGTCGGCTATATTTCATATTTCAGAGAACGACGCTCTTAATCTGATTAAATTTGAGATAGAACCTGTTGACGATGAAATGCAGGCTGCAAAACTTTACCGGAATACCTTTCTGGAGTATAAGCGTAATGCAATCAATGTTGTTGATACAATTTGGACTCGCACTATGAGGTTTAGCGATTTTAAAGAGAATTTGAAACCCTATGATTTTCCATTACAGCAAATAAGGCTTTACAGCAGAAGCTCCGATGTTTATTCTAAAGTTCAGGAAGGAATTGTCACATCTATCAATACAAACAAGGCGTTCCAGCAAATAAAGGAATATTCAAAAAACATTATCCAGGAGGAAGAGAATTTATTAAGTCACTCCTTACAAGGGCTGGATTCTCTCAGGCAAGCTTATAATAAAAGGATAGCTTCAATTTCAACTGCGAAATCGGAAGGCAATAACGTAGTTTTTTCTGATAAAGATTTGCGCAATCCTGAAATAGACTTATATGATAAGGAGCTTATTTTTAAAGATGAACTTATCAACGTGAAAAGAAAAGCGATAGAGCAACAAGATATACTACAAGTACATTCTGCTTTTAATTATACCGGTACTAAAACATCAACTTTGGACCAGGGATTTATAAGGTCTGCCTTAATTGGATTATTAATCTCCTTTGTTATTCTTTTAGGTATCGCAAGTTATAAACGTCTTGAGGCAATAGAAAAAAAAATGCGAACGACTAAATAATTATTTTCGAATTTTCTGAATTCTACCTGACATTATATGAGATCCATTTTATGGTAAAGAGATTAGCGAGCATAGCTTTATTAACAGGTGCTGCGCATATATTTACCTTGATTACATTAAAATTTTTGTCTCAAAGAATTAGTACAGACCATATAAGTTCAATAGGAGAGCTTGATTCATTGTTTCAATTTGTAATAAACATTCTGGCATTTGGTCTACAACTATCGGCAGTTCGAAACATTGCAATTTTAGATAACTGGAAAGAAGTTTATAGCAAGGTACAGGTAGCCAGAATTACTTTAGGCTTTATTCTTATACCCTTTATTCTTCTTAGCTTTTTTAAAATGTCTTACCAATATTTGTTCTTAGCTCCCTTGTTTGCTCTAAATGGTGATTATGCTTTATATGCAAGAGGGAAGCCCGTATTTGCTTCTCTATTATCTTTTGGACGGGTCCTAATTCCTTCTCTAGTATTAATTGTTTTTAGTGTATGGCAGCAAACTTATATTGTTCAGGCTTATATAATCAGTACTGTGGTAATCTATGGTGTTACAAGTGTGGTGACCGCAAAACGGCTTGGAACCCATTATTGGTATTTTCCTTCTTTGCAAAAATTGCAGTTATATGTGCAAAGCTTCAGCCTTGGAATTGTAACCATGTCATATTATTTCTTAGGCCTGGGTATGCTGATTATAGCTGCTTACTTTTATCATAAGGGTGTAATTGCAGTCTGCTACCTGGGCATAAAGTTGTATGTAATCTTCAAAGGCGTAATTAGGATAATAAATCAGGCGTTTATTAAAGAAATGAAGGATGAAGAAGTGGGTTTGAAAGTAGATCAATTGGCCGGTTTTCTTGGCATCGCCTTCGCCGGTGCCATTCTTATTTACCCCAAAAGCTTTATCACATTTTTTTTTAACGAGGGTTATCTTCAATACGAGTGGTTCCTCATGGTGATAGGTATAGCAGGTTTTGTATCTTCTGCTTTTACAAGTTTAACTACCAGATCCTTATTAAATCATAAAGACAAATCTTATGCACAGTACTCAGTAATTGCTGTTTTCACAAGTATTTTATTCATTGTTATTTTATCTTTTTTCTTTCAATCCCCTTTTATAATTGCAATAGGTTTATTGATAGGTGAGGTTTTGATGGCATTAGGGTTGATTATAATTAATAAACTAAACGTAGTAACCAGGCTGCGTTTTTTATTACAAATAACCGCTCTATTATCCCTACCATTCGGGATCAAAATTTTAATGGGAGGAGATACGTATATAGCAATGATTTCAGGAATGGTGCTTTATGCTGCAGTAGGGACTGGAATGCATCATAAAAAATTTCTTTCTTTCAGTTAAAGTAACGGCATAAAATTATTAATCTTTTCAGGAAATGAACTCGTTGTAGGACATAATGAATTTACTTTTAAAATACACGTGGAAAGAACTGGGGTATGCATTAATACTTGTACTCATTCTTCAGGGTAATTTATTCATTAAGCTTTTCTTTATTTCTATTTTACTTATATGTAACCTGGATAAGGTTTTATCAAAAAGTATAAATAAATCGGCTTTTTTTTATTTCTATATTCTTGCCACTATAATCATAAGCGTTTTGACCATAGGTTGGCTTCACCGCTTCAATTATATCTTTAGTCTTGCTTTTTCGTTTCTAATCTGGTTTTTTTGTTTATTTCTTTTCAATTATAATAGCGAACAAATAAAAAGAAATACAGTAACAAGCATCCGCAATGTGTTGGAAATTATATTTTGGGTAAATGTATTTTTTAGCTTTGGGCAGCTTGTTTTATTAATGATAGAACAAAGAAATTTAAATCCTTTTGGAGGTACTCATAAAGCGTCGACAGGCGATTTCATTTACGGCATTTTTTCAAACTCTTCCGTAAATATGATTATTTCAACTTTTTTCTTCTTTTATTACTATAATGAACGGAAGTTTCTTAAAAGTATACTTGCCGGCGTTGTAGCTGTTTTGACAACATATATGGGAGGGTTAATTCTGGCGATTGGTGCTTTTCTTATTATATTGGTTTTGAGTCCGGCAATAAAATTTAAGTACAAGATTTTCGGTGTTTTGTTACTAGTGGCTGCCTATTTCGCATTTCAATTTGTTTCTCCTGAAAATATGCGTTATGTGAAAAACAATATAAAAATGACGCTTTCAAAAAGACCTCCCCGAAAAGTAATTTCCTTTGTTGAAACCTATAAACACGGCACAAGCAATGTTCCCCGGTTTTTATTTGGATCCGGGCCAGGTAATTTTTCCTCCCGTACAGCATTTGTATTGGGCGGAGAATATGTAAGTTGGTTGCCGGAAAAGTTCATCTATCGTTCACCGGATTTTAGTGCTAATCATTTTCAACTTTGGAATAAAAAAGTGTTGGCAATTCCCTACAATGATGGAACAGCCAATCAGCCTTTTTCGCTTTATAATCAACTATTCGGTGAGTATGGAATAATTGGATTATTTATGTTCGTTATTTTTTACCTGGGATATTATATAAAAAAATATTATTCACTCACCTACGGAAAATATATTCTGATATTTATGTTGTTGATCTTTATTATGGACTATTGGTTTGAATATCTTTCAGTAGTAGTGCTCTTTGAATTTTTTATGCTATTGCAAACAAAGGAATTAAATGAAGAAAGCAAGCTTGTCCAGGCCTAAAATCCTTTTCATTGTGCAACTTCCTCCGCCTGTTCATGGTGTATCCGTAATGAATTATCATGCAGTAAATAATCCACTATGGAACGAACAGTATGATAAAAAAACTATCAGGCTCAACTTTGGTCAGAGACTGGAAGATCTGGGAACCATCACACCCGGCAAATTAGCAGGAATGTTCAAGGTGTTTTTGGAAATTTGCTATACACTTGTTTCTTTCCGTCCTGCGCTGATCTATTTCACTATGATGCCAACAGGCAAAATATTTTATCGGGATGCGCTTATTGTTGCTATTTGTAAACTGTTTAGCTCAAAACTGGTTATTCATTTGCATGGAAAAGGCATAAGTGAAGCTGCTAAGAAGTCCACATTAAAAGCATGGCTGTACCGTGTAACCTTTAAAAATACGAGGGTTATTTGTCTGTCGGCGAACTTAGTATCTGATATCTCACCTGTCTACAAGAGAAAGCCGTTCGTACTTGCAAACGGCATTGAAATAAATAACCTCGAAAAAGCTACCGAAAGTGACCAGCCAGTTGTAGTCTATTTGTCTAATCTTGTTAAAAGCAAAGGGATAGAAGTATTTTTAAAAAGCCTGGTACAACTTAAAAAGGAAAAGCTTTCTTTCAAAGCCCGTGTTATTGGTGATGCGGCTGATTTTTCGTTTTATCAGGCCCAAAGTTTCTGTGATGAGAATGGTTTGGCAGAAAACGTTGCGATTTTAGGACCCAAATTTAATGAACAAAAGATGCAGGAGTTGTACAATGCTGACATTTTTGTATTGCCATCTTTCAACGAGTGCTTCCCTCTTACTATACTGGAAGCAATGCAGGCTGGTTTGCCTGTTATTGCTACTAATATCGGGGGTATACCCGATATCATCACTAACAACCAACAAGGTTTTTTAGTAGGTGTAAACGATCAGAGAGAGTTATCAGAAAGGATTCGTGTTTTAATCAGAAACAAGTCTCTTAGACAGGAATTTGGTGTGAATGCCAAAAAAAAATTTTATTCAAACTATACTATTACTCATTTTTATGATGGGTTGAATGCAATTTTCAATGAAGTCTTAAATTCCTAATGTATATGTGTGGGATAGCCGGTTATATTAATTTTGAGAATGGTGCATTGTTGTCAAAGAACAGTGCCTGTATACAGCAACACCGGGGTCCTGATGCACAAAATACGTGGCACGAAGGAAATATTGCGTTATCTCATCAGCGTCTTTCTATTATTGATCTTGACCCAAGGTCAAACCAGCCATTTATAAAAAATGGTCTTGTTATTATTTTCAATGGCGAAATCTATAATTACAAAGAGCTCCAAAAGAAGATTCTTACAGACCACCCTGATATCGTATTCTCCACAACTTCTGATACTGAAGTCTTACTTGAGCTTTACCGGATCAAAAAGGAAAAATGCCTTGATGATCTTATCGGAATGTTTGCTGTAGCAATCTATGAAATAAATACAGCCAAACTTTTTATAGCAAGAGACCATTTTGGCATTAAACCTTTATTTTATACACAGATCAACAATTCTTTTGCATTTTCATCAGAACTGAAAATGCTGATAAAAATTCCGGGCTTTAATAAAGCAGTAAATTATACTGCATTAGTAGGAGCTATGAATTATTTATGGGTTCCGGGTAATGAAACAATGTTTAAAGATTGCTTTAAATTACCACCAGCCCATTACTTGTATATTGATACAATGGCAATACCTATTGCAACAGAAATGAGGAAGTATTGGCAACTTGATACTTCTATTGAGCTTACAGGAGAAGCAGAAGCTGTTGCGATATTGGATAAGTCTATACAAGAAACAATACAACGCCACATGGTTGCTGACGTTCCCGTAAGCAGTTTTCTTAGTGGGGGTCTTGATTCTTCTTTAATTTCTGTAATGGCTTCAGAAATCAATCCAAAACTTTCTACATATACTATTGCCACTACCGAAGAAGATAGAAAAATCGAGCAAATGCCTGAAGATGAAAAATATGCCAGGCAACTTGCAAATCAATTCCGGTTTGATCACCATGAAATAACACTTCAACCAGATATTGTCAAAGAACTTTCCAAAATAGTTTATTCACTGGATGAACCTATTGGCGATCCGGCAGCCATCAATACTTATCTGATTTGCAAAGCGGCAAGGGAAAAAGGCGTGAAAGTTTTGCTGTCAGGTATGGGAGCTGATGAAATCTTTTTTGGGTATCGCAGGCAGAAGGCAACTTTACTTTCTTTGAGATATAAAAGACTTCCGCATTTTTTACGAAAATCATTATCGCTAATTGTCTCTAATTTACCCGTAAAATTTTATGGAAAAGGGATAAAATTTACCCGTTGGGCAAAGCGGTTCTTATCCTTTGCAGAACTTCCTACGGAAGAGGCTTATATGCGCAGCTATTCATATTATGATAAGGAAGAACTAAAACAGTTGTTTAAGACCGATATTGAATATTCTTACAGGCAACTAAGAGAAATGCATTCTTCTTACTTTACAAATCAATACAAAGATGACCCAGTGAATCAAATGTGTTATACAGATATACATCTTTTTATGCTCGGCTTAAATCTCAGTTATACTGATAGGGCTTCAATGGCTGCGTCTGTGGAAGTAAGGGTTCCTTTTATTGACAAGGAGGTAATTAGTGCTGCAATGAAAGTAAACGGTTCTCTGAAATATAAGGACAGGCAATCTAAATATATATTAAAGAAAGTGGCTGAAAAATACTTGCCTAAAGAAATTATTTACCGGCCCAAAGCTTCATTTGGAGCTCCTATCCGTTCCTGGATTAGCGGTGAATTAAAGGAAGAAGTTGACAATATGCTTTCTAAAGAAATAATTGAAAAAAGAGGTTTTTTTAATTATAGTTATATCAAAAAGTTAATCGACGAAGACAGGAAAGGATTGGAAGATAATGCTTACAGAATTTATCAACTCCTTACGCTGGAACTATGGTGCAGGCAATATCTTGACGATGATAGCAAGAAGTAAGCTTACCTGCTTACATTTGCGCAATTATGTAAATAAACACTATCCTGTCTTAAACCTATGTCACAAAATAATTCTGATATCAAACAATTCTGGAATGACCAACCTGTTGGTAGCAATTTTATTGAATATCAGCAAGACAAGTCCTTTTATGAAAAATATGATGCTTTCAGATACCATACCGAATCTCATATTCTTATAGAATTGGACGATATTGATTTTAAAAATAAAAAAGTACTTGAAATTGGTTTAGGACAAGGTGCAGACTCAATGCAAATTATTGATAGGGGCGCAATTTACCATGGAATTGATTTAACGGAAGAGTCCGTAAGAAGAGTAAAAGAACGATTTCATTTATTTGATAAGCCTTATAAAGAAGTTCAGGTAGCAAATGCTGAAAACGTACCCTATCCTGAAAATAGTTTTGATATTGTTTACTCTCACGGTGTTATTCACCATTCTCCCAATATTGAAAGGATCGTTGCCGAAATTTACCGTGTCTTGAAACCGGACGGACAGGCAGTTATCATGCTTTACCATAAGAACTCATATAATTACCATATCAGTATTTCTGTTTTAAGAAGGATGGGCCTGTTAATGCTTGTTCCTTTCCCCTTTTTGGCAAAATTTATATCGAAACTAACCGGCGAGGGGATAGACCGAATAAATCGGCATAAGTTTCATCTAAAAAAAGAAGGAATTTCTTATTTCAGGATGAAAAATTTCATCCATCGTTCCACAGACGGTCCCGATAATGTTTATGCATCTGTATGGACAGCGGCGTCTGCAAAGAAGTTATTTCAAAAATTCAATAACATTCAAACAAAGGTCCATTTTTTAAATGAACGTCATTTATTGGGTGCACAACACATATTATCGAATTCCTTAAAAAAGGCAATTGCCCGCAATTATGGCTGGCATTTATGGATAAAAGCGTTTAAATGAAACAGGTAATTCAAAATTTCAAAACGGGAAAGTTATATGTAGATCAAGTACCGGTTCCATCTCTGTCAAAAGGTATGGTATTAGTAGAGAACCGTTTTTCCTTGATTAGTGCTGGTACGGAAAGGAGTACCGTGAAGGTTGCCAAAGCAAGTCTTATAGGTAAGGCTAAACAAAGACCAGACTTAGTAGCACAGGTTCTGCAAAATATAAAAAAAGAAGGATTAAAAGCCACACTGGAAAAAGTACAGACGAAGCTTGATTCATTAAAAGCATTGGGATATTCAACCGCTGGGGAAGTAGTGGCTTCCATGGATTCAAAAAATTATTTCAAGAAAGGTGATCGGGTGGCTTGTGCCGGACAGGACTATGCATCACATGCCGAAGTGGTTTCTATTCCGCAAAATTTAGTTGTTAAAATTCCAGATAATGTAAGTGATGAAGACGCCAGTTATACAACTCTTGGCGCCATTGCTATGCAGGGTGTAAGACAAGCGGATCCAAAACTTGGAGAAAATATTTGTGTGATAGGTCTAGGTTTGTTAGGACAAATTACCTGTCAGTTACTAAAGGCTAACGGGTGCAAAGTAATTGGTATAGATATTTCTGAAAGCCTGATCAATCTGGCAAAAGAATTAGGTGCTGATAATGCGCTTCATCGTAATCATGAAAGTTTGCATACTGTATTGAATAATTTTACAAATGGTTATGGATTTGACAGCATCATCATAACTGCGGCTACTTCTTCAAACGATCCAATTGAACTGTCTGCAGAAATTGCACGCAGAAAAGGTAAAATTGTTGTGGTGGGAGCTGTTAAATTAGACGTACCAAGAGACCCGCATTTTTATAGAAAGGAGCTTGATCTTCGGATGTCGTGCTCATATGGCCCCGGGCGTTATGATGCCGACTATGAAGAAAATGGAAATGATTACCCTTATGCTTACGTTCGTTGGACAGAGCAGCGAAATATGGGCGCCTTCCTGCAACTGATCTCCCAGGGAAAAATCAATCTAAAACCGTTAACAACACATACGTTTGACATCGATGAAGCAGAGGCAGCTTACAATATCGTAATGGGAACGGTGAAAGAGCCACACATAGGCATCTTACTTCGTTACCCCTCTAATGAAAAAAAATTTTTATCTTCTTTTGCCATCAACGCAAACGCTTCCGCACAAATAAACGTTGGTTTTATAGGTGCCGGTAGCTTTGCTCAAAGCTATCTGATACCACATGTAAAAGCTGCTGGCGGTTCACTCCAAACAGTTGTTACATCGAAAGGTATCACAGCTAATAGTGTGGCCCAAAAATTTGGGTTTAACCAGTCTTCTTCAGATAGCAAAGATGTTCTTTTAAATGCTGGCATCAATACAGTTTTCATAGCCACTCCGCATAATACACATGCCTTCTTTGTGTTGGAAGCGTTGAAAGCGGGAAAACATGTTTTTGTAGAAAAACCTTTGGCAATGCAGGAAGCTGAACTGGAAGAAATACACGAGTTCCTCAGGAATAATGGCGGCCAGGTAATGGTGGGATTTAACCGTAGATTTTCGCCGGTTGCTGAAGAAATAAAAAAGCATTTTAAGGATGTACCGGAACCGCTCGTAATAAATTACAGGGTAAATGCCGGTTTTATACCAAAAGAGCATTGGACACAGAATGAGAACCTGGGTGGGGGTAGAATTATCGGGGAAATATGCCATTTTGTTGACTTAATGCAATACTTCTCTGGCTCCTTGCCGTCAACGGTTTATGCACAAAGCATAAATGCTCAAAACGATCAAATAAATAACAATGACAACATTATAATCTCAATAAAGTTTGTTAACGGGTCAGTAGGAACTATTACCTACGTAGCCAATGGCGACAAATCACTGCCAAAAGAAAGGGTAGAGATTTTTGGCGGCGGTAAAGTTGGTATCATACACGATTTCAGAAGTGGAGAATTGTATATTGGAAATAGCCCTAAATCAATTAAGCTAATGGGAAAAGGTCACAAAGAAGAGGTTAAACATTTTATGACCGCGATAAAGGAAGGAAAGACTTATCCTGTTAGTTTCGAATCCATTTACGCTACGTCAAAAGCAACTTTTCGAATTCTGGACAGTTTATATACCGGATTGCCTCAGAATATATAATATGAACAGAAAAACAATTTCTTTCTTATATCGAAACACCTTCATTCTTATTGCGTTCCTCATCCCTTCTGCAGCGTACGGTCTAATATGGGCGGTATTGTTATTGACGTTTATCTGTTGGATTTATTTTAAAGATTACACGAAAATAAGCTCGTATGTAACACAGCCGCAAATTTTATGGCCGCTGCTTTTATATACAATGGTTATAGGCGGGTTCTTTTTTGCTGACGACTTTCATGAAAGCCTAAGTACCCTCTCAACCAAACTTCCTATTCTGGTTTTCCCTCTGGTTTTTGGCACGGCCTCGGTCGTTAATTCATCACTCATTTATAAAGCAGGAAAATCGTTTGTGTTATCGATTTTTTTGTTTCTTGCCATTGCACTGGGTTATGCGCTTTTTGACGTTTTTAAATCGGGTCAGCAATTCATATCTATTAACGGTGACATCTATTATAAATTTAAATCCTACGGATTAACACGTGTGTTTGAGAACTGGCACCCTACTTATGTAGCTATGTTTGCAAACATGGCTATTGCTATTCTAATTGATAAATATACGAATCCATATGGTAAGCTAAGTTGGGCCATTTTAATCATTGACTTTAGTTTGATGCTTTTTTTTATTATATCTATTATATTACTAGATTCTATCATTGCGTTAATAGCTTTTATCGTCTTACTAATCTATTTTGGTATGATATTCCTTTCGAAATATAATTTTACTTTCCTATCAAAGACTGCGTTGTTTTTATTTCTGTGCACCGCCGTTGGCTTGCTTTTCTATTTCAATCCTTTAAAAACTGGCAAAATCGAGACGCTTAAGGATCGTGGCCTCACTATTACAGATAAGGAAGGAGAAAGAAATGTTCTCACTATTCGACTGGCGAAATGGGATACTCATCTTTTTATCATTAAAAAACATTTACTGTTTGGTACTACAGAAGGAGATATTAAAACGATCAGGAGAGAAGCTTATGAAACTAAGGGATACTATAACCTGGCAAAGTTAAATTACAATGCACACAATCAGTTTATTGAAGTACTGGCAACTTATGGCATAGTTGGCTTTATTTTTTTTTTAGCGCTGCTGTTTCATCCTTTATTTAAAAAGAATTACCATCCTTATTTTGCACCATTTCTTTTGGTAGCAATCACTACATTTCTTACTGAAACTGTGTTAAACAGGCAGCAGGGTATACTGGGCTTTATGTTTTTATACGCATTATATACTCATTCCTTTCCATTAAAAAAGAAGATCGAAGCTTAAATTTTTCTGAGCTTGTATTGGAGTATTAATTTTATAAATTTTGCATTTCCAATAAGATATCTTTTAAACATCCTTCGAGGTTCCTGGTATACACGGAAGAGCCATTCCAATCCTGACTTTTGCATCCACATGGGTGCTCTTTTTACAACCCCTGCAACTACATCAAAACTTCCACCAACTCCCATGGTAAAATTGACATTTTTCAAGATGTCTTTGTTTTGGTATAAAAAGTTTTCTTTAGTAGGGGAGGATATTGCTACAAATAGAATATTGGCTTTACTGTCAGCAATTTGTATAGCTATTTCTCTTTCCTCTTCCTTTTTAAAATAACCATTTCTATAACCTGCAATAATAGAAGATGTATACTGAACACTATATCGATTTACGACCTTTTTCACAATTTCTTCTTTGGCGCCAAAAAAGAATACTTTATAGCCTTTTAAGAAAGCCAGTTCAACCAGCTTTTCCATCAGGTCAATTCCTGCCACTCTTTCTTTTAATGGCTGGCCCAGGAATTTGGAAGCCCATATCACTGCCTGCCCATCAGCATTTATAATATCTGCATTAACCACACTTTCTTTTAGCTCCGGGTTTTCGTGCATAGCCACTATTTTGCCTGCATTCACTACTGTATGGTGTAAGTGTTGCCTTGTTAGTATAGCATGATTTATTAATTCAAGCGTTTCCTGCATGGTTAAATTAGACACCGGTGTACCCAGCAAATTGATGGAAGTGTTCATGTGATTGTGCCTGGTTTTTCAAAAGTAGGTAATAGCTCATGGAATAAAACATCCAGCCTTGTGCCCACCGCATGTAAGGGACTTTATTGCTAAGTCTCTTTTTCTTTTGATAATAGAAATAGCCTTCATCATCTTGCATGTTGCGGATTGTCCAATGCAGAACTTTTTCAGCTAAAATTCTGTATTGTGTAAATTTATTTATTCTGGCAAGCGTTACAATCAATTGAGCCGGGGCGTGAATATCGATGGGATAAAGTTTGTTGCTATAATATTTAGAAGCGCCATTTTCACAAAAAAAGTTGTTGATGTAATAAGTAAAGCCTTTCTCTACATTTTCAGCGAATGATGAATCGCCTGTATATTTCTTATATTCATAAATACATTCAAGGTTGAAACCCGTATGGAAGTTATCTATCCAATTATGATATGGCAGGCTTCCATAGGCCCATGCACCGTTAAGCTGTTGATGATTACAAACAAACTTCATGGCCTTGCGTGCTTCCTCCTTCAATATAGGGCTCTGAGTATAAGAGTATATTCTACTAAGTAACCTCGCTCCAAGAAGTGATGCATTAAAAACCTGTGTTTGATCTAAAGGAGAGTACGAAAAACAAAAATTTCCCTGCTCGTCGTAGGTCCGGTTCAGGTCTTTTAAGACAAAATCAACACTCGATATGGCTGTATCCAAAAGACTTCTGTTGCCTGTAATATCATAAGCATTTAGCAAAGCATCTGACACAAACGAGGTGGCTACCACTGTTGGAGTGTGGGCGGGCTGGAAAAAAGCTCTCGCCTGCCAATCGAAATAATAGCCCCAGCAACTGCCAGAATAGGATTTGTTTTGAAGTGCAATAAGTTTTTGAGCCAAGAAATTTATTTTCTCAAGGTGGTCAGGTTCCTTGCGGGCTTTATATAAATTACAATATCCTGTCAAAAAAAGGGCAAGCCCTTTTGAATTGTACTCTTTTTCAATCCCGACAAGTTTTCGAAAATTGTATCGCGATCTCTTGAAAAACTGAATCCAGGCTAAGCGGGCTACACGGCTATTTTTTAAAACCGGTAAAGCATTAAAAGTTTTACTAGTTAAACCATCATAAGGGTCCCAGCCTTTATAGTCTTCTTTCTCACAATAAGCTTTTAAAACGTCAAAACTTTGCTGGATACTGCAATTCATCGGGCAAAACTAATTCAGAGAAAAGAATTACAAAAAATTATCATCGAAATAATAAGTAAAATTTGACTATATCTTGTTAAAAGCGTAAAATCCTTGTGCCAAATATCTTTATTGGTTTTTAACTGCTCTTATATAGAAACCATAACCGAACAATACTTGAGGCCTGTGCGTTAGTTTTTCGCTGATAGTACAATACAAGGGTCATTGGATTCAACTACATTCAATATTTTTGTTAGCTATACAAATGAACCAACTTTTATTGAATCTTAAATTATTTCATGTCTAAAGTAGCGTTGTTAACTGGTGTCACAGGTCAGGACGGAGCCTACCTGTCTGAGCTTTTACTAAAAAAAGGTTATGTTGTTCATGGTGTTAAAAGAAGAAGTTCTTCCTTCAATACGGAACGCATAGATCACTTGTACCAGGATCCGCACGTTAAAAATCGCGATTTTATACTCCATTATGGCGATCTAACCGACAGCACTAATATGATACGCATAATACAGGAAGTACAGCCGCACGAGATTTATAACCTTGGAGCTATGAGCCATGTAAAAGTGAGCTTTGATACACCAGAATACACAGCTAATACAGATGGAATCGGAACCTTAAGAATACTGGAAGCTGTACGCCTTCTCGGCATGGAGAAAAGAACAAAGATTTACCAGGCTTCCACCTCGGAATTGTATGGATTGGTTCAGGAAGTTCCGCAAAAGGAAACAACCCCTTTTTATCCCCGTTCTCCCTATGCTGTTGCTAAATTATATGCCTATTGGATTACAGTTAATTACAGGGAGGCCTATCATATGTTTGCCTGCAATGGAATATTATTTAATCATGAAAGCCCATTGCGTGGCGAAACCTTTGTTACAAGAAAAATTACAAGGGCGGTTGCTCAATTGGCATTGGGATTAACGGATAAATTGTTCATGGGAAACCTGGATGCTAAAAGAGATTGGGGTCATGCAAAAGATTATGTAGAAGCCATGTGGTTGATCCTGCAGCAGAGCGCACCAGAGGACTATGTAATTGCTACGGGTATAACAACATCTGTAAGGGATTTTATCATGATAGCATTTGGGAAAGTAGGAGTAGAGCTCGAGTTTAGTGGATCGGGTGTAAATGAAGTAGGTATTGTCCGTTCCTGTACCAATGAATATGCCTTTAAAGAAGGACAGGAATTGGTAAAAATTGATCCTGCCTATTTTCGCCCGACTGAAGTAGACCTGTTAATCGGGGATGCCACTAAGGCTCGAAAACTTGGGTGGGAGCCTAAATACACTTTAGATGATTTAATTACGGAAATGGTAGAGGCAGACCTGCATTCATTTAAGCAGGAAAAAGTATTGATAGATTCGGGTTATAATGTAACGCGCCAGTATGAGTGATCATGGAAAAACAAAGTAAGATTTACATAGCTGGTCATAGAGGAATGGTTGGCAGTGCTTTATTGCGAAGACTGCAGAAAGAAGGATATACCAATTTTGTTTTCTCCAGCTCCACCGAGTTAGACTTGCGGGATCAAAAAGCAGTAAAAGCTTTTTTTCAGGAGAAAAAGCCTGATTTTGTTTTTCTTGCGGCGGCCAAAGTTGGTGGTATCTATGCAAATAATTCTTACCGTGCGGAATTTTTGTATGACAACCTGATGATCGAAAGCAATATCATTCATTTTTCTTACGAGAGCGGCGTTAAGAAATTGCTCTTTCTTGGTTCTTCATGTATTTATCCAAAACTGGCGCCCCAGCCTCTGAAAGAAGAATATCTGCTTACCGGCCCATTGGAATACACAAATGAACCTTATGCCATTGCAAAGATTGCGGGTATTAAAATGTGTGATGCCTATAGGTCGCAATATGGCTGTGACTTTATTTCAGCCATGCCCACTAATTTATATGGGCCAAACGATAACTACGACTTGAATAATAGTCATGTTCTACCGGCCTTATTGCGAAAGTTTCATGAAGCAAAACAAAATCGGGAGAAGCAAGTTGTAGTATGGGGAACAGGAACTCCGCGGCGTGAATTTTTACATGTAGATGACCTTGCTGATGCCTGCTATTTCCTCATGCAACACTACAATGAAGAAGGACTCGTGAACATCGGAATTGGAGAGGATATTTCCATTAAAGAATTGGCCGAAACAATAAAACAAATTGTCGGGTTTGATGGCGAATTAATTTTTGATTCCACCAAACCTGACGGAACACCAAGAAAATTAATGGATGTATCAAAGTTGAACCGCCTGGGGTGGAAAGCAACAATTCCTTTCCAGGAAGGAATTAGAAAGGTGTACATTGAATATAGCGGGACAAGAAGCGGTACCTGATTTTATTTTATTTATTCACTTACTATCAATACCGGGATCTTTAACTGGTGACGCACCGCATCAATAGTTTCGCCGTAGAACCAATCTTTTACACCGCTGTGTCCATGCGCTCCAATGATTAATAGATCTGCGTTTACCTCTTTAATAAGCCGTGGTATTTCCTTGTTCCTGTTCCTGAATCCTAACTTACTTTCAGCGGTAATTCCTTTCTCCTTTACATAGGCCACATAGTTGTCCAGCTTTTCCTGGTCATGGCGCGATTCGTAATCGTCCGCCTCGTTCCCTAATATTCTTGCTGATACACTTTCTACAATATGTATAAAAATAATCCTTGTAAGCTCGTTAGCCTGGCCTAACGCAGCTGCAATTAACTGTTGGTCCCGATTGCTAAAATCAAGCGCTATAGCAATTCTCTTATAGCTTGGAATGTTGATATCGTCAGCGAGTGCGACTGTTTTTTTATGTACTTCCACGGAAATGTCTTTAGGTTTCTTTTTTAATAAGGGGTAAACAAAGGCGGTGACCAGGAGTACTATAAAAAGTAATCCGGCCAATATGATAACAAACTTCCAGAATATATTATCACTGGTTGCAAAATAACCGGAGGCCTGTTCGGTCACCATACGCAGGTTCAGGTATACTAATACTGAAGTAATCAACCAGGCTAAAACTCGCACAATAGGTTTAATGGCAAAAACGCCCATTTCTTTTTTGTCACTCACAAAATGAATCAATGGAATGATAGCAAACCCTAATTGAAGGCTTAAAACGACCTGGCTTAATACTAAAAGATTATTAATATCTTTTTCGCCATTGATCAGAATAACGATCACTGCGGGTATAATAGCAATCAGCCTGGTCATCAGCCTGCGCATCCATGGATTTATACGTAACCGTAAATAACCTTCCATTACGATTTGCCCTGCTAATGTTCCTGTAATGGTTGAACTCTGCCCGGCAGCAATTAAAGCAATAGCAAAAAGATAAGGAGCCCATTTAGATCCAAGCAGCGGGTCTAATAATTCATAAGCCAGTTTTATTTCAGCTACGTCGGTTCTTCCTTTAAAATAAAAGGCGCTCGCTGCTAACACCAATATGGCTGCATTTACAAAAAAGGCAAGGTTAAGAGCAATGGTACTATCGATAAAATTCAGCTTTATAGCCCTGCGAATTCCCTTCTCATCCCGTTTTATTTTTCTTGTTTGCACCAAGGCAGAATGGAGGTATAAATTATGGGGCATAACAGTGGCGCCTATGATTCCTACGGCTATATACAAGGCAGCATTGCTTGGGATGCTTGGAATGAATCCTTTAACAACCTCACCCATCTGGGGTTTCGCAATAATGATTTCAGTTAAAAAAGAGATACCGATGATAGCTATAAGGCAAATGATAAATGCTTCCATTTTTCTTATTCCAAGGCGTTGAAGTAATAAGAATAAAAAAGTATCCAGTACCGTAATCAGCACAGCCCATAGCAAAGGAATGCCTGTGAGCAATTGAATGCCGATAGCCATACCCAAAACTTCTGCCAGGTCGCAAGCGGCGATAGCTATTTCTGCTAAAACGTAAAGACAGAAATTAATGTATTTGGGATAGGTTTCCCGGTTGGCCTGGGCGAGGTCACGACCGCGGACGATCCCTAAGCGGGCCGACAAGCTTTGCAGCAGTAAAGCCATAAGGTTGCTCATTAACAAAACCCAAATCAACTTATATCCGAACTGGCTACCGCCTGCAAGATCAGTCGCCCAATTGCCGGGATCCATATACCCAACACTTACCAAATAGGCAGGGCCGAAAAAAGACAATATTCGTTTCCACACAGGTTTGGAAGTGGTTGTTGTATCCACACTTTGATGTACCTCGCTTAAAGACGCTTCATTAAAGGTTCTGTTCATACGTAACAAAAATATTTTTAGCTAACTGTTCACTAATGTTTATTGTAGCATTCTTCATTTTCAATTCAACGGAATGATCAAAATCGAAATACTTTTTTACTTCCAGTTTTGTTCCAATCCCAATGTTTTTATGATGCAGCAATTCCAGCATTTCAACTGACTGGTTCGTAACCTGGCATACTTCTGAAAGATGTCCCATCGGCAACTGGTCCAAAGAGATTTTTTTTACATTTCTCAACTTTCCTTTGTTATCAGGTATGGGATCGCCGTGTGGGTCAAAAGGTGGATAGCCCAAATATTCATCCAGGCGGTCTGTAAGCTTTTTGCTGCTGACATGTTCCAACTCTTCGGCGATAAGGTGCACTTCATCCCAGCCGAATTTTAGTTTCTCGGAAAGAAAATATTCCCACAACCTGTGCCGCCGGATAATGCTTAAGGCAATTTTTTTTCCTTCTGTGCTTAAAGAAAAACCATAATAGGGTTTATAATGCAAAAGCTTTTTAGAGTCAAGCTTTTTCATCATGTCGGTGACAGATGCTGCTTTAGTTTGCAATTTCTCGGCCAGTATATTAGTTGTAACTGTTCCTTCTATCTCCTGAAGATGATAAATGGTTTTTAAATAATTTTCTTCACTGGTTGTATAATTCAAGGCTGCCTAATTTTAATTTTAGACAAATCTAAAAAATGTTATCCAAATAGTAAAGCACGGAATTGGTAGTATTTTCTGTTATTTTACAATAAATGCTATTTATGATTAGGGTTGGGTATGTTTTTTTCTTTTGTATCATTTTAGCTTGTAATAATGAAGAGGCAGAAACGAAAGAGCCCAAAGGTTTTGTTTATGAACAATTTTCAAAACTATTTCTCCCAGCTTCCCTGCCTTACCAGCTTACGGATGCCGGCCTGGAGAAACGCAGAGATACCACCTTGATTCGTTCTATCGAGTTTGCACAATTTATTCCCGATTCCATAAAGAATAAAGCGTTCACGAAGGGAGCTAAGCCCAAATATTATCCCATAGTAAAAATTCAGGTGCCGGAAGCTGAAGCATATTTTCTAGTTAAGGCAGTGGCTGGTTCAAAGAGGGCGGCATTACTCGTAAGTTTTGATAAAGAAGGTAATTACGCGGCCACTTTTCCTTTTCTTCTGCCTGATGCCGATGCGGCTACTTCTCAAAACAGCTCGATGGATAAGTCGTACACCATTACACGAAATGTCATTCGAAAAAAGGGTAACGAAATAACTGAAGAAGGAAAAGATGTATATGTCTATAACAACGACGCCAAACAATTTACACTAATAATGACTGATTTGCTGGACGAAAAAAACGCCGAAGTTATAAACCCAATCGACACCTTGCCACATACAAGAAAGTTTGGTGGTGATTATGTGCAGGGAAAAAGAAATATTGTTTCTATTCGAAATGGCCGTACTCCAAACCAGGCACTAACTTTTGTACACCTTGAAAAAAATAATGGAGAGTGCACCGGCGAATTAAAAGGTGAAATAATATTTACGTCTTCAACAACTGCTGTATATAGACAGGGAGGTGATCCTTGCGTTCTGCAATTTTCTTTTTCCTCTTCCTCTGTGACTTTAAGGGAAGAGCAGGGATGCGGAAACCATCGCGGGCTTGATTGCCCGCTGGAAGGAACGTATTCTAAGAAAAAAGAACCTAAACCTAAATCATCTGCTAAAAAGAGCCGAAAGAAATAAGTTATAGATGTTTGTGTGCCCCTCACACGTTAATTTTAATTTCTTTTACTTTGCACATCTTTTAAACCAGAAAAATGGATTTCAGATCTTTTAAAGTTCCTTACCCCATCGAAGAACGGTATTCCAAACAAGTAGCCTACTTCTCTATGGAGTTTGCTATTCACCAGCCACTTAAAATTTACAGCGGTGGTTTAGGTTTTTTATCCGGTTCGCATTTGAGAAGTGCTTACGAACTACGTCAAAATCTTGTAGGTATTGGCATCTTATGGAAGTATGGTTATTATGACCAGGCCCGCAACCAGGATCAAACCCTGCAGGTAACCTGGATGGAAAAACAATATAGTTTCCTGGAAGACACAGGTATCCAATTTGAAGTGACCATTCATGAACACCCGGTTTGGGTAAAGGTGATGTACCTTCCTCCGCAAACTTTTAATTCAGCTCCGTTGTTTTTAATGACAACCGATATTCCTGAAAACGATTACATATCGCAAACAATTACGCATCGTTTATATGATGCAAACGTAGCCACCAAAGTGGCGCAATTTATTTTATTAGGTGTTGGAGGTGCAAAGTTGCTTGACGAAATAGGTTTTAATGCGGAAGTATACCATTTGAATGAAGCCCATGGTTTATCAGCCGCTTTTTATCTCTACCAGAAATATGGAAGAAAAAAAGAAGAAGTCAGGAAACGTTTGGTATTCACTACGCATACTCCGGAAGAAGCAGGAAATGAGAAACATGATATTTACTTGTGTCATAAAATGAGTTATTTCTGTGGACTGTCAGTGGAAGAAGTGAAATCTCTGACGGGTATGCCCGATGATCAATTTAATCATTCCCTGGCGGCCTTACGTTTCGCCAGGATCGCTAATGGAGTTTCGCAATTGCATGGCGTAGTATCGAGGCAAATGTGGCAAAAGTATAATGATATTTGCCCGATACTAGCTATAACCAATGCGCAAAACTGGCGCTATTGGTCGGACAAACAATTGTATAAGGCAAGAGAAGAGCAAAATGAAGACGTTTTTGATGATCGTAAAAAATGGATGAAGAAAAGGGCTTTTGAAATTGTAGCTGACCAGACAGGAAAAATATTTGATCCCAATGTTTTTACAATTGTCTGGGCTCGTCGCTTTGCCGGCTACAAACGTGCAGGGCTCATTGCTTCAGACAAAGAGCGCTTTGAGACCTTATTGAATAGTTCAAAATATCCCGTGCAGATAATTTGGGCTGGTAAACCTTACCCGGTTGATTATCCAGCAATTTCTGAGTTTAATCACCTTGTGCATTTAAGTAAAAATTATAAAAATGTGGCGGTGTTAATTGGTTATGAACTGGGTTTGTCAAAACGATTAAAACAGGCGGCTGATTGCTGGTTAAATAATCCACGTGTACCTCGTGAAGCTTCAGGCACCAGTGGTATGACGGCCGCAATGAATGGCGCTGTAAACCTTTCTACCAATGATGGATGGATACCCGAATTTGTACACCATGGTAATAATGGTTTTGTTGTGCCGCCCGCTGATTATATGAATATCCCTGTTCAGGAACAAGATCAGTATGACCTGGATAAGATCTATGAGATCTTAAATAAAGAAATATTACCACTGTATTACGATAACCATAATACGTGGAGACAAATTGCAAAGAATGGAATGAGGGATGTACAAATACAATTCGACAGTAATCGTATGGCAGAAGAATATTACGAGTTGTTATATAAAAGAGATTATGCACCTCAAAGACCTGTTCAGCTGGTAAATGATATGGCTAAATAAGGCACAATCAATTCCTAAATAGTTCAAAAATCTCGTCGATTGATTTACTGGCTGGATAAAATCCTGCCAGTTTTTTTATGACGCCTTCTACCAAAGCATCAGGACACGAAGCTCCGCTGGTAATGAGGACTCGTATAGGTTGTTTTTCTGGTAAATATTTTTCAGTAACCAGTTCCATATTTGTATGGAAATTATAATGCATGATTGTGTGTTGCGAAAGAATTTTTTCGTCACTATTAATAAAATAAGTCGGCAGTTTTTCTTCAAATAGTTCTACAAGGTGAGAGGTATTAGAGGAATTATAGCCGCCAACTACAATAGCAAAATCTGCCTCTGTTTGTAACATACCTGATACTGCTGTTTGATTGTCATTGGTAGCATAACAAAGAGTATCTCTTGTATCTGCAAACCGTTCTTTTATGGTTTGTTCTGTTAAACCATATCTAGTTGTCACGGTTTCTTTCAGGTAGTCAGCAATGGCCTGTGTGTCGCTGGCCAGCATCGTAGTTTGATTAACCACACCAATACGTTGGAGGTCTTTGGTTACATCAAATCCTTCTGAGTATTGGTTTTTAAATTCTGTATAAAACTGCGCTGAAGGTTTTTCTCCGGATATATATTTAGCCAGTTCAATAGTTTGGCTCATGTCTTTGACAACAACTGATGGACCACTGGCCGCAGCATGGGAAAAAGTTGCCCTTGTTTCTTCGTGCGTAGGTTTACCGTGAATAACGATAGTGTATTGGCTTTTGGCAATCAGTTCGCTTCGGTTCCACACTTTTTCTACAAAAGGGCAGGTGGTATTATATTGTTCAACCTGCAGACCAATTTCTCTTAACTTTTTTTCAATAGTTAGTGTAGTTCCAAAGGCGGGTATCAACACAATGTCATCTGCTGTTAAACTTTCAAAAGGAATCACTTCCTTACCTGAATTATCCTGCAGAAACTCCACACCACTTGCCTTGAGGTCAGCATTCACCTGAGGATTATGAATCATTTCACTTAACAAAAAAATACGTTTATCCCGGTTTTCTTCTATGGTACGGAATGCAATATCAATTGCATTTTCTACACCGTAACAAAAACCAAAATGACGCGCAAGATAAATTTTTACCGGTCCAAAATCCAACACTGTAGGGGAGAAGTCCTTCTTCATACGGTCCAGGTCTTTTCGCTTTTTCTTAATAGCAGAAATCAGTGGACTACGATACACAAAAGGTACATCAAAGCTCTTCATCGGTTGCAAAATTAGCTGCTAAACTGCTAATGCGGATATAAACTATTTTATGTTTTCGATGTTATCTTCACCTTATAAGAAATAGAAAAAATGAGCTTTAAAGATTGGATTTGTAATACCAATGTATATGAGGTAAATCTTCGGCAATATACACAGGAAGGTACCTTTCATTCCTTTTCGAAACACCTGCCACGGCTAAAAGACATGGGAGTGCAAACACTTTGGTTCATGCCCATCACGCCCATTTCCGAAAGACTTAAGAAGGGAACTATGGGCAGCTATTATGCCTGTTCTGACTATATTTCAATCAACCCCGAGTTTGGAACTATCAATGATTTTAAATTGTTGGTGAAGCAGGCTCAAACTATGGGCTTCAAAGTGATTATCGATTGGGTGGCTAATCATACAGGATGGGATCATATTTGGACGATAGAGCATCCTGAATGGTATGAAACAGACGAGTCCACCGGAGATTTTAAAAGAGCATCGGGAATGGATGATATTATTGAACTGGATTTTCGCAATAAAGCGATGCGGAAAGCAATGATAGAAGCGATGAAGTTTTGGATAAGAGAATGTGATATTGATGGCTTTCGCTGCGACCTTGCTTTTTGGGTGGAACTCGACTTTTGGATAGAAGCTAAAGCAGAACTGGATAAAGTAAAAGAACTCTTTTGGCTGGCAGAAGCTGATGCTCTTGATAGTCCGGAATACATGCAGGTGTTTGACGCTGCCTATACCTGGACATGGATGCACAGGACAGAGGAATTTTACAAAAAGGGCTTTCTACTACATGACTTATTGAACGTACTGGATCGTTACCAACAGGCGCCAGGGATAAACGCCTGGTTCACGTCTAATCACGATGAAAATAGCTGGAACGGATCAGAGTATGAAAAATATGGTGATGCAGCAAAAATGCTGGCTGTATTTAGTTGCACATGGCCGGGAATACCTTTGATATATGGTGGCCAGGAATTGCCTAACTTAAAAAGACTGTGGTTTTTTGAAAAGGATACAATTGAATGGAAGGACAATCCGGAGTTGCACAATTTTTATAAGACACTTCTTCAGGCGCAAACCACTAATGCTGCTTTACGTTTCGACAGTGCACTGCATCGTATTCATAGTTCAGGCGACGAAAAAGTGCTTGGTTATTTGAGAAAGAACCAGGATGACGAAGTACTTGTATTACTTAATTTTTCTCCTGACCCTATTCGTCTCGAATTGTTTGATCACAGGGCAGAAGGCAGCTTTAAAAATATTTTTACCGGCAAAGAAGTTAATCTTGATCATCAAAGAAATTTTATATTGGAAGGATGGGATTTTCTTGTTTACATAAAATAGTATTGATTGATCGATTTGTAATTTGACCACCGGCCTAATGATTCATTTGCATAAGGGTTCACCCTGTTTAAAATCTTACGTTTTTTAGATCTGTGAGCTGATGAAATGCTGAATGTTCCCAAAAAGTTTTCGAATTACTTTGCGTTGAAAAGCTCCATTATGGGAAGAGTGAATTATAGAAGATAAATATAGGCTTTGAAAAAAATTACGGTTTAATCCTCGTTGAAAATAGTATGATTCACCTGAGAAACATAAATTTTCTTTTCCAGCAAAAATTCTACTATTTCTTTGCCCGCTTCCGTTTTCTCCTCATTGTATTGAAACCCGCATTTCAATAATACTTTTTGAGAAGCTGTATTTTGCTTTTCTGTATAACCGTAAATGATTTCTAATGGTGTTTGCCTAAATGTATACTTTAAACCTTCGGTGGTTAATTCTGTTGCAAAGCCCTTGCTCCAATGCTCTGGTAATAAGGCATATCCCATCTGCATTTTATCTGTATTTTCTGCAGGTATAATTGCAAAGGAACCTACAAACTCACCAGATCCTTTTTCATGCACAGCCCAGCGGCCATATAAATGGTTTTCATCCGCAGCAGCAATTACTATAGCTAAAAATTGGTCACATTCCTCTCTTGTCTTAACCGGACGTATATAACGGACTACAGCTTCATTACCATTGAGCAGAAAAAAGATTTCTTTATCATCTTGCGTGAATTGCCTTACAACCAGGCGGCCTGTTTCGAAAATGATAGCCATAAATAAATCTACGAACTAACTTAATAATGTTTGAGATAATGGAGACTCACATAAGTGTTATCATTCACTATTGACCGGCGGAACTTCTTCTTCGGTTTCTTTTGCCTTACTTGTTTGTTGTTTATTATTTCTGGCATAAGGTACTATTACAACATTTATAAAAAGCTCAAAAAAACGTCGAACCCCAATGATGAGTATAAATAGAACCCACAAACTATAAACTCTTTATCTTTGCACCCGCTATGACACAAGAATATTTAAAAGATATGAGGGACCGTGTTGTTGTCCTGAGGAGGTTTCTTTGACGTTGATAACCGCAGAGATAAAATTGAACAGGATAAACAGCTATCACTTGCTCCCGGCTTCTGGGATGATAACGTACGTGCGACATCCATTTTAAAAGAAATAAAACTCAACGAATTTTGGACAAGTCTTTACGAGCAGGTGGAAACTGCTGTAGAGGATTTTGCTGTGCTTTTTGAGTTCTGGAAAGAAGGCGAGGGCACAGAAGAGGATGTAAAAGCCGCTTATGCAAAAGCGTTGAAGGAAATTGAAGAAGCTGAATTTAAAAGTACACTCAACCAACCCGAAGATGAATTACCTGCTGTAATGCAGATTAATTCTGGTGCTGGTGGTACTGAAAGCCAGGACTGGTCAGAAATGCTTTCCCGCATGTACCGGATGTATGGCGAAAAGCAAGGCTGGAATGTAACTGTATTAGATTGGGTAGATGGGGATGGCGCCGGTATTAAAACCTGTACACTACAATTTGATGGCCCATTTGCCTATGGCTTTTTGAAAGCAGAAAGTGGCGTACACCGTTTGGTACGTATATCGCCGTTTGACAGCAATGCAAGAAGGCACACTTCTTTTGCCTCTGTGTTTGTATATCCATTGGTTGATGATACCATCAACATTGAAGTAAAGGACAGTGAAGTAAAAATGGAAACAGCACGAAGTGGTGGCGCCGGTGGACAGAATGTAAACAAGGTGGAAACCAAAGTAATGTTAACACACTTGCCTACAGGCATTGTAGTAGTTTGTCAAACAGAACGGTCGCAACTGGGTAACCGCGAAAAAGCTATGCAAATGCTCAAGAGCCGTTTGTACGAAGAAGAACTACGCAGGCGCGAAGCGGCAAAGGATGCAACTAACGCAAGTAAGAAAAAAATAGAGTGGGGCAGCCAGATACGTAGCTATGTGTTTCATCCTTACAAAATGATTAAGGACCATAGAACCGATTACGAGGTAGGCAATGTGGGGCCGGTGATGGATGGTGAATTGGATGGGTTTATAAAGGCCTATTTAATGAGTGAAAAAGAAGACGCTACTAAGGCTTAATCATAAACAGTTTCTTTACATAAAGAATAAGATTGGATGTTAGCCTTTACATTTTGCTCCATAGTGTTATAAACGTACAAGGGAGTGACACAACGGAAGCCAGATAGCGTTTTGAAGTTGGTAACATAGCTATAGAATAATTAATCAAAAACATCCCTTTGGGGTTAAGGAGATACTATGAACTTAGGATATTTTTCATACCCAATGCCTGTAAATGAGCCCGTGCTTTCGTACGCACCCGGTTCTGCTGAAAGAGCAGCATTGAAAAAGACGTTAGCCGATCTCAAAGGACAGAACATGGATATACCCATGTACATTGGAGGCCGGGAAGTGCGTACCGGAAAGACAGTGCCTATTCATCCGCCACATGAAACGGTGCACCTATTGGGACAATTTCATGCAGGAGACGCCGGCCATGTGCAACAAGCTATTGATGCCGCACTGGCTGCAAGAGAGGCGTGGGCCAATACGAGTTGGGAAAACCGTGCAAATATTTTCATCAGGGCTGCCGACCTGATATCTACAAAGTATCGGTATTTGATGAACGGAACAACCATGCTTGGTCAAAGCAAGAATGCTTTCCAGGCAGAGATTGACAGTGCCTGTGAACTAATTGATTTTCTACGGTTCAATGTTCACTTTTTAAGTGAGATCTATAAGCAGCAACCTATCAGTGCCCCGGGTATGCATAACCGCATGGAGTATCGTCCACTGGAAGGATTTGTGCTGGCAGTGACTCCATTTAATTTTACAGCTATTGGCGGCAATCTTCCTACTTCAGCAGCAATGTGTGGTAATGTAGTGGTGTGGAAACCGGCAAACACGCAAGTTTATTCTGCACAAATGTTTATGCAGGTTTTGAGAGAAGCAGGTTTGCCTGATGGTGTTATCAACCTGATTTATGTTGATGGTCCTACCATAGGCAAAGTTTGTCTTGCTCACCGGGATTTTGCAGGCGTACACTTCACGGGTTCTACTGGTGTGTTTAACCAGATGTGGAAAACCATTGGTGAAAACGTCGCTAACTACAGGAGTTATCCGCGTATTGTGGGTGAAACGGGCGGAAAGGATTTTGTTATTGCTCATAAATCTGCCGATCCTCATGTAGTAGCTACGGCATTGTTGCGTGGCGCTTTTGAATACCAGGGACAAAAATGCTCTGCTGCTTCAAGGGCTTATATCCCATCAAATATTTCGGAACAAGTGAAGCAGTTGTTGATTGAAGGAGTGAACAGTTTTAAAATGGGAACCGTTGATAACTTTGAAAACTTTGTAAACGCAGTGATTGATGAAAAAAGCTTTGACAGGATAGCTGAGTACATCATGAACGCAAAAAATGATGCGGAAGCTAAGATATTGGTGGGCGGTGAATTTGATAAATCAAAAGGATATTTTATCAAACCAACAGTTATTGAAGCGCGCAATCCAAAATACGTATCTATGTGCGAAGAGATCTTCGGGCCTGTGTTGACGATATATATTTATGATGCGGAAAAATTTGAAGATGCTTTACACCTGGTGGACACAACCTCTCCTTACGCATTAACAGGTGCAATTATAGCCCAGGACCGTTATGCAGTGGAACAAGCAACACATATACTACGCCATGCTGCAGGCAATTTTTACATCAATGATAAGCCAACCGGCGCAGTAGTAGGACAGCAGCCTTTTGGTGGTGCCCGGGCGAGCGGCACTAATGACAAGGCCGGGTCGATGTTAAATCTTTATCGTTGGATAAGTGCGAGAACGATTAAAGAAACTTTTGTGCCGCCTACTGATTATCGTTATGCGTTTCTAAAAGGCGAAAGCGAAGGAATATGAAAAAGAATTTGGTCGATTAAATCGGTAAGCTCGTCTGTTAATAAAAACACTTCATCATAATTTCTGTTGACTCATACATTCTAAGCGAGTACAAGTACGCAACATGTTTAGTTATTTTACTATGCGCAACACCAAGTGCTTTAATGTAGTGCGATAAAAATCAGGCGTTAAAATTTTGATTCCTCAATTTCTTTTTATTTTTTTGCATTGAAATTTAAACTATAAAAAAATCAAAAAAGACTTTATGAGAAAAGTATTTTTAGTACTTGCTTCAGTATTTGCATTGAACGCATCCAATGCACAAACTTCATTTGGTATTCACGCAGAAGGTATTTCTGCTAGTCAGACCTACAAAATAAATGGAATTAGTTTTTCTCCTTCAAGCCGTTTTTCCTGGAAGGCTGGTTTAGTTGCCAATGCTCCTTTATCTGAGCAAATTTCCTTTATGCCTCAATTAAACCTGGTCAGCAAAGGTTCAAAATTTGATGTTCAAGGTGAAAAGTCAACTACCAAGCTTACATACTTAGAATTGCCTTTAAATCTTGTATATAATTCTGACGGATTTTTTGCAGGTTTAGGCCCTGTTTTAAGTTATGGAATAGGTGGTAAGATAACTGATGACGTTGAGTCAGTAGATGTAAAGTTTGATGGTAAAAAAGAGGCGGAGGTTACTGATGACAATGCACATCTGAAAGCATTTGAATTTGGAGGAAACATTATAGCTGGGTATAAATTACAAAGTGGTTTGTTCTTTAATGTTCATTATAATATTGGGTTTTCTAATATTAGTCCTGACACTGAAGGAACCGCTAAAAATAAATATCTTGGTTTTGGTATAGGGTATTTTTTTGGTGGAAGTTCTAAATAATTTGCTTTTGTTTTAATGAAAAGGGCTGATATGATATCAGCCCTTTTTTATTTCACAAAATATAAGTTGCTAGTTTCTTACAGTTTATTTTCTACAAATTGGCGGCATGCTTAGGAGAAAATTATTGCCTTGGTCATTAATTCTTTTTTCTACATTCTTATTCGTTTTAGATTAACTGCTTTACACAGTAAAAAAATGCCGAATGATTATGAAATCTCAACTGTACGAATATCTTTGTGGCATTAATCAAACCCGTATTCTATGAGAAAAATCGTACTTAGTGCAGTGATCTTAGTATCTGCCATCGCTTCAAACGCACAGTCTACAGTTTTCAAACCTTTTAAAGTGGATCTTGCTATGGGATATGCCATCCCGGGAGGATCAGGTTCTAAAGGTGGTGTTCTTTTCGCCGTTGAACCAAAATATGCTGTCAACAACAATATAGCCCTTGGCTTGCGTATGGAAGCTGCTGTTATGGCAAGATCTTCAGTTAGTTCAACCAACGACCAGTTTAAAACTGATGTAAAAGCAAGTGGTTCTTATTTGTTAACAGGTGATTATTATTTCAACACTAATACGTTCAGGCCATTTGCAGGAATTGGTGCTGGTTTATTTAGCATTGCTGCAGGCTATGTTGAAAGTAATGGAGAAGTAGTGGAAGTTGCTGCTGGAAACAAATTTGGTTTTACACCAAGGTTAGGTTTTGAAGTGAGCCACTTCCGTATGGCTATCGAGTATAATATGGCTGGCAAAACAGGTTCTCTCAACAATAACTACCTCGGAATTAAGTTAGGCGCCTTTATTGGCGGTGGTAGAATTAGCAAATAA
>DAIQPL010000006.1:0-5477 GCA_036787395.1 Flavisolibacter sp. | reverse complement strand
AATAGCCACAAGGCAAAATCGAGGTAAACATTCTACATTGAAAACTAAATTTTAAAGGCCGCTCAGAGCGGCCTTTTTTTTGCATAACCAAGTGCAACCTTAAATGTTAACTTATGAAAAAGATCAGCTTAATTGCATTAGCATTATGTACAGGCATGGCAGTATTTGCCCAAGACCAACCTACACTTCGAACCGAACCCACTGTGGGTCCCCGGTTTGGTATTAAAGCCGGACTGAACATTGCCAAATTCAATACGGAAGAGGCGCAAACCGGATTTGACGTTCAAACCAAGACCTCAATGCATGGTGGTTTGTTTTTGAACCTTCCACTTGGTACTGGTGGACTGGCTCTACAGCCGGAACTGCTGTATAATGGCTTCGGTGCAAAAGTTGCTGTAACGCAACCTTTGATTGGAACCACGAGGTATGAACAGGACATGCACTATCTTTCTTTACCTATTATGCTACAGTGGAAGTCTCAGCCTGGTTTCTACCTTGAACTGGGCCCACAGGCATCTTACCTATTAAAAGCTACTGCTGATATGGGTGATCAGGGTGACAACACCAACAAAGATCAATTTGACAAATTTGATATTGCAGCAGCAGGTGGTATCGGTTTCACTACAAGAATTGGTTTGGGTATAGGCGCCCGGTACGTCTATGGTTTATCAAATGTTTATGAAGACGACGGAAGCACTTCTAACAATGGACCAGAATTAAAACACCGTGTTTGGCAGGTTGGTTTATTTTACCAGCTTGGCGCTGCTAAGTAAAAATTGATTTCAAATTTTTTTAAGCCGGAGCAATCCGGCTTTTCTTTTATAAGCCTTTCTGTATTCGAAATTTTGTTTGCCTATTTTTATAAAAATTTCTCCTTTGAAGTCACTTTTGAATGGGCAGCAGATACAACTAACTATTAAACGACTCGCCAACCAGGTATTGGAAAATCATGTGGAACTAAATAATACAGTACTGATTGGTATTCAGCCAAGGGGTATTTATTTATCAGACCGTATTGTGCAGGAAATAAAAAATGAAGTAAGCACATCAAAGATCTATTATGGTAAGTTGGATATTACTTTTTATCGCGACGATATTCGTACGGAATTACATGTTCCTAATAAAACAGATATTCTTTTTTCCATTGAAGGAAAAAGAGTAGTTCTAATTGATGATGTACTTTATACAGGAAGAACTATTCGCGCAGCGCTGGATGCGCTAATGGATTTTGGCCGGCCCGAGAAAGTGGAGCTGATGGTTTTAATAGACAGGAGGTATAGCCGTGAATTGCCTATACAGCCGGACTATACCGGTAAATGGATTGATTCTATTGTTACTCAAAAAGTAAAAGTTTTGTGGAAAGAAAAAGATGAGCGGGACGAAGTTGTATTAATTGATTAGAATAATAATAATATAATAAACCTCGGAGTATCGTCTGTAATTATCAACATCTATAAATTGCAATGTGAAAAACTGTACCTGGTTCAAACTTCCATCCTTGAACTCCGAACCGCAAATCCTTTATCTTTGATTTTTAATGACCCTTTCTACCCGACATCTTCTTGGTATAAAAGATCTTACCCCGGCAGATATTTCTTTATTACTTGATACCGCAAAACAATTCAAGGACGTTTTACAACGACCCATTAAAAAAGTTCCTTCGCTCAGGGATATAACTATCGTAAATCTCTTCTACGAAAATTCAACCCGCACAAGAATTTCTTTTGAATTAGCAGAAAAACGTTTATCTGCTGATACCATTAATTTTAGTGCTTCCGGTTCATCCGTATCAAAAGGGGAGACCTTGCTCGATACAGTGAATAATATTTTGTCTATGAAGGTGGATATGGTTGTTATGCGTCATAGCGCCAGTGGTGCGCCGCATTTCTTGGCCAAATATATTCCTGCTGCTATTATTAATGCAGGCGACGGCATCAATGAACATCCAACGCAGGCTTTATTAGATGCTTTGTCTATACTCGAAAAATTTCAAACCTTAGAAGGTGTTCGTGTTGCTATCATTGGCGACATCATGCACAGCCGTGTAGCGCAAAGCAATATTTACCTGCTTACAAAGATGGGAGCACAAGTTGTGGTGTGCGGCCCGCCAACGCTAATTCCAAAATATATTGACCAGGCTTTTAACGTAAGGGTTGAGTATGATTTGAAAAAAGCTTTACAATGGTGCGATGTAGCGAATGTGTTACGTATTCAATTGGAGAGACAGAACCAGGTATTATTTTCTTCTTTGAGGGAGTATAGCCTGGCTTACGGGATCAACAAAAAAATATTAGATAGTTTAGATAAGAAAATTACCATCATGCACCCCGGGCCTATTAATAGGGGTGTAGAACTAGATAGTGATGTAGCAGATAGTGACCAGTCCATAATTTTGCAACAGGTGGAGAATGGAGTTGCTGTTCGGATGGCTGTACTGTATTTATTGGCAGGAGATAGAAATTCGTCCTAATTTCCCACTCAATTTTATTCCATGCGTATAGCTTTATTTCCCGGCACATTTGATCCCATCACGTTCGGTCATATTGATATTATTGAGAGGTCAATACCCCTATTTGACAAGCTTTACATAGGCATAGGTATCAACTCTAACAAAAAACCCATGTTCTCTGCAGAGCAAAGAGTGCAGTGGTTGGAAGACATTTTTAAGAATGAATCAAAAATTGAAGCCGTAGTTTATGAAGGGCTAACAGTTGACTGTTGCAAGAAAGTAAATGCTAATTATATTTTGAGGGGCATTCGATATGTGAACGACTTTGAGTACGAAAAAGCCATAGCTGATATGAACCGCAGTCTCGACGGAAATATTGAAACTGTTTTTCTCACCTGCCTGCCAAAATACACATCAGTGGCTTCAACACTCGTTCGGGATGTGCTGCGGTATGGGGGAGATGTTTCACAATTTGTTCCCGATGTTGTTTTAAAAACCATCCGTCAGTCTGGTCCACAACTATTGTTTGCTTAAGAGCTTTTTATTTCTTGTAGAAGTTTTATTCCGCTGTTTACTACGTCTAAAATGGAGGCATGCGTGTTATCCATGTAAGGACCTAACTTATTTACAGAAACCCATTCACATTTCACTATATCCTCATCGGTTTGCGGAGTTAGCAATTGCCTTTCAGCAGACATTAGGTACCAGTGTGATTCTTTTAAAATATGCTCACCAAACTGGTGATATGTATGATAGGTAATGGTCAGCGGTTGCTCAATTTTTACATCTGTTAGTCCTGTTTCTTCTTTCACTTCTCTTAGAGCACAAGTTTTTAAATCTTCATTCTTATCCAACTTACCTTTTGGCAGGTCCCATTTTCCCCGTCTAAATATTAAAAGGACGTTATCATCTTCCGTGTGGACAAACCCGCCAGCAGCTTTAACAAGGGAAAGTTTCTTTTTAAAAGAGTTGAGTACAGCTTCTACATCATGGTGAAGAAAAACGCCCCGAAGGATCTTGGTTTGCTCCATCTCGTGTATCATTGCTTTAACTGTATGGCTATTAAATTCATCTATAAAAACCGTTTCTTCATGGTGTAAATATTCCTCCACTTCTTTTGTCAACTCTGTAACCAGGAAAAGAGGCTTATTATTGAAGTAGATTTTTCTCTGCATTTACAAATGTACAGTTCAGTATAATTGAATACTCCTTTCTAATACCTTCGCAGCATGACTGATGCTCTTGTAACCGCAGAGAAATTACTTCAGGCAGATGCCGTTCGTTTAAGTCCCAAAGCTCCTTTTACCTGGGCGAGCGGCTGGAAAAGCCCTATCTATTGTGACAATCGTAAAATTCTTTCATTACCCTTTATCAGGGACTATATAAAAAGTGAGCTATGCAATGTAGTTTTTGAACAGTTTGGAGAAGCTGACCTGGTGGCTGGTGTAGCAACAGCGGGTATTGCCTGGGGAGCTATGGTAGCAGATCAATTAAAGCTACCCTTTATTTACGTTCGTCCCAAACCGAAAGAACATGGTTTAGGGAACCAAATTGAAGGACAATTCTCTGCGAGTCAAAAAGTAATTGTGGTAGAAGATCTCATATCTACGGGCAAAAGTAGCCTCCAGGTAGTTGAAGTGTTACGGCAAAACGGAGTAGAAGTCGTTGGCATGGTTTCCATTTTTAATTACCAGTTTGATGTTGCGAAAGAAGCCTTTGAAAAGGCTGGCGTATCCTTCATTTCGTTAACTGATTATCCTGCATTATTAAATATGGCAGGACAAAAGGGAATCATTCAGCCAGAGGAGGGAGAAGTTTTGTTAAATTGGCGCTCTGACCCTGCAAGCTGGACGGGAGTTTCATAAATTCGTTATAAATACAACTTCATGAAAAAATTGCTATTTGCTGCTTTAGTGGGTTGCGGGTTCAGTTTTACAGCATTGGCTCAAACTAAGTCTGTACAGACGGTAAAGATCAGTACACCTACCGTTCAATGTGAAAAATGTAAGGCTAGAATCGAAAGCTATTTAAAGCGATATGACGGGGTATCAACAGTCAATGTGAATTACAAACGAAAAGAAACTACCATAAAATTTCTTACGGACAGGACCAACGAGGAGGTTTTGAAAGCCGCCATTGTTAATGCAGGCTATGATGCCAATGAAATTGCAGCAAATCCTGAAGCTTATAAAGCATTGCCAAAATGCTGTAAAAAGCCAGAGGACGGCGGAGGTAAGCCTAAGTATTAAAGAAGTATCGTTTAAGTTTTGCAAAGCCCTGAGAGGGCTTTTTTAGTATAATTTAATTTCATCTAACCGATGCATACCCTGGTAACGTATCGGTTTTGTTACATAAATTCCTGCCTTGCCAATTTTAGCCGAGCCATCCGCTTTTAATAAAACATCTTTTTTGGCTAAAGACTCCAGGTTCATATTTAATGCTGTCTTCAATGAAATCTTTCCTGAAAAAGGTATAGAAAAATCAGCGGCTTTTTGAACATTGACTGCGTCGCTCTGAATAAATTTTCCAAGATACACACTATCTAAATACACATCAGCTTCTGCCTCCTTGACAGTTACTCCAAAATTATTAGGGTTATAATAGGTAACCTGGAAGCCGATTGTCGCATCCTGGAAATTCATATTCCTCACTCCAAACTTTTCTACTCTCCGAAATTCAGGGTCTTTAACATCAGTACAACTCAGTAAACTAAGGCAGGATACAAGGATAGGGAAGAAGATTTTCCATTTCATACTGTTACAAATACAAATATCATGCATGGAAATAAAGGGAAAATGTGAAAAGCTTTTTTACTAAGGGTAGTAGCATCAGGTAATCAATTATCAAAAATTTGCCTGGCTAACAAACTTAGTTTTTTAAATAAGCTCAACAATATAATAATTAATGTTTTATGAGCTTCACTATCTATTTTATAATTCACATATTGAACTAGGTTTGGCGTAATACCTACCAAATTATATTGTTTGTATAAAAAGTCAATTTTAAAATATAAGCAATTGATTAAAAG
>DAIQPL010000316.1:0-4874 GCA_036787395.1 Flavisolibacter sp. | reverse complement strand
TTGAGCACTATGATTAAAATGCAAGTAATTGGCAATCTTGGAAAAGATTGCGTAGTAAACACAGTAAACGGAAAAAATGTAATCAACTTTACAGTAGCCCATACTGAAAAGTATCGCGACAGCCAGGGCAACAACCAGGAAAAAACGACCTGGGTGGATTGCGCTTACTGGACTGACAGAACAGCTATTGCACCTTACCTGCAAAAGGGCACACAGGTGTTTGCAGAAGGTACGCCAGAAGTACGCAGCTTTACCCGTAACGATGGTACAGCCGGCGCTTCACTTTCATTAAGAGTGAGGGAAGTTCAACTGCTGGGACGTAAAGGTGATAATGCAGGAGGTGGTAACCAGTATGAAGCACCACAGGCAAATAGCCGTCAGGATACCCCTGCACCTGCAGGTATTGATAGCGATATAGCAGACGACCTGCCGTTTTAAAAAAATACATTTAGTCAAGAATGCCTCCAATTAGGAGGCATTTGCTTTTAAATATTATCTTATCCAGTTAACCTTTTTGGTATTCATTGCAAACATTGATCTCTCCGTCTACTACCCTGATAATTTCCAACTTTGTTTATCCTGCAAAATAATAAGGTAAGCAGGTTTGCCTGATGTTGTAACTTCTGTTACATGTGAAATTGCGTAGCCGTAATAAGTGCTTTTAACAATGTGTCGAACTTCGGCAGAAAGCTCCTTTTCGGTTTCGTAAAGTATTCAATTAGCATTGAACCGAAGAAAAAAAGAATATACTACAATAAAAAAAGAAACTCCGCATAGAAACAAGCTTCATTATATAAGTTACAACATCTCAGTATGAATCGGTTATTTTAAAAGTATTTACTTCCGAAGCATTTATTAACACCCACTAAGTAGTTCTTCCTTTTCAGATGCAGTTGGACGGATTGAGTGTGTGGTTTCTTTATCAAATGATCGGATTTTCGTAAATCAAAGGAGCATTCCTCAACCTTTTGGGTTTTGTTGTTTCTTTGCGCATGTCCAAAGTTTTTTCTTACGACCAGTTATTTGATTTTGCTAAAGCAGTATTTGAAAAGATTGGCTCCAACGAGGAAGATGCTGTTCTAGCCACCAGGGTTTTACTTTCTGCTGATGTAAGAGGAGTGGACTCGCATGGTATTGCGAGGTTAAGTGGTTATATAAGATTATGGGATGCCAAACGAATAAATGCAAATCCCCAGATAAAAATCCTTCATCAAACACCGTCCACCGCAACGGTTGATGGAGACAGCGGGTTGGGATTAGTAGTAGCACCTAGGGCTATGCAGATGGCCATTGACAAAGCAAAGCAGGTTGGCACAGGTTGGGTAAGCGTTCAAAACAGTAATCATTTTGGAATTGCAGGTTATCATTCTATGATGGCTTTGGAAGAGGATATGATTGGTATTTCTATGACCAATGCCAGCCCACTGGTAGCACCTACTTTTTCCATAGAACGACTGTTAGGAACCAATCCTATTTGTGTAGCTATACCGGCAGGCTCTCAACCTCCTTTTGTAGCTGATTTAGCTACCACGACAGCCGCTAATGGTAAATTGGAAATACTTCAACGCAAAAGTGGGGTTGCGCCACTTGGCTGGATACAAGATAAAGAAGGCAAGGCGTCCACTGATCCACATGAATTAAAAGCGGGTGGTGCTTTGTTGCCTCTTGGTGGTGATAGGGAACATGGAAGCCATAAAGGATATGCCCTCGGCGCTATTGTTGATATTTTTTCTGCTGTGCTAAGCGGAGCTAATTATGGTCCCTGGGTACCGCCGTTCCCTGCTTATGTGCCTATGCCAACAAATATGCCGGGCAAGGGAATTGGTCATTTCTTTGGAGCTATGCGTATTGATGCTTTTCGCCCGGCCAACGAGTTTAAGCAACACATGGATCAATGGATCGAACGTTTTCGTGCGGCAAAGACGTCTAACGGTTTTGAAAGAGTGATCATTCCCGGCGACCCCGAGAGACAAATGGAAGAAGTGCGGATGGAAAAAGGTATCCCTTTGTTAGGCCCCGTAGTGAATGACCTGCAATACCTGGCTGAAAAATTCAACATAGCCCTACCAGTTTCTCGCAGTTAAAGTCTCTTCAGGCCTATATTTGCGGCTCAAATTAAAATTCCGGCAGGAAATGAAAATAATGAAGTTCGGTGGTACCTCGGTAGGTAAGCCGCAACGCATGCATGATGTAGCAAAATTGATTACATCTGATGCAGAGTCAAAAATTGTTGTGTTAAGTGCGGTGTCAGGCACTACTAATGCCTTAGTTGAAATTGGTAGCCTTTTATCCGGTAGTAAACGCGAGGAAGCGAAACAAAAGATTGATGCCCTCGAAAACCAGTACAAACAATTTATTACTGAACTGGTAAAACAACCCGAAGCTTTTAAAAAAGCTGAGAATATCTTAAAAGAGCATTTTGAATTTTTAAATATCATTCTCAGGATCTCTTATAATGAAGCACTGAACAAAGATATCTTGGCCCAGGGTGAATTACTTTCTACCAAATTATTCAGCGTGTACCTGGCCGAACAAGGTGTTGCGCATGAACTATTACCGGCGCTGGAATTTATGAGCATTGATGCTAATGACGAGCCACAGGTAGAAGTGATTCGGGAAAAGCTTTTGAGAACCTTGCAACAATATCCTGCGCAGAAATTGTTTATCACACAAGGATACATTTGTCGAAATGCAAGGGGGGAAGTTGATAATCTGAAGCGGGGAGGAAGCGATTATACGGCGTCGTTGGTTGCAGCAGCTATTAATGCTTCTGTTTGTGAAATATGGACAGATATTAACGGGATGCATAACAATGATCCACGTATCGTCAACAAAACCATACCTATAGATCAACTTAGTTTTGATGAAGCAGCAGAATTAGCCTACTTCGGTGCTAAGATTTTACATCCTGCTTCTATTTGGCCGGCACAGCAATATAAGGTGCCGGTAAAATTGCTGAATACGCTGGAGCCTTCGGCCAAAGGAACTTTAATTGCTGAACAGGCAGCATCAACAGGTGTGAAAGCAGTTGCGGCCAAAGATGGCATCATTGCCATTAATGTAAAAAGCAGCCGTATGCTTTTGGCTTATGGCTTCTTGAGAAAAGTGTTCGAAGTTTTTGAAAAGTATCGCACTCCAATTGATATGATCACCACTTCAGAGGTAGCTGTTTCTCTAACTATTGACAACGATGCTTCCCTTCAGGACATCCTGAGAGAATTGGAAACATTCAGCACTGTAGCTGTAGATAAAAACCAAACTATTATATCTATTGTTGGAAACGAAATTGCTTCTGATGCCAACAGCTTAAAAAAAGTATTTGACAGTTTAAGCAACATTAATGTGCGAATGGTATCTTATGGAGGCAGTGCACACAACATCTCTGTATTGATTGCAGCCGATCAGAAAAAACCAGTGTTGCAGCAATTGAATAGCGGGTTGTTTGGACTTTGACATAAGATTGGTTTCTCTTCTTATGCAACAGTAGTTCAGGGAGCAGGTCGCTTACTAATTTGGCGATTACTCGTTTGAAATACTGATCTTATTGTGAAAACAAAAAACCACTCAAATTGCTTCGGTGGTTTTGTTATTTAAACTATTGAATTGTTAATGCGATGTACTGCTTATGTATGCATTTATTCAATGCCATGAGTAAGGTTAGATAATCAACAGTGCATCTCCATAGCTGAAGAAACGGTATTTATCCTTGATGGCCTTTTTATATGCTTCCATTGTCAAATCATAACCGGCAAAAGCGCAGGTCATAATCAACAAGCTTGTTTTTGGCAAATGAAAATTGGTTACCAACGAGTCAGCAATACTGAAATCGTAAGGAGGGTGAATAAATATATTGGTCCAACCTTCTGATGGCTTTAATAACCTTTGAGCCGTTACAGATGATTCCAGGGCTCTCATAGTTGTGGTACCGATAGAACAGATGCGATGGCCTGTTTCTTTTGCTTTGTTCACGATCTTGCAGGCCGTGTCTTCAATGCGATAATATTCGGCATCCATTTTATGCTTACTCAGATCTTCCACTTCAATAGGACGGAAGGTTCCAAGGCCTGTATGCAAGGTTACTTCAGCAAAACGGATCCCTTTAATCTCGCAACGCTTGATCAGCTCGCGGCTAAAGTGCAACCCGGCAGTTGGTGCTGCTACTGCACCTTCATGCTTGGCGTAAACCGTTTGGTAGCGCTCCCTGTCTTCTTCATCAGGTTTGCGTTTGATGTATTTAGGCAAAGGTGTTTCGCCATATTTTTCCAACACCAGGCGAAAGTCATCATCTGTTCCCTCGTGTAGAAACTTAATGGTACGGCCACGGGAAGTAGTGTTGTCAATTACTTCTGCCACCAGTTCTTCCGTATCGCCAAAATATAGTTTGTTGCCTACACGTATTTTCCTAGCGGGATCAACAATTACATCCCAAAGACGGTGTTCCTTGTTGAGTTCACGTAAAAGAAATACCTCGATTTTAGCACCTGTTTTTTCTTTCCGGCCATACATTCTTGCGGGAAAAACTTTGGTGTTGTTTACGGTAAACACATCCTTGTCATCAAAATAATCCAGGATGTCTTTAAAATTTTTGTTCTCGATTTGTCCTGTTTTCCGATGCACCACCATCATACGGGCATCTTCACGTTTTTTGGCAGGGTGTTGAGCAATTAGGTTTAGCGGGAGATCAAACTTAAATTGTGAAAGCTTCATGGACTATGTTACTGTTTATTGATGGCCTCATGACGCAAACCGTGCAGTGAGTTGTTGACTAAGAGTAAAGGAAGATAATAAGATAAAGATGATCTATTTATTATTTATTCTCTTAGCCTACCTCGGTCTTACGGCACCGGGCATGGTCATTTAGCGTAAAGGCGGCA
>DAIQPL010000315.1:0-4891 GCA_036787395.1 Flavisolibacter sp. | reverse complement strand
TAAATAATTAGGGCCTGGGTAGAAACCCTGGCCCGTTTTTAATCCGTACCCTATGAAAACTGGTTTAAAGGTAAAAACTTTTTTGGAATATAAAATTTCTAAATAATTTCTTCAGTTATTTTTCAGCGGGGCAATATAACGGTCCGGGTAGCCCCATTTATGGTTAAATTGGCTGAATAGTCACAGGTTCCATCACCATAGTTTAGCGTTGCTGTCCATTGAGAACTATTGCTAAGGCTTTCTCTCCACACTTTCAAAATGCCTTGAGAGACCCAACGGCACGAAAGCCTTTTCAAAAGCGGCTCCATAATTTGGGAATGCCAGGAGTAAAAATCATTACCTCTTTTTACCTTACCATGCGCTGAACCAGCTATAGAAAAAACATCATCAAAGGAAATATCAGGAGTTCCATTGCCTTCTGTTTGTGTAATAATCCTGCGGCTAACCCATTGCGAATAATCTCCGGCTGGCCGGGTAAGTCTGGCATCTATATCAACAGTAAATTGCCTTTGAATGGAACCAGTAGCAGTAGTGTTCGTTATGGTGTGCGTCCCTTGGATCGAGATGCTATCTAATTTAAATCCCTCGAAAGTAGTAGAAGCAGATTTGCCCGGAACTGTTATCCTTCCAGTATAAGTGGTAACTATTTTTCCGGAACGGGTATGCCCATCTTTGCCTGCACAACCACCGCCAAAATCAATTATAATCCTTACAGGGAATAAGGCAGGGGCATTAAGCCTTGTAACTGTTAATGTAACGCAGGTAGGAATGCTGTCTGTGTTTGTTTCACGACCTCCTTGTATTAGTCCGGAAGCACTTCTTTCAAAAACACCGGTTCCGCCAACGCCTACTTCTGTATTGACGCCTATAACATTGTCAAATACATCATTAAAAACAAATTCGGTTTCTATTTCGGATTGCGATGAAACTGTGACAACGTCTTCTTCCTGGCTGGGAGATAAACCAGAATCACTTGTTTCTTTTTTACAACCAATGATAAGAAGGGAAATAAAAGGAACTATAATAATAAATTGGGTAATCAAACGTGCTTTTTTCATAAGGCAGTAGTTGGGTAACAGGGATTAAAGACGTAAGAACGTAATATTTGATAGGGGTTTAAAGGTTTGATACAATTATTTTTGGCTTATAATTTTTTTAATCATGTATCTAATTGATACCCACGCGCATATTTATTTGCCCGAATTTGATACCGACCGCCAGAACTGTATTGCCAGGGCAAAAGAAGCCGGAATATCTAAGATTATTATGCCTGCTATTGATAGTTCTACCCATGACATAATGCTGCAGGTAGAAGAGAAATATCCCGCTTGTATAGCTATGATGGGGTTGCATCCCTGTTCTGTAAATAAGGAATACAAAAAAGAGTTGGAAACCGTTGAGGGCTATTTGCAAAAGAGAAAATTTGTGGCCATTGGAGAGATCGGTTTAGATTTTTATTGGGATAAAACATTTACGGAACAGCAGTATGCAGCTTTTCATTACCAGGTTGGCCTTGCTTTACAATATGACTTACCCATTGTGATTCATTCCCGCAACGCTATTGATGAATGTATAGAAGTGGTACAGCAATATCCTAAACTTAGAGGTGTGTTTCATTGCTTTTCAGGAAACTATGAACAAGCTATGAAAATTGCAGTTACCTCTTTTATGCTTGGTATAGGTGGGGTGGTCAGTTTTAAAAATTCTGGCCTGGACAAAGTGGTTGAAAAAACTGGTTTGGATAAAGTGATCCTTGAAACAGATGCGCCTTACCTTTCCCCGGTTCCTTATCGAGGAAAGCGGAACGAGCCATCTTATACAAAACTGGTAGCGGAAAAGCTGGTTTCTATTACAGGTCTGGATATAGAAAAGGTGGCAGAATTAACCACAGAAAATGCAAGAAAGCTATTCAGGCTATAGATACAAAGCCTAAATTTGCAACCTTCTTTACGATGGAGACTTGTCCGAGTGGTTGAAGGAGCACGCCTGGAAAGTGTGTATACCTCTAAAGGGTATCGAGGGTTCGAATCCCTCAGTCTCCGCAAGTGAATTATGGGACTTGCCCCACGCTTATGTTTGGCGAGTTTTGTGTGTTTTGGAGCAAAACGGGGAGCAATTTTAAAGCAATTTGGTGGACTCTGCTACTATTCCAGCATCGAGTCTATTATCGGGGTAAATCATCGACCTTTGCCTGGTTTATTTAACGCCAGTTGATAAACTTCTTACCATCCCAACGATACAAATGGGAGGAAACAGGATAAGGATTCTGATCCGATTCTTTCACAACAGCATTGATTTTTTTCAAAGCCCGGGTGTTTTTCGTCCCCGTCACTAATAACAAATCCCTGTTCGGTACGGCCATGATCAAATCTCCTTTAACGGAGAAATTTTCTTTTGTCCATAATTCGTCGAATAAAATCATGCTGGCTTCATAATCTCCGCCCCCCGTCACCATATAATAGCCTTCACTGCCATGAATCTGCACGTTCTCTCCGAGCCTTTCTTTCAGGTTGGCAAGAGCCAGATGGTGCAGGCTGTCAATTGAAATATGGAGAGAATCATATTCTTCTTTTAAAAGGTATTGCATGCTGTTTTTGTTATCAGCGGCATAGCAAATAACAAGATCTTCGTTATAGCTTTGGCATACGTAGCCATTGTTTGATGAGTCATCCGTCTCTGTTTCAATACTCCTTAAAAATGCCAATGGTTTGATAACAGGCACAATCGCCCCGACATCCCATTTCTTTTCAACGTATAAATCTTCGGAAGCGGTAGCATAACGGCTCAGGATGGGTCCCAATGAATCGGGACTGTTCTTATATTCCAGGTAGGCGTTATCCGTATAATGTTTTAATTCCAAATCCCCTTTTTTTGAGACAATAGTTCCTTCATCGTCACCCAAGGCAAATCTTATATCCTTCCATTTTCTGGACAGCGTGTCCAAATAAATCCTTGTACATTCTTTTTGAGACAGCGGTGCTTTCTTCGATTGGCAATTGACTGAAGAAACTGTTAAAGCAAGTAAGAACAATATCGCAAGTTTGTTCATGGACATATAAAGAAAGACAAGAAATTCTCTTTTTCAAAATATATAGAACCCTGTTAAAGCCAACAAATAAAGCGGGCTTTTTCTTCCAGATTTTCATTCTTACCTCGCATTTTGAATTAGCCCATTTCATGCTTCATTCCTGTTTATATGAAGTTGAAGTTGAAATTGTCATGCTTCGCGTAGTGCCCCCACAATAAAAAACCAATGTTGTTTACCTTCCTCGATGTTAAATCTTTGAAAAGTTTGTCAGCTCTATAAGAGGCAGATTACTCTTTCATTGCATTGACAATAGTCCTATAAAATCGCACCGCAACCAAGGTTAATGAGACATCAAAGTCCACAACAATTCTGATTAATTCTAAAAACTAGAGAATGAGAAAATCATCTATGCTGCTCTTATGGCTAATGCTTTTTAGCGCATTAGTATTTGCACAAAACCAAACCGTTTCTGGTATTATTAAAGATAACAACGGTATGGCCATTCCCTATGCTACCGTTTCGGAAACCGGAAAAAATAATAACTCTGTCATGGCTGATGCCAATGGTGCTTTTAGCATCACGGTTGACCCTAACGCTACGCTTACTGTTACGGCAACCGGCCACAGGGCGCAGGTGCTGAAAGTAAATGGCAACTCTTTAAACTTTATACTCGAGAAAGGTGAAGGCCCTATGCAGGAGGTGGTTGTAACAGCATTAGGCATTAGACGAAACAGGAACACTCTTCCTTATGCTGCCCAGCAACTTAACGGGGAAGAAGTAAGTCAGTCACGAAGTAATAATTTCGTTAGCGCTCTCTCCGGTAGAGTTTCGGGAGTGGAAATAAGACAGGGTAGCGGAATGGGTGCTTCTACCAATATTGTAATCCGTGGTACCAAATCCCTCCTTAACAATAACCAGGCTCTGTTTGTGGTTGATGGGGTGCCTCTTGATAACTCTAATACTACCAATGCCGCTACGGCCACCGGCCGCGTTAATGACGTTAATACCCGCCCTGTTGGGAGCTACGATTACGGTAACGCAGCAGCAGATGTAAATCCGGACGACATTGAGTCGGTTACTGTATTGAAGGGTGCGGCCGCTACTGCGCTTTATGGTTCACGTGCCGCCAATGGTGTGGTTATGATTACTACCAAAAAAGCGAGGAAAGGCTTGGGTATTACCGTTAATTCAGGCGTTACGGTAGGCAAAATTGATAAAAGCACTTTTGCAAAATACCAAAAAGAATATGGCGCCGGCTATGCACAAACCGGTTATAGCACGGTTGCTTCAGGATCTCCTAATACGGGACTGTGGTATAAAGATGCTTTCGGTACAGGTACTATGAGTTTGATTGTGCCAACAACGGAAGATGCCAGCTATGGGCTACCGTTTGACCCTAATTTAATGGTGTATGACTGGACTTCCTTTGACCCCAGTTCGCCCTACTACAAAAAACAGCGGCCCTGGGTTGCTGCTCAAAATGATCCTTCTACCTTTTATGAAACCGCTATTTCTACTAATAACAATATTTTGTTGAGTGGTGGTAATGAAAATGCAGGTTTTAAAATTGGTTATACAAGAAGCGACGAAAAAGGGGTTTTGCCTAATAGCAAACTCGTAAAGAACCTGGTAAATTTTGGAGCCAACTATAATGTTACAGACAAGCTAAGTGCTTTGGCAGCTGTAAACTTCTCGAAGATAGATGGCAAGGGGCGCTATGGTACTGGCTACAGTAAATACAATGTAAACCAATCTTTCCGTCAGTGGTATGAGGCCAACGTAGATATGATGGAGCTGAAAGATGCTTACTTCAGGACAGGGCAAAATATAACATGGAACTGGGCCGATCCCACCAAGCCCACG
>DAIQPL010000314.1:0-4893 GCA_036787395.1 Flavisolibacter sp. | reverse complement strand
AAAAATGAACTGAAGTGGAGTGAAGCGTACTATAAATAATGCCAACATGCGATCGCTCGTTTGTATAATGCCTGGTCAATTTGAATACCAAACTGCCGAAAAGCCGGAGCGTAAAAAACATCACTCCATTATACAGATAAAGCGCATCGGTATTTGTGGAACGGACCTACACGCCTTTGAAGGCACACAGCCCTATTTTGAATATCCGCGAATACTCGGCCATGAACTGGCAGCAATCGTGGATGAAACAGAGCAGGGCAGCGGCTTTATTAAGGGCGAAGCAATTAGCATTATTCCCTATTTCAATTGCGGGCATTGTATTGCCTGTACCAACGGCAAGCCTAATTGTTGCGTACATATGCAGGTATGCGGAGTGCACGTGCATGGAGGAATGACCACTTACCTATCTGTTCCCAACTATTCCATTTTAAAAGGCAACGGTTTGAACTTTGATGAACTGGCATTGATTGAACCACTTGCTATTGGTGCGCATGGTGTAGCAAGAGCCGGCGTAGTCAAAGATGAATACGTGTTGGTCGTTGGAGCCGGACCCATTGGATTGGGAATAATAGAATTTGTAAAAATTGCCGGCGCTCATGTTATTGCACTCGATGTCAATGAACGTCGTCTTTCTTTCTGCAAAGAGAAGCTTCTTGTTCGGCATACCATTAATGGCAGGAAAGAAAATGTAATGGAAAGACTTAAAGAAATCACAACCGGCAATTTGCCTACCGTTGTTGTGGATGCCACAGGAAATTTAAAAGCTATTAATAGTTCTTTCGAATATCTGGCTCACGGCGGCAGGTATGTGATGGTAGGTTTACAAAAGGGAGATATAACATTTAGTCATCCTGAATTTCATAAAAGAGAAGCGACGCTGATGAGCAGCCGCAATGCTACGAGGGCTGACTTTGAATTTGTTCTTAGCTGCATCCAAAAAGAAATGATTGATCCCGCGGTATTTATTACTCACAAATTCCCTTTTGAAACCGTAAAAGATAATTTTAAAAGCTTACTTCATCCGGAAAGTGGCGTTATTAAGGCAATTATTGAAATGGAATGAGCTTAATCTTGTTTTGATTTTTCCAGCCATTTACCTCCGTGTTTGACATTAAGTGCTGATGAAACTTTGCGCTCCTGCCGTGAAGATTTAAATATGAATTTATCATAGCTTTAGACAAAGCCTTTCACTTTTTATTTTATAGCTATGAAAAAAGTCTCACTACTACTGTTGTTTCTTGTAAGCATATACACCGGTAAGGCTCAGAGGTATGAACCCAACTGGCAATCGCTGAACAAAAGAGGAATTCCTGATTGGTTTCACCGTGATAAGTTTGGCATCTTTATACATTGGGGCGTCTATGCTGTGCCTTCCTATGCACCGGTAATAAATAATAGCGGTGACAGTTATGCTGAATGGTATTGGTACAGGATCAATTCACGAAATAAATATTTTAAACCTTTTCACGATAAAAATTATGGCGAGGGCTTTTTGTATCCCCAGTTTGAACAACAGTTTAAAGCAGAAATGTTTAACCCGGAGCAATGGGCAGATGTCTTTAAAAAGTCAGGTGCAAAATATGTTGTCCTAACATCTAAACATCACGAGGGCTATTGTTTGTGGAACAGCGCCGAAGCTGATCGTGATTGGCAACGTCCATGGAACGCTGTAACTGGCACTCCGCATCGCGACCTGCTTGGCGATCTAACTAATGCGGTTCGTGCAGCAGGAATTAAAATGGGATACTATTATTCCTTGTATGAATGGTTCAATCCATTATGGCTGCAGGATAAAAAACGGTATGTATCAGAGCATATGATTCCGCAATTTAAAGACCTGGTAACAAGGTACAAGCCCTCTATCATCTTTTCAGATGGTGAGTGGGATTTGTCTGATACGGCCTGGAAAAGCGCTGAGTTGTTAGCATGGCTTTTCAATGAATCTCCTGTGGCAAAAGATGTAGTGATAAACGATCGTTGGGGCAGCAACACGAGGGAAAAAAATAATGGAGCTACTTATACAACTTCAGAATATGGAAGCGGTATGGATGCCAATGTAATTTGGGAAGAAAGTCGCGGTATCGGCCATTCTTATGGTTATAACCGTAATGAACAACTGGAAGATTATAAAACCAGCCGGGACCTTATCCTTATTCTTATTGATATTGTTTCTCGGGGAGGCAATTTGCTGCTTGATATTGGTCCAACGGCTGACGGTCGTATCCCTGTAATTATGCAACAGCGCCTCGTTGATATAGGAAACTGGCTGAAATTAAACGGCGAAGCTATTTACGAAACAACAGCATGGAAAAATTCTTATCAATGGAGTGAAGGCCGGCAGCCACAAAAAAAAGGAAAGAGCTTTATGGCTGGTTATAATGTAACTGATCTTATTAAACCAAAGGCAAATGAAGCACACATTGAATATTTCTTCACTAAAAAGGGAAAAGACCTGTTTTGTATAGTGCCTATCTTTAATTCCCAGGTTCGTATCAGGAATTTAAATATTCCTCCTGGCACCACAGCAACTGTTTTAAGCACTAATAAAAAGCTGCCTTGCAAACAGTCGGGCAAGGATTGTGTGATTGATCTGTCGCCCCTAAAGCCTGGTGAAATGCCTGCTGAAATATTCGTAATCAAATTGCAAAATGTTTTGTAAGTAGTTCGGAAAGCAATAACAATATGATTTAATCATTCCTTTCCAGTTACACGTCAATCTAATTCATTAAATGTTTCTTACTTAATTATACCTCATGTCAGGAAAAGTTCCAATTACAAATTTTTCTCTGTTATTGATTATCCTGTTAACTTCTATCAATGCAATGACGCAGGGTTTTTTGCGAGCCGATGGAAAAAGGATCGTAAATGAAAAGGGTGAAAATATTTTGCTTCGTGGAATGGGACTTGGTGGATGGATGCTCCAGGAAGGATACATGTTAAGGGTAAGTGGACAAGGCCAGCAACATAAAATCCGTGCCCGCATTACGGAGCTGGTAGGAGAAACAAAAACACAGGAGTTTTATGATGCCTGGTTGGCCAATCACACCCGTAAAATTGATATAGATTCTATGAAAGCGTGGGGCTTCAACTCTGTTCGTTTGCCCATGCATTATAATTTATACACCTTGCCGGTTGAACAGGAGCCGGTGGCCGGACAGCATACATGGCTAGAAAAAGGGTTTAGGAAAACAGATAGTCTTTTATCGTGGTGTAAAGCAAATCGCATGTATTTAATATTGGATTTACATGCTGCACCCGGAGGACAGGGAAATGATCTGAATATTTCTGACAGAGATACTACCCAACCTTCTCTTTGGCAAAGCGAAGCCAATAAGCAAAAGACAATTGCACTATGGAAGAAACTTGCTCAACGTTATGCTAATGAACCCTGGATGGGTGCCTATGATATCATTAATGAACCCAACTGGGGATTTGAAGACCCCGCCAATGATAAAAACGGGCTGAAAGAAAAAAAGAATGAGCCGTTGAAAAAGCTGATGATGGATATTACAAATGCTATTCGTGAAGAAGACAAAAAGCATATAATCATCATCGAGGGAAACGGGTGGGGAAACAATTATAGTGGCATGCTGCCGCCATGGGATCAAAATATGGTACTTAGCTTTCATAAATATTGGAATTATAATAACCAGGCTTCTATTCAACATATTTTGGATACCCGTGAAAAATACAATGTGCCTCTTTGGATCGGGGAAACAGGTGAGAATTCCAATGTATGGTTTACCGAAGCAATCCAGTTAATGGAAACGAATAATATTGGCTGGGCCTGGTGGCCCCTCAAAAAATTAGGAAACAATAATCCTATGCAGATTAAATCCAACGCTGAGTATGAAAAATTGCTTTCTTACTGGAGCGAAAAGAGTCCAAAGCCCTCGGAGAGCGAAGCGTATGCTGGTGTAATGCAACTGGCGCATTCCACAAAACTGGAGAACACTATAATAAAGAGAGATGTGATTGATGCCATGTTTCGCCAGCCTTTTTCAAACACTTCTGTTCCTTACAAATCGAATATAATTACTGATGAAACTGTCATTAGTGCTGCAGATTATGATTTAGGAAGAAATGGCAAAGCATATTTTGATACAGACACCGCAGACTATCACGTTTCCGGCGGAAGCAGAGGAGGAAATCGTGGTCGTGTTTACAGGAATGACGGCGTTGATATTCGTAAAGATTCTTCTGAGCAGGAAGGGTATTATGTAAGTGATACCGAGGCAGGTGAATGGATTCAATACACCATCTATGTTTCCAAAAAAAGTAGTTATACCGTTACCCTTGAAGTTGCATCAAAAAAGGCGGATGCAAAACTATCCCTCAACGTAAATGATAAAATGGTAAACGAAGCATTAATTGTTCCTATCATTATGGGAACGAATGGATGGCAGGCCTTGGAAATAAAAAACGTTTTCTTTAACAAGGGAAAGAATGTTCTTCGTGTTTATATAGACCAGGGCGGACTTAATTTAAAATCTTTAGGGTTTCACATACAAACTAAAAAATAGCCTATGGTTGTAGAACCTCAATGATGACTTTGCGGCGCCCGCGGCTTGCATGCTGATCCAAACCACCCGGTATTCCAACACCAATACGGACACTATATTCAGAGTCAATTATCAGGCCGCTGTATTGTGGAAACGTCGGGATTGCAACCCTGTTGAGCCAAGCGCCTCATAATTTCCGTCCAGTGGAACAGGATGCAATACCAGAGCTTTTGCGTATTTTAATAGACAGGTTGCGGGTTATACGCATGGAGTTTTGGTGACAATTCATAGTGGACCCGAACTCCAGATTAGGATTCCATTGGTTCGACATATTCCATCCTTTTGGCATCATTAGTACCATTGTACAAAACCGACAATACTAACGTATGAA
>DAIQPL010000076.1:0-15196 GCA_036787395.1 Flavisolibacter sp. | reverse complement strand
CTTAAGTTTCCTTCAGCTAAAGCCTGAAGGATAAACTTTCGTTCCGTTACCGGAGTAGAACCGGTCAGTAGGTGTACACCCACCGGCAGACCATGTAACAGCTCACTTATATTGTGGAAATGTTGTTGTGCTAAAATTTCAGTAGGGGCCATCAGGCAGGATTGATACCCATTATCAACTGCTAGAAGCATGATCAATAGCGCCACAATGGTCTTACCGCTGCCCACATCGCCTTGAAGCAAGCGGTTCATTTGATGTCCACTTCCTGTATCTGTCCTGATCTCTTTAACCACTCTTTTTTGCGCAGCTGTCAATTCAAAAGGCAAATGATCTCTGTAAAACGAATTAAAAAGTTCACCCACTTTGCTAAAAACAACCCCTTTTGATTTTCTATGGCGTTCAAATCGCACTTTTGCCAGCCTTAGCTGCGTAATAAAAAATTCCTCAAACTTCAACCTTCGTAAAGCCTGTTCATATGATTGATTTGAGATGGGAAAGTGTATTTGTTTGAAGGCCTCGTATCTCGGTAATAACCTGAGTTTACTAATGAGAGATTGCGGCAGGTTTTCCAGAAGGTTTTCTTCAGAGAGCAAGGAAAATAAACATGCGGTTAACTTACCAATCTGCCTACCACCTAAGCCTCTGGATTTCAATTTTTCTGTAGTAGAATAAACCGGTTCAAGGTAACTCTTTGCAGGCGTTGGTCCATTTTTTACAACTTCCATTTCCGGATGAACGATCTGGACCTTTCCCATAAAAAAATTAATTCGTCCAAATACATTATAAGCTTGGTTCTGTTTCAACGATTTTTCAATCCAGTTTATTCCTTTGAACCAGGTAAGTTCAATTACCCCCGTTTCATCGGTGAGAAAAGCCGTCAAACGCCTTGAACTTCTGTCACCGACTGTTTCGTAGTACCATAATTTACCTTGTACCTGGGCATAGTCCACTGATGGAGTCAGATCGGCAATCTTCGTAATCTTTGTTTTATCAATATGACGATAAGGAAACAGGTGCAAAAGATCAGCATAGGTAAAGACACCTAATTCTTTTTTAAGAAGATCTGCCCTTTGAGGCCCTACGCCTTTTAAATACTCTATGGGCTGAGCTAATATGCTGGTTAATGTAGTAATAGAAACGGTTTAGGCAAAAATACTGGTTAGGCTATAAACGCTTATATGCGCTTATAAAACAAGGTTGATATTAGTGTCGTGCAACCGTTCATCATATACCAAACCAATAATTAAAGGGCTGACTTTTCTAAATGATTGGATAAGTAAGCAGTTATACCTATTTTTCAGCTGCCAATACCTAACATGCACAACATCTTAATCCAAATAGACCTCAACTTTACCTCTTTTAAATTTGCCGTATTGGCTTTTATTACTGCTTTTATTGTGGCCATGATAGTGATGCCACCCCTTATTAAAATCATTAACCGCTTTAAGCTTTTTGATGTACCGGACGTGCGAAAAGAACATAACACGCCTATACCCACCATGGGCGGAATTGCATCCTGCGCAGGGATGGTCATTGCCTGTCTGCTTTGGTTCCATTTTACAAATGATGTTTTTGTTATTTCTTTTTTCTTTTCTATAGCTGTGTTATTTGCAATTGGTATAATGGACGATTTTAAAAGCATGCCCGCCCGATACAAGTTAGTGATACAGATGTCAGTAGCTACCTTGATTGCTTTTAGTGGGATACGGATTACCAGTTTTAATGGACTGTTCGGCATTCATGAACTTCCGGTATCAGCCCAATATAGTTTAACCATATTAGCCATCACAGGCATTACAAATGCTTTCAATTTAATTGATGGCATTGATGGGCTAGCAGGTGGCCTGGGTTTTATGAGTTTAGTAATATTAGGCTTGTTCCTTACCATTTGTAATGACGGCAATAATGCTATAATTTCTTTTGCTCTAAGCGGAGGGTTACTCGGATTCTTGTATTACAATTTCAATCCAGCCCGCATTTTTATGGGTGATACCGGTTCTTTAGTGTTAGGATTTGTAATATCGGTACTTTGTGTAAGGCTAATACAATTAAATTCCGATACTAATTCGTATGTAGTTATCAGGCACGCCCCTGTTTTTGTTATGAGCATTGTAGCGATACCCGTATTTGATACCTTAAGGGTTTTTGCTTTGCGAATCTGGCAAGGCCGATCACCTTTCTCGCCTGACAAAAATCATATTCATCATCTGTTGACCAATAATGGATGGAGTCACAGGTTTACAGCCAAGATTATTTGTGTAGTTCACGCCTTGCTATTAGCTGTGGGCTATTTTTTAAAAGACGTCTCACAGATTGGGGGACTTTTTATCCTTATTGCTATAATGTTCGTTACAATATTTATTTTTCAAAAAATGCAAGTTCCAGAATTGCCTAAACGTGAATCTGTCACCTCACCTCAGTTTAGTATAAATTCGAAATCACCCCTCTAATTATTGTGTTGGATTTAATAGCAATTGAAACAGAATTTTCTTCTTCAGATGTACCTACGGTTAATTCCATTTTTGGAGTTGTAATTACAAATGGGCAAAACGAGCAAAGTCTTTAAAACCAAACTAGGATACTAAATAACAAGCGGTCACCCCAGCCAAAAAAACAAATACAAAAAAGTTTGCAGGCACTCCTTATATACATTAATTCACAATAAATTTACCAATCAATATATATCTATGTAAAATTATTGATACCCGTTCCACAGAAGTAAAAGATCTTGAGTTTGGGTATTTTTTGTATCAAAGATTAGTTGATGTACCAATACATAAAGAGACTATCACGGTTCGATTCTCCCTCTGTCAATGAGTGGGTTATTTATTTTATTGGATTTATTATTATACAGTTACCTGCCATCTTTAACTTTTACCATAATGACGGGGCACAAAATGCCTATACTTTATTTGCCCAATCTTTACTGCATGGAAATTTAACGCTCCCCTCTATGAATTCTTATGCAGACATGATTTCTTTTAATAATTCTTATTATCTGCCCTATCCCCCTCTTCCTTCAGTAATCCTGCTGCCGTTTGTAGCAATAGTGGGTGCCGGCAATGTGAATACGGTAGCTATTGCTACCCTAATGGCCTGTATTAGCCTATACCTGATCTTTAAAATTCTTTTAAAGCTGCGGATAAAACAGACCTATTTTCCGTGGATTATTGCAGCTGTATTTTTTGGTACGGGATATTGGTATGCTTTGTTCATTAGCCATCATGTTTACGCTTTTGCGCATATTACTTCTTTTCTATTTCAGCTTTTAATTATTAATGAGGTGTTAGGTAAAAGACGTTGGTGGCTAGTTGGCGTCTATATTGGTTGCAGTTTTCTTACCCGGCAATTCACCGTGTTCTATTTCTTTTTCGCTCTTGGTTACATGATTTATTTGCACAAAAATGGTATAGAAAAACTGGAGAGTAAAAAGTTCATTTCACTTTTAGCCTCAGTTGCGTTCTTTATTGGAATTTATCTGGCCTACAATTATGCAAGGTTCGGAAATCCTTTTGATACAGGCTACAGACATATACTATTTATAGGTATTTTACAGGAACGAGTAAGCGAATATGGAGTTTTTAATATTAAATATTTTCTTTTTAATTTTTATTCCTTTTTAATTAAGGGATTTAACATTCAATTTACCGGGAATGACTATTTAAGTATTAAGGACATGGATCCCTGGGGAACTTCATTACTTTCGGCAAGCCCTTTTCTTATCGCAAGTGTTAAGGCAAATTGGCCAAGGGTCTTAAAACTAACGACCTGGATAACCATTTTACTCATTTTAGCCGGCCAGTTACTTTATCACAACAACGGTTTCAACCAGGTTAATACATACCGCTTTTGCCTGGATTTCCTGCCTTTGCTGTTATTACTTATGGCTCGTGGCATTAAATACATCCCTGAATGGCTCTTTAAAGGAATGGTCGTATATGCCGTTTTACTTAATATTATCAGTTTCTCAATCCATTCCGTATATCAATAAATTGCTTTTATCTTCAAGGAGTACGGTTTTATTTGTCCAAATTATTATGTGTGATGGCGCGGTTTTTGAAATATTAGCTGCGAACCTATAAAAAAATTGTATGTTACAACTAAAAATTCTACTTTTAACGCAATAATCGACTAACTCAGACTGAGATTATCCTAATCTCATTAATACCTCTGAATAACCCATCGATTCTACTTGACAATCTGTTCAAGAATCTTATTGAAATTTCCACTTGCTTGTTTAGAGATCCATTATCATTGTGGCAGTAGCCACACGTTTCCAATGCCTTGAATTGCCATAGTTCAGTAAGACTGTACCCGAGATTTAGTGAAAATTACAATCAACCCTATTGTACTATGAGCAAAAGCATTTTAAGTGTGAATGGCAATAAGGCCATGAACTTTTTATTACAAACTATTTTTGAAAAGGAATATTGTTTTGTACCGGCTACAGATGTGTTTCATGCAATACACCAATTAAGAATCCACAAATCAATAAGAGCTTTGATTGTGGATGTGGATTTTCAACCCCAACAAAGTTGGGAGCTTATCCAACATATTAAAAGCAGCAGACTCTATAAATTTCCTGTGATTGTTCTTGCAACTGAAAATAATGATACTGTTAAACAAAAATCATATGACTTTGAACTAGATGAAATATTTTTTAAACCTTTTAATCCGGTTGATTTAATTACAGCTATTAAAAACTTGATGACAGCTGACCTATTAAGTAATGTGTAAGGTGTAATTAATAACCAACCCTAAAACCAGAAACCATGCAGGCAGATTTATTAAATAAGGTACTTGAAAGCGAGCCGAAAAACTTTTTAAGAGTAGCCACCATTACAAATGAAAAAAGTTCTCTTTTCTTCCTTTATATTGGAAATGACGAGGCTTCAATCAAATTTTTATTGAATACAACCATTTCAGGCGTCATTGCTGAAAATTTTGAAAGTACTAAAAGACTTATACAATCAGAAAACTTTACTGAACAGGTTATAGATGTAATTATTATTGACGTTCCTTATGATTCTTGTGAATTAAAAGAATTTGAATCATTTTTGAAAAATTCCGGTAAGTGGTATGGATCTATACCTATCATTTACAATGCAAATCACGTTTCTAAGGCAGAATTGGGTTCATGCCCTGATATCATAGATGATATAATAGACTTACACAACTGGCAGTTCGATTTTGCCAGCAAAATCTCTTTTTTAAAACAGGCCAAATCGCATAATAGCATACTAAGCCATGAAAAGGTTAGGACAAAGCCGGCACCACAGCTATATAAAAGAGTATTTGATATAATAACATCACTTCTCCTTTTACTGATAACACTACCATTATTCCTGATTATAGCAATTGCCATAAAACTTGAATCTCCTGGACCTATTTTTTATAACGCAAAACGAGCCGGAAGGGGTTTCAAAATTTTCAGGTTTTATAAATTCAGAACAATGGTTGTAAACGCTGATAAAAAAATTGAAGCCTTACAGCATTTAAACCAGTATACCGAAAATAATAAAGGAGCCAAATTTTTTAAAATCATCAATGATCCTCGTATCACCAAAGTTGGTAAGTTTCTTCGAAATACAAGTTTGGATGAACTGCCACAACTTTTTAATGTATTAAAAGGTGATATGTCTATGGTTGGAAACAGGCCTTTACCACTTTATGAAGCTGCTACATTGACTACGAATGAATTTGTAGAACGTTTTATGGCCCCTGCCGGTATAACAGGATTGTGGCAAATTAAAAAACGTGGCAGAGCAGAAATGTCTATAGACGAAAGAATTGGATTGGATATTTCCTATGCAAGGCAATCTAATTTACTTTACGATTTTTGGATCATGGCAAAGACACCGGGCGCCTTACTTCAGAAAAGTGATGTATAATCATACCTTTGCGCTGTAACGCTCTTTTAATCCTGCCACTAGTATATGCTTAAGCCAGATCAATTAGTTTCAATCATTACGCTAAACTGGAACAGCACGGCTGTAACCTGTGAATTTTTATGTTCTATTAAAGAACAAAACTCCTATCATAACATTGAGGTGATTATAGTAGATAATGCCTCAAAAGAAGACCCCACAAAAACCTTTCTATCAATTTACCCGTCTGCAAAAGTAATTCGTAACCAGGTAAACCTTGGATTTAGTGGCGGTAATAATGCAGGCCTCCGTATAGCTAAAGGAGAATATTTATTTATTGTAAATAATGATACTGAATTTACACCAGGGCTACTTGACGGGTTAGTAAATCTATTTAAAGAGCACTCTGATGCGGGCATAGTGAGTCCGAAGTTTCATTATTTTTTTGATAAAGGAACTATTGAATATGCTGGTTATAAACCGGTAAACATTTTTACTGGCAGAAATTCCATGGTTGGATGCCGCGAAAAAGATAATGGACAATATGATGAAGTAAAAGAAACAGAATATGCTCATGGAGGAGGAATGATGGTGTCCCGCAAAGTGATAGAAAAAGCAGGCTTGATGCCAGAAGAGTTCTTTCTTTATTACGAAGAATTTGATTGGTCGGTTCGCATAAGAAAAAAAGGCTTCAAGATATATTATCAGCCAAAGTCACTGATTTACCATAAAGAATCTATGACTACGGGTAAATTAAGTTCGCTTAAAACTTTTTATCTTACCCGCAATAGGATACTCTTTATGAGGAGAAATATTTCATTTATGGGATTAAGTGTATTCTTTTTTTATTTCACTTTTTTCACTATACCTAAAAATACCATAAGTTATCTGGTGAAGAGGCAAAAGGATCATTTGATATCATTTTGGAAAGGAATTTTATGGCATTTCAATTCTAACATTACATTCAATTAAACCCTATGTGCGGTATTGCTGGTTTTATAGATTTCAAAAAGGTTTCTGATGCAGAAACCTTAAAACGAATGACCGACGCAATGACGCACCGGGGCCCCGATGATGCAGGATATGAAGTATATGACGCCCATACCGCTTTAATAGGTTTCGGGCAAAGAAGATTATCTATTCTTGATCTTTCTCCTTTGGGCCATCAGCCCATGCATTTTGAGAATTTGGTTGTGGACTTTAATGGAGAAATATACAATTTTAAAGAAATAAGGAAAGAGCTGGAGCAAAAAGGATACAGCTTTACTTCATGGTCAGATACCGAAGTAATTTTGAAAGGTTATCATTGCTGGGGACTTCAGGTAGTCAATAAATTTATTGGCATGTTTGCCATTGCTTTATATGACAAACAAAAAGAACAGGTAATTTTTATTCGTGACAGGGCTGGCATAAAACCTTTTTATTATTATTGGAATCAGGACATTTTATTATTTGCGTCAGAACTTAAAGGTTTATACCAGCACCCGCGGTTTGAAAAAAATATTGACACGAACAGCCTGGCACTTTTTCTTCAATTTAGTTACATCCCTGCACCTCATGCAATTTTTAAAAATACTTTTAAATTACTTCCAGGCCACTCCCTAATTGTTGACTTAAAAGCCAAACAAAAAGAGTTGGTAAAATACTGGGATGTTTTTGATTCATATAATCAGCCAAAAATTGAAGTATCAGATGAAGAAGCCATTTCTGAAACTGACAGGCTTTTAAAGAATGCTTATGAATACAGGATGGTAGCCGATGTGCCAGTTGGCTTGTTTTTAAGCGGAGGATATGATAGTACCAGTGTAGCAGCTTTACTTCAAACCGGGCGCACCGAAAAATTGAAAACTTTTACCATCGGCTTTAATGAAAATGAGTTTAATGAAGCGCCAGAAGCAAAGAAAATTGCAAATTATTTAGGAACAGATCATACAGAATGGTACTTAACAGCAAAGGAAGCAGCAAGTGTATTAAATAATTTACCTGAAATATATGATGAACCGTTTGCCGATAATTCTACCGTCCCTACAGTATTGGTAAGTAAGTTGGCAAAACAGCAGGTGAAAGTTGCCCTGAGTGCAGATGGCGGAGATGAAATTTTTGGAGGTTATAATAAGTTTAGTCAGGCTGAGAAATATACAACAGCATTACCAGCGTCGTTACAGACTTTACTAAGCGGAACTATGTCTCTTATTCATCCTGAAAATATTCCCTACTTCAACAAACAATATAATTTTTCTACCCGGTACGAGAAAATGAAACTCATCTGGAAAAGCCACGATCCGGTAAAAGCAGTTAAATATATTAGTCAATATATTACAGAAAGCGAAGTCGAAACTTTTTTATCTAAGCCATTTGAACAATACCATACTTTTTTTGACGATGGAGCCAAGCTCGAGCATAACGACGGAATTACCAACAGGCTATTAGCTATTGATTACAAAACGTTTTTAGTAGATAACAATCTTGTAAAAGTAGATAGAGCTACCATGTCAGTTAGCCTGGAGGGAAGAGAACCCATGTTGGACCACCGTATTATAGAATATCTTGCGTTATTACCCTCTTCTTTCAAAATAAGAGGTGGTGTAAATAAATGGTTATTAAAACAAGTGGTTCATCGGTATATCCCAAAGGAATTAATGGAACGACCAAAACGTCCATTCATAGCACCACTTATGGTTTGGTTTAGAGAAGAACTGAAAGAACAGTTGAAATATTACCTTAGTGAAAACACCCTTTCTAAATCAGGTATTTTCAACAATGAACCAATTATCCGATTACGCGATGCTTATCTCAGCGGTAAAAAAGTAAATTATCAAAAGCTTTGGCAAATATTAATGTTCCAGCTCTGGTATGACAAATGGATACATAAACTTTAATGTAAGTGTTCATTTTTTGTCGACATTCAAACATAACGTAGCACTGTTTGGTTGCTTTGTCAGAAGTTATAAAATCTAAACACAATTCATATAACCAATCGGTATTAATTTCTAATAATTCTTGAAATACATTATGGCTAATATAGAAACAGTAGTAACTTAATCGCATTTTAGCTACATGCCACAAAAGATAAAGGTATTAGAGTGTATACGCCAGGGGCAAATTGGAGGTGGAGAATCACATTTATTAAGCCTTGTACAAAATCTTAATAAATCGTTGTTTGATCCCATAGTGCTTGCTTTTACTGACGGGCCCATGATCGATACCCTTAAACGTATGAATGTATCTACTCATATTATCCACACTACAAAACCCTTTGATGTTACAAAATGGAAGGCAGTAAAGGAATTAATTAAAGACCAGAAAATTGATCTCATCCATGCCCATGGCACACGGGCTAATTCAAACGTTTTGTGGGCGGCAAAAAAATTAGGCTTGCCTGTTATTTATACCATTCATGGGTGGTCCTTTCATCCTGATCAAAACCCGATCTTAAAGCGTATCCGGATAATGAGTGAACATTACCTTACGTCAAAATCTGATTTTAATATATCAGTTTCATCTTCCAATCAGCAGACAGGAAAAAGATATATACGTTCTTTCAACTCCGCAATCATTAATAACGGAATAAACCTGGAAAAATTCAATCCGGGAAACCCTCATAAAAACATTAGAAGCGAATTAGGCATCAGGGAAAATGTAACACTCGTCTTATTTATTGCAAGGTTTACATTACACAAACAACCGCTTTCGTTGATAAAGGCTTTTGCAGAAGCTATAACCATAAATCCAGACATACATATGTTAATGGTTGGAGATGGTGATCAAAAGCAGGAAGCCACAGAACTTATTGATGAACTAAAATTAAAAGATAAGATTACTTTAGAATCGTTCAGACAAGATGTACCGGATGTATTAGCCTCATCAGATATTTTTGTTTTGCCTTCCTTGTGGGAAGGTTTGCCTATTGGACTTTTAGAAGCAATGGCTATGGGAAAGGCTGTCATAGCTTCTAATGTAGATGGTACCAGTGAGATCATAAAACACAATGAAAATGGCTGGTTGGTAGAGATAGATAATTTAGTGGCCAATCTTAGTAAGGCAATTGTAACCTTAAGTCTCAACACGGATAAACGTGCGAAGTTTGAGCAAAACGCCCGAAATACAGTAACCGAACGTTTCGATGCCTTGAACATGACAAAGGAAATAGAAAGGCTGTATACGGAGTTGCTCCACCGAAACAACGGAAATGGCGTGAGTTAACGAGAACATAGTTTTTTCGCTCTTCTTTACTCCGCTACGCTTTAAATTAAGCTTATCAAATTCGTTTATCGTTAAACAATGTGTTTGTAACCTCTGTTTTTGTATGGACAGTATGAATGAAAGTCTTATTGGCTTTCTTCATCTCAAACAGCGCCGCAATCATCGCTCCAATTGCTTTGGGCAATTTAAAAATAGCATAAAATAGATTCTTATTTACCAACATAGCAGGTAACGCCAGGAGAAGAGAAAACAAATAAAGAATCCATATCACAGTAAATAGCATGGCCCATGAAGGTGAAATAAACAAAGTGACCACGACAAGTGCAGGTAAAATAAGTAACAAAAATGCTCGTGGAAGAACAAGATTGTTAGCTATAGCAAGATTAAAATAACTAAGGTTGCCTTTAGCTAATTGTTTAACCGCTGGCATAAAAAATTTCTTCAAATAAATAAACTGGCTGGATACCCATCTTTTACGTTGCTGTTTAAAGGCGTACGAAGAATCCACTTTCTCATCAAATATCAGCGCCTCTTCCAGGTATTGGATTTTAATCCCCTGCTCTACGATCTTCAATTGCAGTGGTTTATCAAATCCACCTACTGCATCAATCTCACCTAGTATATTTTTGATCTTTTCAAATTCAAAGGCCATACCAGAGCCTATAACGGCAGAAGATAGGCCCAAAGCATTGGCGCCTTTCCTGAAAATATTGTTATTGATGGCCTCACTACAAGCATCCAAAATAGCAAAAGAACTATCGAGATTTTTTGCTACTCTTCTCCCCTGCACGGCTCTTGCACCGTTGCTAAAGGAATGATCTAATATCCTTAAAAAATCATTCGCCAATATATTATCTGCATCGCAAATCAATGCTATATCGTACTCCTTTTTTATATAACTAAACCCTGCATTTAACGCCTTTGTTTTAGTGCTTTTATCAAAAGAAACTTCAATCACACACAACGGAAGTTCTCTTAGCTGTTTCAAAGTTTCCTCCTGGAACGAATCCGCTATAATAAATACATCGTATAACTCCGATGGATAATTTAATTGCACCAAATTCCTCGCTGTTGCTAATATAATTCCGTCCTCTTTATAGGCAGGTACCAATACACCAATCCTTTTAATTGGCTCAACACTCACGCTCATATTTTTTTTGTAAAACAGCTTTCCCGTTAGCGAGAAAACAAACAGATAAAGTACCGATATGCCGCAATAACTAAAAAGAAGTACAAAGAAGACATTTGTAATAGAACTCAACATTACCAATCAGATATTAATGCGGATTTATAATAAACCTGTCACTTAAGCAACAACCAAAATACTAAAAAAGGCTAAAAGCATAAGAAATTATCAGGACTTCGCCTAAAATACCGGACCATGTAAATTTCGTGCTAATACGGAATGGAAAACCCGTCCTTATTCTTATTCAGCCTCAACCAAAGGTAAACCTTTACTACAAGCTGCCATAGTGCAATATTCTTACAAATTGCATAACTATCTAACAATTATCTTACAAATTAAACAAGTAATAAATTTAAGGATTAATTACCCGAATGTTGTTTCATAAATTGAAAGTAATTTTTTTGCAGCCGCTTTCCATGTGAAAGATTTTACCCGCTGTAATCCTTTTTGAATGTAATCCGATCTTAGCTTTTCATCCGTAACAATTTTTTCAATTGCTTTGGAGATGTCTTTATAACTAAGTGGATCTACAAAAAGCGCAGCATTGCCGGCAATCTCAGGCATAGATGAAGAAGAAGAAGTTATAACAGGTACGCCACATGCCATGGCTTCTAAAATTGGCAGCCCAAAACTTTCCCTTAAAGAAGGATATAAGAAAACAGTAGCGGCATTATAAACTAACGGTATTTGGTTGTGAGGCACATACCCAGGAAAGACAAACCGGTCAGCCAGATCAGGATGTTTTAAATCTTCCAGAACTTTTACAACAAGCTCTTTTTTGTAGTCGAGCATAACCAGGGGTATATCATGTTTTTGATTAAGGCAAAAATCAACAAACGCTTTAATGACGTTTAACGTATTTTTTTTTGAAGCTGTGTTGCCTAGAAACATAACATACTGCGGTGGAAGGTTATATTGATCACGTACTTCTTGAATCTGTTGGATGGTATAGCTATTATTAAATTGCGAACTAACCCCATTGTATAAAACCTGAACTTTTTCTTCAGGAAGGTTCAACCGCTTAACAATATTATTTTTTTCAAACTCAGAAACAGTTAAAATGAGGTTTGCCTTTTTTACGATTTTAGGCACCAGAAAACGACGATACAGATTACCTAAATTTTGGTATAGCGTTCCCTTGAGATCAATATTTTCAAGGTATATGATATCATGGATTGTTAGTATGATGGGAACGGATGAGAAGAAGGGTGCAGTATTGGCGGTGCAGTGCAGTAGATCAATTTTTTGCCTATTTACCGCTTTTAAAAGCTTTAGCTGCTCCCAATCTGCATAAGTTAGCGAAGAAAACGTTTCCAGTTGAAAATTATCAGATTCCAGGATAGCATTATTATTTTCCCCTTTTCTGCTAAAAATTACATATTCGTTATTAGAATCAATCTCCTGTAAACTCTTAATTAATTCAATGGCCACTATATCCATGCCATGCTTTTTTATTCGCAATATCCTTTGTGCCTCAATGCCTATCCGCATATGCATGATTGGTTTCCAAGATTAGATGATATGTCTGTACCTGACTTGCTGGTTATATGGATTATGGATTTAATCTTAGCCTGACTATAAGCAGCAAAACGTTTCAAAAGCACAATTCCAGAATTGTTTGATAGGATAATAAAATTTTATGACTTACAAAAATCTGCAGGTAAATATTGAAGTTAAATAAATATGTCTATAACTGGCAATGATTGTAAATTTTGCCGCTAAGTTTAATTCATAAAATTGAAACGCTGGCGTAAAAAAAATTGCATAGTAGCAATTTGGTTTCTTACTGATACGGTTGTTTACAGCCTTACCCATTCTTTCTTTTCAAAATTGTACTGTTTTATGATGCGGGCAGGGTTTCCGACGGCTACAGAATAGGGAGGTATATCTTTTGTCACTACAGCACCTGCCGCAATAACGCTATGCTTACCTATTGTAACACCCGCAGTTATTACGGCGTTAGCTCCAATCCAGCACTCATCTTCTATAAAAATAGGTGCGGTGGTTACTTTTTGTTTGTCAATTGGTAAGCTTACATCTTCGTACCCATGATTAAGACCACTTGCGACGATATTTTGAGCAAAAATGACAAAATTACCAACAGTTACCGGCCCTATAATTACATTGCCCATCCCAATTCTTGTTTCATTCCCTATTACCACATCGCCCACACCATTGTTAATGGTACAAAAATCTTCAATTGTAGAATTGTTGCCCAAAATAAATCTATTAAAGGGCAACACGTCCATTCTGGTGTTGCTTCTTATGATAGAACCTTTACCCCTGCTATGAAAAAATGGATTAAAAAACCAGGACACCCATTTTCTTGGCCTTGCCTGTCGTGGAGGAATAATTAACCAATGAATAAAATGCTTTAACCTTTCATGGCGCTTTATTTTTTCTTTAATAGATGACATTTATCTTGAATGAACTGTGGTTTACTTTTTTCAATTTTCTCCTAATTCGGGATTAACCTTCAATATAGCTTTATAAATTTCCAATACACTATTTTCCCATGTATGAGTACCGGCAAAATTTGCTCGTTCTTTTTCTTTTTCAGTATTATTTTCCAATAGTGCTTTTTCAATTTGTTGTATATACTCTTCGGGCGTCGAGGCAAAATAAACATAATCCTTAAAAATACTCATGGCACCGGTTGGCGTAGCAACAACTGGCTTACCCATAGCAAGGTATTCATCAATTTTACGGGGATAATTACCTATTGTTACCTCATTAATTTTTTGGGGGTTAAGAGCAACGTCAAACCGCGAAAGATAGTTTGGGAGGTGTTTAAGTTCCTTTAGACCCAAAAAATAAACATTCGAAAGGCGGTGAAGTAAAGAATTTTTAAAGGCGGCGTCTTCTGGGCCAATAAATACAAAATTCCATTCTTTTTTGCTTGTGGCAATTTTCTCCAAAAGTTCTACATCCAGCCGTAGCGCCAGCAAAGAGCCAATATATCCGATAATGGGAGATGCAATGGGAGCTATATCATCAGGAACCTCTCGTATTATATTATTATCAAAATCCCCTACATCACAGCCTTGCCCAATGTAATAGGTGTGTGCATTATACTTCCGTGCTATTTCTGCCAGATAAGTTGAGTTAGCCACAATAAGATCACTCTTGGCAAAAAGTTCCGGCTCCAGAAGTCTGCCATGTTTGTACCAATAAGGTACACCCATAAGGTTATCTCTCGTGTAATAAATACTTTGGACAGGCTTCAGAAATTCTTTTATATGAAAACTACGAAAAGGATCGCTGTCATTAAAATGAATATAATTTTTAAAACCGAGCTGTTTTATACCTTCAAGAATATCATTTGCAAACCGCCGGTTGTTTAACTTATTAATTATCCTGAAAGCACTTGTAAAAGGTATCCAATTGGCTGATTCAATAATTACTTTGGGATAAAGTACCCAGATATTGTTATTAACCTGCATTAGGCCTTCTCTTTTACCTTGAATAACTTCAAAGGGGATTTTAAAAAGAGGGTTATTTTTTTCTCTAAAAAAACTATTCCTATCTATAGGGGGATTGACAAAAAGAACTCTATTGTGCCTGGCTAATATTTCAGTATTGTTCTTACCATTTGTGGCTATATCATTAATCCATGGTTGTATGCAGGTGTAAACAATATCCCGATTCTGAATCATGTGATTTATAAAGTTTAATATTTTGTGACTAACACAATGCTACATCAATAGAACCACAGCAATTGTTTTGATTTGTTTGATTTTTCAAGGCGCAAATAATATGCTCATCACTTCGAGGATTGGATTTATGTAAAATATTGTGCGAGGATGGAAAGTTTGCTTTCATGTCTACACTTGTTTTCCAACGAAACTCTTTCACTTTTACCACACATTGTTGAGTAGTTGATTTGTTCTCCGTCAGAGAATAAGAGGCACTCAATAAGCACGTAGGAAATTAAACCTGT
>DAIQPL010000075.1:0-15255 GCA_036787395.1 Flavisolibacter sp. | reverse complement strand
TTGCCTACGTACACGAACAATTAACAGGCAAAAAAGACTTCCCTAAGTTTAAAGCCGGTGATAACATCACTGTGAACTATAAAATTATTGAAGGAAACAAAGAAAGGATCCAGTCATTTCGCGGAGATGTGATTAAAAAACAGGGTGAGGGCACTACGGCCACCTTTACTGTTCGCAAAATATCTGACGGTGTAGGTGTAGAGAGATTATTCCCCTTTTACTCTCCTAATATTGAGTCTATCATTTTAAATAAAGCAGGCCGCGTTCGCCGTGCTAAACTATATTATCAGCGTGAGCGCAGTGGTAAGAGCGCAAGGATCCAGGAAAAGAAAAGATCGTTAGAAACAGCATAAACCGTTAAACTTTTTAAAAAGCGTCCTGCCATGTGGGACGCTTTTTTATTGGAAATAAATCTTCGTTACCTTGGTCACAGGTTTATTTCCAATACATTTGTATTCTAATTTATCATTTATAAATCCATTTTATGGGCCCTCTAGGTTTTAATGAGATATTGATCATTCTTTTGATCGTACTGTTGTTATTCGGTGGTCGTAAAATTCCTGAGTTGATGCGCGGCCTGGGCCGCGGTATTCGTGAATTTAATGATGCCAAGAGTAATGTTCGCAGAGAGATCGAAGAAGGTATCAGTGAAAAAGAGCAGAAGAGTACATCCGCTACTACCTCTTCTACACCATCTTAATGTCTCTAACCACACCTTATTTAAGGTTAAGTGTTTAATTTTTCTTCTATTGATGATTATCATGCCGACTTAAAAACCGGTAAAACCACTTGTATGCAGGCAGTACAACACTGCCTTTTTTCTATTGAAAACAGCAAACATTTAAATAGCTTTTTAGAGGTTTTTGCCGAAGAGGCCTCAGCTAAAGCTGCTGAATTAGATAAACAGCCCATAAAAGGAAAACTTCATGGTGTTATCATGGGCATTAAGGATAACATTTGTTATAAAGGCCATGAAGTCTCTGCTTCCTCAAAGATCCTCCAGGGTTTTACCTCCGTTTATTCTGCCACAGCTGTTGAACGGTTATTAAAGGAAGGAGCTATTATCATTGGCCGCCAGAATTGTGACGAGTTTGGAATGGGTTCCACTAATGAAAACTCTGCTTTTGAACCTGTACTAAATCCAAATAATACAGATCACGTTCCTGGGGGTTCTTCTGGTGGAAGCGCAGCGGCTGTAAAAGCCGGTCTATGCATGGCGGCTTTAGGAACTGACACCGGCGGCTCGGTTCGCCTACCCGCTGATTTTTGTGGAGTGGTAGGCTTAAAGCCAACTTATGGAAGAGTATCACGTCATGGTTTAATCGCTTATGGCTCTTCTTTTGACCAGATTGGTGTTTTGGCTTATACAGTTTCTGATGCAGCCAGAATCTTAGATGTTATTTCCGGTCCTGATGAATTCGACAGTACTGCCATTTCTCAAATAAATAGTTTTACAGACCTAAGAAGCAGCACCGATAAAAGATATAGAATTGCCTACTTTCCAGACTGGGTTGAACATAATTCTATAGACCCGGAGATTTCAGTTCAGATAAAAACTTTATTACAAAATTTAAAACACGATGGACACGAGGTAGAACCTGTAGACTTTAATCTTACCGAGTATATTGTTCCAACGTATTATATTTTAACCACTGCTGAAGCTTCTTCTAACCTCTCCAGGTATGATGGCGTTCGTTATGGAAGAGCTTCCACCGAAAAAAAAGACCTTACCAGTTTTTATCAAGCTAACAGGGCACAAGGATTTGGTAAAGAAGTAAAACGTCGGATCATGTTGGGAACCTTTGTATTAAGTGCTGGTTATTTTGATGCCTATTTTACAAAAGCCCAACAAGTACGACAGCTTTTACATCAGCAAACCCAACTGGTTTTCAAGAACTTTGACTTTATAGTTGCACCCAACTCTCCGTCCGTAGCTCCCAAACTTGGGGAGAAAAATAAAGACCCATTGGCTATGTATATGGGCGACATCTTCACTGTTTTTGCCAACCTAACGGGCATCCCCGCCATCAGTTTACCAGTCTTTAAACATTCCTCTAACCTTCCTTTTGGACTTCAAGTGGCTTCAGCTGAACAGAATGAGTTATCTTTGCTACGCTTTTCGCATCAACTGATGCAACAATAAAGGAGAGTAAGATAACCGTGTGATTTTGGCTTCACCCTCTAAAAAATCGTGATGAACAAACTTTTATTGTTGGCCACCAGCCTCATAAGTCTAACTATTCAAAGCCGTGGTGCAACGCATCCTTCGCTTCTAGATGAATTAACAGTTAAACAGGCCACGTACAACGATTCCACTGACAAAAGAATTTTAGGTGATCCCAAAGACGCGTTTAAGAACTTGTTTGAGACAGAAACTACTGAGGGTATTAACATCGCCAAGCTGAATCCTAAAGCTATAAGCTTTGTTGAGGATTATGTTTACGCTAATAGCACCAGGTTAAATAAAATGAAAGGCTGGGGTAAACCCTATTTTGACATGATAGGCGACGTATTTACAGAACATGGATTACCTGTAGAACTAAAATACCTTTCAGTTATTGAGTCTGACCTAAAGTCTTCAGCAGTATCATGGGCTGGTGCTGTTGGTCCATGGCAGTTTATGCCACAAACAGCCCGGGGCTTCGGTTTAATAGTAAATAAAAAAAGAGATGATCGCCGCGATTATCGCAGGAGCACTCATGCTGCGGCTAAATATCTTACTGAATTATATGCTATTTATAATGATTGGCTTTTAGTAGTAGCTGCTTACAACTGCGGTGCAGGTAATGTTAATTCAGCGATCAGAAGGAGTGGTAGCCGTAATTTTTGGGACCTGCAATATCACCTACCTACAGAATCAAGAAACCACGTAAAGAAGTTTATTGCCACGCATTATATCATGGAAGGTGATGGTGGCCTGACTACACTTACGAAGAAAGAAACAGATCGTTTATTAATTCCTCAACAACCTGTAACCGATGCTTCTATTTCTGTTTTAAACATAAGTGGTAAGTACACGGCCTTAGCCATAACATCAATTATTCAAATGAATATTACAGAGTTCAATGGGCTGAATCCAAACTTCGACAGGGCTATTGCGGCCAACCCAGGTTATGATCTTCGATTGCCTATAGACAAAATGAATTTATTTGAAACAAATAAATCCCAGATACTCGAACAATCTGTTCGCATGATGCTGAGTTCCGCCACCAGGTAGTCTTCAAAAAAAATTTTATAAAGTGTTGGTCATTCGTCCAGCACTTTTTTTATGGCTTCTGCCTTCAACAAGCATTCGTCCCACTCTTTTTGCGGATCACTATAAAAAGTAATTCCGGAGCCAACCTGGTAAGAAAGATATTCTTCGGTAGCGTTATACATAATACTTCGTATCACCACATTTAAATCAAAGTCCCCGTCTGGAGAAATGTAACCGACGGAGCCAGAAAAGATTCCACGTCCCTGGTCTTCATATTGATCAATTAGTTTCATAACTCTATATTTTGGAGCTCCGGTCATGGAGCCCATAGGAAAAGTAGCTTTTATAATTTCTGAAAATTTAATATCGTTCTTTAGATCTCCGCTTACCGTAGAGATCATTTGGTGTACCTGTGGGTAGGAATAGATGCTAAAAAGTTCTTCCACTTTTACTGAATCATCCTTACATATCCTGGTTAAATCATTTCTAACCAGGTCTACCACCATTACATTTTCTGACTGATCTTTGCCGCTTTTTTTTAGCTCATGCTTGAATATCTCATCTTCGGCTGCATCTAACAAATTTCTTTTGATAGTTCCTTTCATCGGTTGAGATGTAATCTTAGTTTTTTCCTTTACTAAAAACCGTTCCGGACTGGCACACAATAAAAACTTATCATTGATTTTGTAAAGTGCAGAAAAGGGATTAGGAGAAATTTTTATTAATTTCTGAAAAACAAGTAATGGATCAATATGAGCGGACTCACTAAAAAATTCCTGGCAAAAATTTATTTCGTAACAATCGCCCTTAAGTATATGTGCTTGTAAGCTTTTTATTTTTTGAATATACTCTTCCCTGTCAAGCCTGGGCTGCATAATAACCTTCGATGATGTTCGCTCTTCGATTATAGGTTGAGACAAAATGCTTTGGTATACTTTGTCTGGCTCTTCCGCTATGATAAGGAGTTCTTGATTTTTAATACAAAGAGTAAACCGGGGGATAAAAAAATAAAATGGAGGAAAGTCAACCCTGTTTTTTTTATGGGAGGGAAAATAGATACTGTCTTTTAAATCATATGACAAGTGTCCAAAAACCCAATTTTTGTTTTTGTCCAGAAAATCATCCAGTTCAATAATATTTGTTGATGTAACAAAATCAACAGCATCGGCCCCTAACAGGCACTCGTATTTGTGCGGCTGAAAAGCATACTGCTGATTGTCCAGAAAACAAAAAATGTTGAACCGGGCAGCCCAGTTCAACATTTTCATCTTCATCTGAACTACATCACCAATAAGGTAGGTGGATTTAGCCAGAGCTTATGTTTTATTGAGATGAATTAAAAATCTTCTTCTTCATCATCGACGCCACTGTCATTGAAAAGATCCATGTCTTTAAAGTCTTCTTCTTCCTCAACTTTAAATTCTTCCTCTTCTTCTCCTTTGCTGCTTTTTCCCTTCTTGGATTTAGGCAAATCAAATTCTTCAAAATCAGGATCCCATTCGTCATCAACTTCCTCATCTTCTCCCTCTATATCGTCGTCATCATCGTCGTCGTCATCAGCTTTAGCCTTCTTGGCTGATTTCTTTGGAGCTTCGTCTTCCTCTTCAAAATCATCTTCCTCCACTTTTTTGGGTCTTGCTGAACGACCTTTTGCCTGCGCTACTAAAGTTTCAACTAGCGTTTCTGAGGTTACTTCCTCTGATAAAATAACTGCCATAAATAAAATTGCATTAGCGCTGTAAAATTTAGCCTTAGATTTTAATTGACCAAATTTTGAAAAACTTTTTTTTACATGCTAATTTTTGTCAATAAGCTTTTACAATCTGATCTCTACCGGGACCGTTCGATATATAACAAACTTTGGCCCTTAAGTTATTATTGATAAATTCAATATAAGATTTCATCTCGTCAGGCAGCAAGGTCATTTCGCGCATTTGGGACGTTTCCTGCTTCCAACCTTTTAAGGTTTCATAAACGGGTTCAATTTTACAGTGTGTCATCTGGAAAGGAATTTGTTTTGTTTCTTTTCCGTTGACCTTGTACGAAGTGCAAATATTTAGGTTTTCAAAAGCATCCAAAACATCAGCCTTGGTCATTACAATTTGTGTGACTCCGTTTAACATGCAGGCATAATCCAATGCCACTATATCCATCCATCCGCAACGACGTGGACGGCCGGTAGTTGCGCCAAATTCGCTTCCTATTTTTCTAAGCTGCTCTCCTGTTTCATCTTCCAATTCTGTAGGGAATGGTCCACTTCCTACTCTTGTACAATACGCCTTGCTCACTCCAATAACTTCCCTGATCTTTTGTGGAGCTATTCCTAAGCCACTACACACGCCCGCGGAAATTGTGTTGCTTGAGGTTACAAAAGGAAACGTACCAAAATCTATATCCAGCATACTTCCCTGCGCGCCTTCTGCTAAAACTTTTTTTCCTTCATCAAGGTGCCGGTTAATAAAATATTCACCATTAACAATATTCAATGTTTTTAAAAACTCCACGGCATCAAAAAACTCTTCTTCCCATGCAGAAATCTCTTCATTGAAATTATAATTATCTAAAAGCTTTTGATGTTTTAATCGAAGCTTGATATAAGAAGTTGTAAAACTTTTATGTAAGAGATCACCTACACGCAGACCATTTCTGCCGGTCTTATCCATATAGGCAGGGCCGATACCTTTAAGGGTAGAACCAATCTTTTCATGTCCCTTTGATAATTCCGCCGCCTTATCCAAGGCCCTATGCGTAGGAAGAATAACGTGAGTACGTTCCGAAATAAAAAGATTTTTTTTCAAGTCTATACCAAACGAAGCCACAAGATCACATTCCCGGCGCAGTGTAACCGGGTCCAGTACTACGCCATTTCCAATTAAATTAATTGTGCCTTCATGAAATACGCCGGAAGGAATCTGGTGCAACACGACTTTTTTATTTTCCTTTCCCACATAAAGCGTATGCCCCGCGTTTGGTCCACCCTGGAAGCGGGCAATAATGTCATAATTTGCCGCGAAATAATCTACAATTTTTCCCTTTCCCTCGTCTCCCCATTGCAAACCAAGAATAACGTCAACCATATATTTTTATTAACGCGGCAAATGTACGGCTCAATAAAATAGCCGTCGCATAAACGACGGCCATCTCCCTATTTATTTATTCACTGTATATTCTGGATAAATTATTTAAACTGCTTCTGTTTCAAAGCGTTCTACTGAATGAATTCCATTCAGGCTTTTCAATCGCATTACTAATTCATCTAATTCTTCCTTGTCATGCACAAAAAGCTTAATCGACCCTTCAAATAATCCTTCTTTGGATTCAATGGTGATGGCAGAAATATTAATTCGAAGTTCCCCACTAATGATGGTGGTGATTTTATTTACAATGCCCACATCATCCATTCCAATGATGCGCAAACCGGTAAGAAAAGAAATTTCTTTATTCTTAGCCCACTTTGTTTTTACAATACGGTGTCCATAATTTGCCAGAAGTTTTGAAGCGTTGGGACAAGTTGTACGATGAATGGTTAAACCCTTGCCCGTCGTTACAAATCCAAAGACATCATCACCTGGAATAGGCTTGCAGCAATTGGCCAATGTATACATGATTTTATCACTGCTCTCTCCAAAAATGATAAGCTCTGCTTCCTTTTTTTGAATAGAAGGATGATATTCCGGTTTGGGTTCTAACTGTCGAACAGGCTTGGGAGCTTCCAGTTTATCACCTATAACCTTAAACTCTTTTAACTCTTTAAGATCAATATTTTTTACTGCTACCTGGTAATACAGTTCAAGTGGGGCGGCCAACTTGTAAAAATTTACCAGTTCATCAATATTGTGCGCATTAACTACTGCGCCTAATCCCTCGAGCTTGCGTTGTACTGTATATTTCCCTTCGTCAGCAATCGTCTTCTTTTCTTCCTTCAAAGAGTCTTTGATCTTTGTTCTTGCCTTGGCGGTTACAACAAAATTTAGCCAGTCTTCTGAAGGTTTTTGTTTATTAGAAGTAATAATCTCAACCTGGTCTCCACTGCGCAATTTATGGCTGATGGGCACCAACTTATGATTTACTTTGGCGCCAATGCATTTTACCCCAACCTCGCTGTGAACCGAAAAGGCAAAGTCCAAAGCGGTGGCTCCTACAGGCAACATTTTTACATCGCCTTTCGGTGTGTAGATATAAATTTCTTCCGCTAAAAAGCTACGCTTAAAGTCATGTAGAAAGTCAACCGAGTCCACATCCTGCGTGGTAATAACTTCCCTTATCTGGTTAAACCACTGATCAAAGCGGCTTTCATCGTTGGTACCTTCTTTATATTTCCAGTGAGCCGCTAAGCCTTTTTCCGCAATTTCATTCATCCGTTTGGTACGAATCTGCACTTCCACCCACTTACCTTGCGGACCCATTACCGTGGTGTGTAATGCTTCATAACCATTGCTTTTGGGATTGCTTAACCAGTCTCTTAATCGCTCTGGAGAAGGAGTATATTCATCCGTGATCATGGAATACACTTTCCAGCAATCTTCTTTTTCTTTTTCCGGCGGAGAGTTAACAATAATACGGATGGCAAAAAGATCATACACTTCTTCAAACGACACTCCTTTTTTCTTCATCTTATTCCAGATGGAGTGTATGCTTTTTGGACGGCCAAAGATCTCAAAGTCCAATTCTGCCTTTGTTAACTTGTCTTGCAGCGGCTTTACAAATTCATTTATGTAGCGGGTACGCTCTCGTCTTGTTTCCGCCAGTTTGCGGGCAATTTCTTTATATGTACCTGGCTCCAGGTATTTCATGGAAAGGTCTTCCATCTCCGTTTTAATATTGTACAAACCCATACGGTGGGCAAGGGGAGCATATACGTAAACGGTTTCTGAAGAAATTTTTAATTGCTTTTCCTGCTTCATACTGTCCATTGTTCGCATGTTGTGCAAACGGTCAGCAAGCTTAATAAGGATCACGCGGGGATCATCGGTTAGTGTGAGTAATATTTTTCTAAAGTTTTCAGCTTGTTGCGAGGCATTGACATCAATTACATTTGATATCTTGGTCAATCCGTCAACAATCTTAGCTATTTCTCCACCAAATTCTTTTTGTATATCTTCTAAGTTGATATCCGTGTCTTCAACCGTGTCATGTAAAAGAGAACATATAGTGGAACGCACACCTAAACCAATTTCCTCTACACAAATTTTTGCTACTGCCAGGGGATGTAAAATATAAGGCTCGCCACTTTTCCTCCGCATCGTCTTATGTGCCTCTGCTGCAATTTCAAAAGCACTACGAATTAATTTTCTATCGCCTGGTTTAATACGCGTTTTCAGAGAACGCAATAAGGCCCGGTATTCCCTCAGGATCAACTTCTTTTCCTGTTCTTCATTTAAATTATACTTCGGTATCTGCGCTACAGTTTCCATGGATCACGAATTTACTGTTTTATCAGTGGCTTGCCAATGGTGAACGATTGGGGGGCTTGTTGCCAGCGATGCCGCATCGGTTTTAACGATTCCTTTGAGGGAAAAACTACCAGGAAACGGCTTTAATTAGGTTTAAATAATGCGAATCCCTTACTTTTGCCCCCCAAGATTTTTGCGGGTGTGGCGAAATTGGTAGACGTATCAGACTTAGGATCTGACGCCGAGAGGCATGGGGGTTCGAGTCCCTTCACCCGCACTCTTAAAACTGAAGAACAAGGAACAAGGAATGTTGAATACTGAACTTCTTCAGTTCGATATTCCTTGTTCCTTGTTCGTTATTAGAAATTACAATTTAGAATTATGGCTACAGTTACGCAGCAAGAAGTTGCACCCTTACACAAACAGTTTAGTGTTACTATCAATAAAGAAGATTACCTGCCCCAGTTTGAAAAATCGCTGAAAGAGTACGGCAAAAAGGCTAACATCCCAGGCTTCAGAAAGGGAATGGTGCCTGCAGGTTTAATTAAAAAAATGTATGGCTCTTCGCTTTTTACAGATGAGGTTTTAAAAACTGTAGACAAAGAAGTATTCCGTTTTATTGAAGATGAAAAGCTGGACATTTTTGCCCAACCTCTTCCTGTGAACATGAACCTGAACCAGTTGGATGTAAACAATCCTAACAATTATACGTTCACTTTCGAGGTAGGAATGAAACCTGACTTTCAACTTCCTGATCTTTCCAAAGAGCAGGTAAAAAGATATAAAGTAACGCTTACAGAGGAAATGCTGAATGAAGAAATTGAGCGTTTACGTACCCGCTATGGCAATATGACTGAACCCGAAGCTGTTACCGGAGACGAGAATGTATTGAATATTACTTTTATCGAGACAGATAGTACCGGCAACGAAGTAGAAGGAGGAATTCGCAAAGACAATTCTGTATTGGTTAAATATTTCAGTGAAGCCTACCGCCCTACTTTAATTGGCAAAAAGAAAGATGATACCATTCAACTGACATTAGCCGAAGCGTTTGAAGAAAAAGAACGGCAGTGGATCTCAAATGATCTTGGTTTAGATAGTGCCAGCGATAAACATTTTAAAGCATTAATCACCAAGGTAGGATTAGTTGAAGCAAGGGAATTAAACGAAGAGTTGTTTAGCCAACTTTTTCCTAACGAAGAAGTCAAAACAGAAGAAGCTTTTCGCAATCGCATAAAAGACGAATTACAAAAACAATGGGATACTGAAAGCCGCAACCAGTTGCATCATGCTTTATACCACGTGTTATTAGAGCACACTCATATTGATTTTCCCGCTGATTTCTTAAAACGCTGGATTAAAACACAGGGTGAAAACCAGGAAGCAAAAACAGACGAGCAGGTAGAACACGAGTTCCCTTCTTTCCTCAACCAACTGAAGTGGACCTTGATCACAGATAAAATGGTACAGGAAAATGGCATCCAGGTGCAACAGGATGACCTTCGTCAGTTTGCCAAACAGCAATTACTTGGCTATATGGGCATGCAAAACCTGGATGAAGAACAGCAATGGGTAAGAGACTACATTGACCGGATGATGAAGGATAAAAAATATGTTGAGGATGCTTATAACCGCTTACAAACACAAAAAATATTTGACTGGGCTGAAACAAAAATTGATGCAGTGGAAACGCCTGTGACCAAGGAAGAGTTTCTACGTATGAATGAAGAGCACCAGCACCACCACCATTAATGAGAATAAAAAGTTAAGGTAATTGGAGAATTGAAGTATCGGTTCTCCATTTTTGTTTCGGACATGAAGGAAAAGAAAATGTTTATCTCAGAGAAGAATAGAAAGGGCAAAGCCAAAACCAAAAATAAGGAGCATCAAGGCGATCAATATCTCCAGTACGGCTGCTAAGCCAGAGTGATTAACACGCCTTTCTAAGCTGGCATCAATATAGTAAAGCACAAAAAACGTTATTACTACCGGAAGAAGAATAAGAAGGTAAGTAAGTGCCCCCACAATTTCTAAGATAGATCAATCAGTGGTATTTGCATGATCTAAAATTTGGCTGTTCCGCTTTGGTTTTAGTATTTTGTAGGAATAGATGAAAGTATTTCTTCAGTTGAAGAGTGCGACGCAAGGAACGACTCATCAGGGAACAAAAGCCGGCAACTCAACGCAAAACTGCGAACTCAAAACTTCAAACACAAACTTAAAAACGCATCGTGGCAAAATGTCGTGTTTTTATGGCAAGCACGGTATTTGATAACACACAATCCATTAAATTGCCTAAAATCTAATCAAAGACGATATGAGTTTTAATTCAGAATTTGAAAAATATGCCGTGAAGCACAAAGGAATGTCGAGCAATACATTGGACAGCTATGGCAAATATTTGGTAACAGCTCTCACTCCAAATATCATCGAGGAAAGGCCTATGAACGTGGCTGTAATGGATGTGTACAGCCGTCTTATGATGGACCGCATCATTTTTCTTGGTTATCCAATCAATGATGAAGTAGCCAATATTATAACAGCTCAACTTCTTTTCCTTGATTCTTCTGACAGAACAAGAGACATCAATATGTACATCAACTCTCCGGGCGGTAGTGTATATGCAGGCCTTGGGGTTTACGACACCATGCAATATGTTTCCCCCGATGTAGCTACTATCTGTATTGGGATGGCTGCTTCTATGGGTAGCGTATTGCTGGCAGCAGGCACTCATGGCAAAAGGGCTGCGCTGAAACATGCCCGTGTAATGATGCATCAACCAAGCGGAGCCATTGGCGGACAAGCAACCGATATTGAAGTAACAGTAAAAGAAATCCGCAAACTGAAAAGAGAATTGTACGAGATTGTTTGTAATCACTCCGGTCAGAACCTGGAACGTGTAGAGACCGACTTCGACCGTGATTATTGGATGACAGCTCCTGAAGCCAAGGACTATGGACTGGTAGACGAAGTATTACTTGTAAATCCACGCAAAGAAAAGAAAGCAGAACTAATAAAATAATTAAACGAATAAAAGGATAAGTAATGAGCTTACAAGATCAATATTATTGGAATAGAATGCAGCCGCAACCTGATCCTGGTACTCCGGGCACCCCGGGAGAACCAGAAACCGAAGAAGAAAAAGAAGAAAGGGCTGAAGTAGATACAAGAATGTTGTACAAGCGTTTGGAGAAATATTTTTTTCAAACCCGTGCTATTCATTTGTGGGGAGTTGTAGATGATAAGTCAGCTAAAGACGTAGTAACAAAGTTATTGCTGCTGGAAGCTGATAAGCCCGGTGATGAAATCAAATTTTTTATTAGCAGCCCGGGCGGCTCTGTAACCAGTGGCATGGTTATCTATGATACCATGAAACTTATTAAGTCTCCTGTAAGTACTATTTGTATGGGGCTTGCAGCATCAATGGGCAGTATTTTACTGAGCGCTGGTGAAAAAGGGAAACGTTTTATTTATCCTCATGGAGAGGTGATGATTCATCAACCTTCTTTAGGCGGACACATCCAGGGCGTTAGTGCAGATATGGAAATTCATGCAGAGCAAATCTTAAGAACCAAAAACATGGGAGCCCGCATTTTAGCCGACAATACAGGGCAAACAATTGAACGGATAAAAAAAGACTTTGAAAGAGACTATTGGATGGATGCAGAAAAGTCTATAGAATATGGTATTGTGGACCAGATCATGAATAAATTATAGCAATCAAGGAGACTTAATACAGGACCCTGTCTTGAAGGCAGGGTTTTTCATTTTATCGAGGATTATAATTACAATAAAACTTTTCTTGCGGCCCTGGCAGACACCTTTACTTTCTATAATTCTGCTAAGCAGCGTTCAACTCATTATCTTTTTTCGACCTGTATGGAGGCCTTTCCACCTTATACTGTGGCCTCTTCCCCTAATAGTTTCTTATAATTTGCTATTGAAAAGCTTCGTGCTGGCGGATTTTTCTATTTTTGCTGTTTAAATGCAGCTTTTATCAATTTAAAGCGTTCTATTTAAATACCAGAAACAACTAAATGGCAAAGAATATATTACATTGTTCATTCTGCGGCCGTAGTAGAGACGAGGTGAAGATCCTTATTGCCGGCCAGGAAGGACATATCTGCGAGAACTGTGTAGAGCATGCACGTGAAATTATTGACCAGGAATTAATGGTTCGTGATGACAAAAATTCCGGCAGTTCAGCGTTCAAGCTAACCGTAAAAAAACCAGTTGAAGTAAAAAAGTTTTTGGACGAATACGTAATCGGTCAGGACGAGGCAAAAAAAGTACTGGCTGTTGCAGTTTATAATCACTACAAGCGACTACAATACAAAAACTCTGATACCATCAAGGACGAAATTGAAATTGAAAAAAGCAATATTGTGATGGTTGGGGAAACCGGGACAGGTAAAACACTTCTTGCTAAAACCATTGCCAAATTATTAAACGTTCCTTTTACTATTGTTGATGCTACCGTATTTACAGAAGCAGGTTATGTAGGCGAAGATGTTGAAAGTATTTTAACCCGTTTGTTACAGGTTTGTAATTATGATGTAGCCGCTGCTGAACGTGGAATTGTTTACATTGATGAAATAGATAAGATTGCAAGGAAAAGTGATAACCCTTCCATCACCCGTGATGTTAGTGGTGAGGGCGTTCAACAAGGCATGCTGAAGTTGTTGGAAGGAACAGATGTATTAGTACCGCCACAAGGTGGAAGAAAACACCCGGAACAAAAGCTTATCAAGATCAATACACAAAATATTCTTTTTATCTGCGGTGGCGCCTTTGATGGCATTGACAGGATCATTGGCCGCAGGGTGCAAACCAATACCATTGGTTTTAATGTGGATAAAGAACAACAGGAATCAATGAAGAAAAACCTGTTGCGTTATGTAAATGCACAGGACCTGAAGGCTTTCGGATTAATTCCTGAATTGCTTGGCCGCTTACCTGTTGTTACCCATTTGGATCCGCTGGACGCCGAAACACTAAGAGCCATTCTTACAGAACCAAAGAATGCATTGATCAAACAGTACGTTCGCCTGTTTGAATTAGAAGGAATTAAGTTGACTATTGAGAATGAAGTACTTGGTTTCATGGTTGAAAAAGCAATGGAATATAAATTAGGAGCAAGAGGCTTACGCAGTATCTGCGAAGGAATATTAACAGACGCTATGTTTGAATTACCATCTTCCAAAGAAAAATTCTTTACACTGGACATGGAATATGCCAGGCGTAAATTTGATAAGAGCAAACTCAGTTTGCTTAAAGTAGCGTAAGCTATTTTGAAGGATGAATTTTATATGTTGAAGGTCTTATCAAATTCTTAATAGTAATTTTAATTCATAATTCTAAATTTTAACCATGTTTGGATTTGACAAAGAAAATGCCCAGGGACAGGTTTCGGAACTTGTTGAAAGATTGAAGTCGCAGGCGGGCCTTACTGATGAACAGGCAAATAAAGTGCTTGATACGTTAAAAGAATTTATAGTTGAAAAATACCCGATGTTATCGGGTGCGGTTAATGGACTTTTTAAATAATAAAAGCGGGATTAGTCCCGCTTTTTTCTTGCGAATTTTTTGGCTTAATGGTCTCAAGAAAAAAATCTATTGCCAATAATTACATCACAGTATACTTTTAAAGAAATGAAAATCCCGCCTTCGGCGGGATTTAGCTCGGGTACATAGGCTTGGTTTTCCGTCCTAAGTATCTTTAGCTGCAACCCATACTGTTGCCGCAATTCAGGCATTTATAACAAGTGCCGCTACGTACCGTAATATGTCCACAGGTATTGCAAGACGGTGCATCACTTTGCATGCTTTTGGCAGCAGCGTTCACAGCGTCTAAATTATTTTCCGCTTTTACTGTTTGTTTCAGGGCTTTCACACTTTGCGGTATGCTTGCCACCACTCTCAAGCTAGACAACTCGGGTTGTTTCACCGGTTCATCCCAGTCTTCAGCTCCGGTATTCATTACTTCCGGCTTGTCTAAAACATGCACCAGGTCAGTACGATTCAGGTATTCGTAACCCAATGCCCGGAAAATGAAATCAACAATAGAAGTGGTTGATTTAATATTCGGGTGCTCAACAAAACCTGCAGGCTCAAACCTGGTAAATACAAACTTTTCTACAAATTCTTCCAGTGGCACACCGTATTGTAAGCCGATAGAAATAGAAATAGCAAAGCAGTTGAGCATACTACGCATAGTAGCACCTTCTTTGGCCATATCTATAAAGATCTCACCCACTACACCGTCGGCATATTCGCCGGTACGTAAGAAAATGGTTTGCCCATTGATCTTTGCTTTCTGTGTGAAGCCCCTGCGTTTGGCAGGTAACGCACGGCGTTCAACAATGCTGGCCAATTTGCGTTTCAACTTTGTATCCGGGGAAGCCTGCACTCTTTTATGTACTTCATCCAGCAATTCTTCAATCGTTAACTTACCCATGTCAACAAAATTGGAATCGCTAACTGTTTCTTTATCATCTATGGCTTCTGATTGATCTGGCTCACCTGTCTTTTTCTTCTTATCACTTTTATTACTCAAAGGTTGAGACAATTTAGAACCGTCGCGATATAAAGCACAGGCCTTCAAACCCAACTGCCAGCTTAATAAATAAGAATCAGCAATTTCTTCTATCTGCGCTTCATGAGGAA
>DAIQPL010000074.1:0-15258 GCA_036787395.1 Flavisolibacter sp. | reverse complement strand
TTACGGATCCAATCCAATATCTTTTGAACATCCGAAGCCTTTAAAGCACCGGTTGGAGGCATGGAGCCGGACTTCACTTCACTATATAAAATGCTTGTTTGAGGAACCAATGTATTAATATAGCCACCCGATGTTATTGCCTTGTAGGCATTGGCCGCTGTTAGTGATGGATTATGAGCCGGTACCCCATCATGGCAACCGCTGGTTGCACAATTGGCGGTAAATATGGGTAAAAGATCACCGCTGAAACTAACTGGTTGAGGAGCGCCATTAGGGTCCTGGCCAGGGCTTATAATATCCTTATAACAGCCTGAAAGGGAAGTAATGGTAAGACCAGCTATCAGCAGCATTACTATTCTGGATTTCATGATTCAAATTTTTAGAGATGAGAACTAATTATTCCTTTTTGTTACTACTGTGTTTGCCTGAAAATAGCATTGCATTTTACAGTCACCTGGTCTGCGATGTTATTAGATACAATTCCAAAATCAGTCTTGGCCAGTATCTGGAAGTCAAAGCCGAAACCAAAAACATTTTTTGCAGTAGAACCTGTGCCGGTGATTGATTTACCTGAATAAGATAATTTTCCGGTCAGACTTTTAGTAACTCCGTGAAACGTGAGGTCAAATTTTACAATATAACCTTTGTCGGAGGGACTTAATTCTACACTGGTAGTTTTAATCTTTGCCACGTTGGCTGCGTCTGTAGTCATGGTGGTATTCACTCCGTAGGTAGTTTGCAGACAACCCTTGTCACGTCCGGGTTCAGAGGTGTTTACTCTGTTGATCCAAACCCACCCTTCAAAATTAGTACTGGCTGGTTTGGCTTCATCAAAGTTGAAAGACGTAAAACCTAGTGTATCAAACCTGCCGGTGAGCAGCGATAAACCCCCCAGATAAAGTGTTTCCCATCCAACATTTGAGTGGGTCTTATCAAAAGAAACTTTGGAATCTGTCAGGGACAATACCTGTGTTCCTCTTTCAAATTTGGGCCCTGCCAGGGAAAGAATTTCGTCGTCGTGTGTGCACGATACAATGTATCCGAAACTTGTTAATAGAAGTGCTATTATCAGGAAGGGAGTTCTAATAATATTTCTCATAAAAAGAATTTGATTTAGAAAATTGATGCATGCAAGCTATCGACAGGTAGATGACATTCTAATGACACCTGTCACTCCTGAAAATGATTATAGTCATGATAAGGTGACTATAAACCGCCAACTATTTACACTCGCTCGTAATCCTTAATTTTATCCGTCGATGAATTTTAATGACCATAATTTATTTACTTACTCAATAACCAGATTATTATGCAAACAGTTTGGAAAGAATACCAGCAGAAGAATCAGCAACGCTTTTTAGACGAAATGCTGGAATTGTTACGCATCCCGTCCATAAGTGCTAAAAGTGAACGCAAAGAAGACATGCGAAAATGCGCTGAGCTGGTGAGGCAACGTTTGTTGGATTCTGGCGCTGACCATGCAGCAGTGATGGAAACAGCCGGGCACCCGGCAGTATATGGCGAAAAAATTATCGATCCTTCCAGGCCAACTGTTTTGGTATATGGGCACTATGATGTGCAACCACCGGAACCGCTGGAATTATGGCACAGCGGACCTTTTGAGCCAGTGATCAAAGATGGTAAAGTATACGCAAGAGGCAGTGCAGATGACAAAGGACAGTTTTATATGCATGTGAAAGCCCTGGAAACAATGGTGAAGACGGGTACTATGGAAACCAATATTAAATTTCTAATTGAAGGCGAAGAAGAAGTGGGGTCCCCTAACCTTGGAAAGTTTGTTGGTGAGCATAAAGATCTTTTGAAAGCAGATGTAATTCTCATTTCAGATAGTTCTATGATCAGCATGGAGAATCCGTCTTTGGACATAGGTGTAAGAGGCTTGTCTTATATTGAAGTAGAAGTTACAGGCGCGAGCAGGGATTTACATAGTGGTACTTATGGCGGTGCTGTTGCCAATCCTATTACCATCCTTGCTAAAATGATAGCTTCCGTTCATGACGAAAATAATCACATTACCATTCCGGGCTTTTATGATGATGTGGTGGAAGCAACGAAAGAAGAGCGAGAGTTAATGTCTAAGGCTCCTTATAATGAACAGGAGTATAAGGATGAATTAGGTGTAAAGGAACTATGGGGCGAAAAAGGATTTACAACAAACGAAAGAACTGGCATTCGACCAACCCTGGAAGTGAATGGAATTTGGGGAGGTTATACAGGCGAAGGTGCAAAAACTGTTTTACCGTCTAAAGCGACAGCTAAAATTTCTGCGCGGCTGGTACCCAACCAGTCATCGCATAAGATTACTGAAATGCTGTTGGAGCATTTCAAAAAGCTCGCTCCCCCGTCAGTAAAAGTGCATGCGTTTGAACATCATGGTGGCGAGCCCTATATGACGCCTATTGATAGCAAAGGATACCAGGCAGCAGCTAAAGCTTTACAAACTACGTTTGGGAAAACGCCTATACCCGTGCGTGGCGGCGGAAGTATTCCTATCTGTTCTATCCTGGAAAAAGAACTGGGAACAAAAATTATTTTTATGGGCTTTGGCCTGGACAATGACAACCTGCATTCGCCTAATGAAAAATATAATTTGGAGAATTACTATAAAGGAATTGAAACCATTCCTTACTTCCATAAGTTTTTTGCACAAGTATAAAATATGGTTGTACGGTGTACCTGGAAACTGCCATGATTAACGGTTGTACGAGAAAATATTTCGTCGATCAACCAATGCGAAGAAGTATCAATGGCATCATTATTTCTTCTACATTACATACAAATTTTCCTGCTGGATCATGGCTGAAAAAGAAAAGCTCCGGTTAGATAAATACCTTTGGGCAATCCGTTTATTTAAAACCAGAACTATGGCTGCAGTTGCTTGCGATACAGGTAAGGTAAAGCAGAATGGAACAGCAGTAAAGGCAGCTAAAAATGTAAGTGTAGGTGATGAATATGAAATAAAAACAGAAGCCAAACGCTGGCGCATAAAAGTTACCGGCTTGCTGGCAAGCCGTGTTGCCTACTCAGAAGCTATTAAATATTATTTAGACACCACACCACAAGAAGAGTCAGACCAGCTAAAATTCCATGCTGCCTCTTTCCATACGGGCAAAAGACAGAGCAAGATTGGTCGCCCAACCAAAAAACAAAGACGGGAACTAGGAGGATTTTTAGATGAAGACGATTGAGAAAGCTCATCTTCAAACGGTATTTAAAAATGTTCAATACAGTTACTGAACGTACAAGAGAGCGACGCAACAAGAGCGTCATAGAAATTATACTGCCGGGGAAATAAATTAAAAACTCAAAACGAACGGAACAAAAAACAAGGCTTATAACCGTTTGCACAACTTTAAACCAAACCAGAAACCCAAACTTTCTCCCCTTACTTTTGCATGCTTATGACCGAATTTTCGCACGATGCCATTAAGCCTTTTTCCAGCCAGGGCTCAAAAAAGGAACAAGTGCGTTCGATGTTTGATAAGATAGCACCAGGGTATGATTTTATGAACCGTTTATTAAGTGCTGGTATTGATATAAGCTGGCGAAGGAAAGCTATTGAATATTTTAAAAAAGACCACCCGCAGAATCTTTTGGATGTAGCTACCGGCACAGCAGATATGGCTTTGTTAGCCGCAAAAATACTGCAGCCGCAAAAAATAACCGGTATAGATATTTCAGAAAAAATGCTGGAAATAGGGAGAAAAAAGATTGAAAAAGAAGGCATTGGAACAAAAATTGAACTCTACAGCGGTGACGGAGAAACAATAAATTTCCCCCATAATTCGTTTGATGGCGTAATGGTGGCCTTTGGCGTGAGGAACTTTGAAAACCTGGAAAAAGGCCTTCAGGAGATCTTTAGGGTAATAAAGCCTGGAGCACAATTAGTGGTACTGGAATTTAGCAAACCACGCTTACCAGGCATTAAAACTTTATACAATTTGTATATGGGAATTGTGGCGCCACAAATGGCTAAATGGTTCAATCAAAATAAAAAGGCTTACCAATATTTGAACGAATCAACGCAAGCCTTTCCTGACCGCCAGCAATTTGTTGACATTTTAAAAAGAACAGGTTATTCCGGCACCTCATTTAAACCACTAAGTTTAGGAATATGTTGCATTTACAGCGGACGAAAACCAGCCAGTTGAAGAACCGGATTTCTTTCTTAGTTCTATTTTTTGGCATTTCATTTTCGTCATTTGCCCAAAAAGTTCTGTACCAGGAAGAGCATGACAGCAAACCTTATTATTTCGGTATTTCTTTAGGTGCCAGTAAGGCAAGTTTCCATACGCATTTACAGTCAAGTTTTTTAGAACAGGATAGTATTATGGTGGCGGAACCGTTAAACAATGGCGGGTTCAACCTTGGACTATTGGCGACTATGAAACTGAGCAACCGCTTTGAATTGCGATTCAATCCTCAACTGATGTTTACCGAACGTAATATCCGTTATAAACTTAACACTAACTACCAACCTGATATTGATTACGGATACGAGGTAAACAAAAAGATTGAATCGGTAATCACGTCATTCCCGCTTCATTTTAAATTCAATTCCGATAGAATAGGAAACTTTCGTGTATATATGTTGGGTGGAGGTAAGTTGGATATTGACCTTGCCTCCAATGCAAGGGCCAGGAAAGCTGATGACATGGTTCGCATCAACAGGTTTGACTATGGAATTGAAGCCGGTGTAGGTTTTAATTTTTACTTTCCCAGTTTTATTCTTTCTCCTGAAATAAAGATCAGCAATGGTTTAAGTGATTTGCACGACCGTAATCCTAAGTTAAACTACAGCCGCGTTCTGGAAGCTATTCAGTCAAGAATGATCGTGTTTACCATTCACCTGGAAGGATAAAAGAGTTGGATGTTATGTTTCACCAACTTGATGATTATTACAGACGGTGCAGAAGGGTAATTTTTGTACTGAGCAGCATTACTACTATCACCACTTGTTGTGTCACTCCCTTCATCGTTCTATAACCCTATTCATCATATCGTGTTCTTCCTTTAATCTGCTTTTATACTATCCACTATATAGGGCGTATCGCCACGCCAGCTCAGTGTTCCATTCTTTTCTTTATAATGAACAGTAACAAATCTTCCTTGCAGGTTCATGAGTTGATCTGCTACATTTTTGCTGGTGACAGAAAAGAAAAACTTTTCAGACGCCAGTGGAACGTTATTATTTCCACGAATACTACTTAGGATCATCTCACCTTCATAAGTTTTGAAAAGGTTACCCTTGTGCGAAAACTTTTGAAGCAGTCCATACCGGTTACCACTGCTATATGTGTAATAATATTTCCAGTAAATAAAACCTGCTATTATAAGAAGGATTATTAAAAATATATTGCGCAAATACTTTTTTGCTTTAGAACGTCTTCTGGGCTGAAGCGAAGTTGATCCTGTACTTTCCATGCCATTAAATTAAGAATATAACTTATTACAATCCATATTTATCAACCAGGTAAATAAGGGCAGCCATATTAACGGCTCCTAATAACAGTTCTCTCTTGTTCACTGCTTCAAATACATCGTTGCGGGCATGATGATAATCAAAATAACGTTGCGAATCGGGCATAAAGCCTGCTACAGGCGTGTTTTGGGTTTTAGCCAACGGTCCAATATCAGAACCTCCACCGCCACGCTCCAATTCTGAACCACCATAAGGACTCAGCAGGAACTTCCAATCCAAAAATTTTTGATATTGCAGGTCCGATACAGTTACATTAAAACCCCGCGGTGTGAATCCACCTTCATCGCTTTCTAAAGCAAAGATGTGTTTCTCTCCTTTTGCTTTAGCTTCGTCTGCATATTTTGTGCCGCCCCGCAAACCATTTTCCTCGTTGGCAAAAAGTACAAACCGAAGCGTTCGTTTTGGTTTATAGCCTAACGCTTTAAATGTGCGAAGCACTTCAATAGTTTGCACACAACCCGCTCCATCGTCATGTGCTCCCTCTGCCGGATCCCATGAATCCAGGTGTCCTCCTATTGTTATGTATTCGTTAGGGAACTCTGTTCCTCTCAATTCAGCAATAACATTATGCCCAATGGTATCCGGTAAAAATATTCCATGTGTGTGCATAGTAACAGACACGTTGCCGTTTTGCAATTGAGCACTCAACCAGTCAGCATCCTGCAAACCAATGGCCACTGCAGGAACTTTGGCAAAAGAATCAATGTATCTCGTAGAACCAGTATGTGGATTGTTGTCAGTACTGTGAGACATGCTTCTGACAATAACACCGACCGCTCCGTATTTAGCTGCTCTTGCCGGACCTCCACCACGGTATTGAGCAGCTTCTCCGTAAGCACGAAAGGTTTGCATATACGCAGGGTTAAACTTATAGTTATAAAAAACAATTTTCCCACTTACCTGGTTCTTTTTTTCTTCGAGGTCATCGTAATTTTTAATTTCCAGTACTTCCGCTTTTAAAGGTTTCATAGAACCGATAGAATTACCTAACGCCAACACATCTAATGTTCTTTTGAGTTTGGCATCTCTTCCATAATAAGCTTCAGCCTTGTCTTTTCCTCCCCGCACCCAATGCGGCACCATGCATTCTTGTAAGCTTACATTGTCAGCACCGGCTTGCTGCATAGTTTTTAATCCCCATTGTTCTGCTTTTACCATTTGAGTAGAGCCAGCTAAACGTCCTCCAATCTGCTTGGTTAATACTCTTAAGTCGTCATAAGCTTTACCATTTAAAAGAATTTCGTCAGCCACCCGCCGAATAAAAATGGAGTCTTCATTTTGTGCAAAAACAACTGTAAATGATAAAATAAATAATGAAACAGCAATAGTTTTCTTCATGCGCTAAATTAAAATGAAACAGGTATGCAAATTCAATTATTTAACTTCTATGGGCCAAAGCAAACGCTTTTTTGTAATTACCTTAGTCATCTAAAGTTGAATAATGAAAATAGGTATTGTTTGTTACCCTACGTTTGGAGGTAGTGGTGTGTTGGCTACAGAATTAGGAAAGGCATTAGCACAAAAAGGGCATCAAATACATTTTATTACCTACCAGCAACCGGTAAGATTGAATGGATTTATCCCAAATATTTTTTATCACGAAGTACAGGTACCTACCTATCCGCTTTTTGATTATCCACCTTATGAAACAGCTTTGGCAAGTACCATGGTGGATGTAATTAAAAACAATCAATTGCAGCTATTACATGTACATTATGCCATTCCCCATGCGTCGGCAGCTTATATGGCTAAGAAAATTCTGGAGCAGGATGGCATTCATATCCCTGTAATTACAACACTTCACGGAACCGACATCACCTTAGTGGGGAGGGATAAAACATATGCCCCTGTAGTTGCGTTTTCCATTAACCAGAGCGACGCTATTACTGCAGTATCACAAAACCTGAAAGATGAAACTTTTAAAACGTTTAAGATTGAAAAGCAGATCGAGGTCATTCACAACTTTGTAGATGTTCAACGATTTAGCCGTAAGCCTATTGATGCCTTCAAAAAAGTAATTGCTCCAAATGGTGAGCGTGTTTTATTACATGCCTCTAACTTTAGAAAAATAAAACGGGTTCAGGATGTAGTATATATTTTCAACGAGGTGAATAAATATATTGCCAGCAAATTATTATTTGTAGGTGATGGGCCAGAAAGAGTTATTGCGGAACAGTTGTGTAGGGAGCTAGGTGTTTGCGACGATGTTCGCTTTGTGGGTAAGCAAGAACAAATGGAAGATATCCTGGCCATCGCTGACCTCTTCTTACTTACATCTGAATATGAAAGCTTTGGCCTGGCTGCGTTGGAAGCTATGGCGGCCGGCGTGCCGGTGGTCTCTACTAATGCAGGCGGTTTACCTGAAATTATGATACAAGGTTATAATGGCTTTATGGGAAGTGTTGGAGATGTGCAAACAATGAGCAAGCAGGCCATCGATATCCTGGAGGATGATGACCGCTTAAGACAATTTAAAAATAATGCAGCGCGACATGCTGCCGCTTTCGATATTCAGAATATTGTGCCTCTTTACGAAAAATTATATGATGAAGTATTAAGCCAGGTGCTTGTTTCTTAAAAGAATCTTACAAGTTCATTAAAATTTTCTTGGTTTCTATTTTTCGGTTACCGGCGGAGCCAGGGTGTAGGGTTGACATTCTTTGATTCCACCATTAACATAAAATCTAATTGTCCTCCTGATCCATCATCCGCACCCGCGGTTCGCCCAATGGCCTGCCCTGTTCTCACAGCATCTCCCCTGCTAACACTTGCACTTGACAAATTACTATAAACAGTGAAGTATTTACCATGACGTATCATTACCATCATACCATCACCCGTGTTGGATACAGCACTTACTTCCCCCTCAAAAACAGCCTTTACTGTAGTGCCGGCAGAAGGTGTAGAAATTGTAATTCCAGGATTATCCATAGTAAGGCCCTCCACTCTGCTGGTACCAAAAGGAATACTCACGTTTCCATTATCTACGGGCCAGGGCAGACCTCCGCGGTTTCTTTCAAAGCTGGCAGCTAATGTTCTTTGACCTTCATTAAGTGTGAGGTAGCTTTCTGTCTTTTTTGCAGCAGCTTTTGTTTTTGTGGTAGTTACTGCACCTGTAGACGCAGCGGTGGTTTTAGAAGTCTCTGCCTCTTTCTTTTTTGCGGCCACAATCCTGGCTTCCTCTTCTTTTCTTGCTCTTTCAATTTCACGTCTAACAATCGCAGCAATCTGGCCTCTTAATGTTTTGTCACGTTTTCTTTTAGTGGCCATTTGCTTCGATAGGTCATTTGCCTGCGACCTTAATTTAGCCACTACAACATCTTTTTCCTTTTTTTGTATTGCTAAAGCGGCCATCTGTTGTTGCTGATTTTCCAGGGCTGATTTTTTTTGTGATTGCTTACCTAATAACTGCTGCTTTCTATCCTGGATTAACTTTTGCGTTTCCTGAATATTAGTCACTTGCTGCTGACGGTAAGAACGGTACGATTTCAAATAAGACACTCTTTTCAAAGCGTCATTGAAACTGCTGGCAGAAAAAATAAAATTTAAAAAATCATAGCTGCTTTTATTTTTATAAGCATAAACTACACTTTTCGCATATTCGGACTTTAAAGTATCTAATTGTCTTTGAAGACGGGTGATTTCTACATTGCTGGTATAAATATCGTCGGAGATAATCCTGATCTCTTTATTGATATTTCCAATCAGGCGATCCTGCAATTCCAACTTGCGTTGCAACATGCTTAACTTGGCAAGATTTTCTTTCGTCTGTCCTTTAACCTTACTTAAACTGGATTGTAGCTCCCTGATTTCGCTTTGAATTTCCTGCCGCTCCCGTTCCATCTTTGCTTTGTCATCAGTTTGACCAAAACTCGTTTGAACACTGAAAAAGAAAAGCAGTATAATCAGGAACTTTTGCATGTTTGGTCTTTTTAGGAATGTATGTAACGTTTTCAAAGAAAATAAATTTTAGTTACGGTCATAATTTTTGGGTACAGAAAATGGGAAGCTTACACCTTGGTTAAGTTCATATTGTTTAAAATCCAATTTTATATCTAAACGTGTCTTTTCTGTTACAAGGATTCGCCTCTTGGTTGAAAATAAAAAACCTTTTTTGGTTTCATAATCGCTGTAACTAAGATCGGCTGTACGGTTACGTGCAATATTAATATCATCAAGTTTGCTATGAATTAAACTGGCGTTAGAAGCATCGAGAGTCAACAGATTTTTGAACAGCTGTCCAATACTTAATAAAGTAAGTGTATTGCTGTTAGAGGAGAATGTTACCACATTTGGGTCTACAAATACCGCGTTGCCAATGATAAGATCCTGCAATGTAGGCAAGTTCAGGGGCAAAGACGTAACATCCTGCAAATAATCGACACTGCGTGCCGTATAGGTCTTATTTAATTTATCCAGCAACTTTACAGAATCATTTGTGATCAGGACCCGCATGGCCTCAATGCCCAAAATAGCATTGGCTGATATCCATATAGCGCTGTCTTTATACATGCGCACGTTAGCATTTACATTATAATTTTTTCCATCACCACCCTTGTAATCGATATTTACTTTTCCGTTAAAGGTTGAGTAGGCAACGCGATTAGAATCAATTTTTTGCAGTGTGCTTTTAATAAAGCGAACCGTATCGGCTTTATCGCCATCAATAGCTATTTTGGCAAGCGTATCTTTTTTTGATATCGCGGTTTGTATTTTTTTTGTGGAGCGGCATGATGCAAATAAAACAATGGATAGTGCTATTAAAAAAAAATTTGTCATTCAATTAATTTTTACCAGTTGATCCAAAACCTCCTTCACTTCTGATGGTTTGAGATAATATTTCCACTTGTTGCCAGCCTATTTTTTCTATTTTCTGCACCACCATTTGTGCTATCCTGTCGCCGTGCTGTATGATCTGCGTTTCGCCCGAAAGGTTTATCAACAGAATCTTAATTTCTCCCCTATAATCACTATCCACAGTTCCAGGGCTATTTAAGCACGTTAAGCCATGCCTTACAGCAAGACCACTTCTTGGACGTACCTGAGCTTCATATCCTGCAGGCAGCTCAATAAACAAACCGGTTGGTACAAGTTGCCTTTCCAAAGGTTTCAATTCTATAGGTAAATGCAGGTTAGCCCTGAGATCGAGACCTGCCGAGCCTTCCGTGGCATATTGTGGCAATGGATTGTTTGATGTGTTTACAATTTTGACAGCAATGCTCATTGTTTCAAAGATAAGTTTGAGCCTAGCCAAAGATGTTAAATAGTTTCCAATAAAACAGTAGCATACGCTATGACGCCTTCTTCCCTACCAACAAAACCCATTTGCTCTGTAGTAGTAGCTTTTATGGAAACGTCTTTTTCTACAACTCCCGCTATACGTGCTATTGTTTGTTGCATTTGTTGGATGTATGGTTTAATCTTCGGCTCCTGCAAACATAAAGTGCTGTCAATATTCACCAGCCGATAGCTTTCTTTTCGGATTAACTCAATCGTTTGCTGTAGCAAGATCTTGCTATCTATATTCTTGTATTTTTGGTCTGAATCAGGAAAATGAATACCAATGTCGCCTAAACAAGCGGCGCCCAGCAAGGCATCGCAAATGGCATGTAGTAGAACATCCGCATCGCTGTGACCGAAACCGCCTTTCTGATGAGGAATATGTACCCCCCCTATCCACAAATTTCTTCCTTCTGCCAGTTGATGAAAATCTACGCCAAAGCCAATCCGGATTGCCATAAAAATTTTTGTAAATATCTGTAAAAACAAAAAAGCGATCCTGAACTACAGGATCGCTTTACTAACGAAAAATTATTTATTGATCAGAGCCGGTTTCGGCTCCTTCTCCACTAAGATCAAACACTAATGAAAAACGCAGTGTATTAGCCAATGGATTTTGATTGACACCGCTATTAACAGGAACCAAGTAAGAGAAGTTCAAACCAAAAACATTGTACTTGATACCAACACCTGTAGTAAAATAACGGCGGTTTCCTTTGGTTTTATCTTCGTGAAAATATCCCGCACGAAGTGCAAACTGGTTGTTATACCAATACTCGGCACCAAGCGAAACCTGGAACTCTTTTACTTCTTCTGAAAATCCGGTTGGTGCATCTCCAAAAGAACTAAACCATCCACCCATTACACTTTTGTTTCTATATGCTCTTGCCATTGCAGCATTTTCATCGTCAATAGCCGGATCTAAACTATCGTTCCCCTTGAACGCCGGAGGTGTTGGAACCATTAATTTATTTAAATCAATACCAAAAGAAATTTTATTGCTCTCGTCAATTACCCTGGTATATGTAGTACCAATACCAAAATTGGCAGGAATAAAATCCTTCTGGTCCGCATTGTCTGTGTAAGAGACTTTAGAGCCCAGGTTAGTTAACGCTAAACCAAAAGCCCAGCCTTGTCCTACGTCATTGAGGCCTCTGTAATACAAACCAATATCTCCAGCCACTCCAGTCCCCGCTTTGTAAGTACCTAATTGGGAAGTAGCACCCGCAGCCAGGTTGGAATAAATGTATTTTAAACCAACGCCGAGTCCCATCTTTTCAGAAAGTTTCCTGGAATAGCCTACATCAATTCCGAACTCTCTTGGGTTTCCATTGCCCAAAAGGTTTCCGGAACCATCTGTAAATTGAATACTTCCCAGGTTAAAATAGCGAAGTGAGGCCGAGACAGCCTGCATATCATCCATTTTATAATAGCCTGCGAGGGATGCCAGGTATACATCGTTTACTAGTTTCTTCAACCAAGGGGTATAAGTAACATTTACCCCGGCTTTTGATTCATTGAAAACAACTTTGCCAAGGTTAAAATAAGAGGAGCTGGCATCGGGAGAGGTCGCTAAGGATAATTCACCCATGGCGCCCGCTCTTCCATCAGGCGATATCCTTAAGAAAGGTACCGCGGTTGTTACAACATTAATTCTTTGTTGGGCTTTAACAGAAGGTACAGTACCTGCAAACAATAGAACAAGGACAGTAGTCAATTTTAATGCAGTTGATCTCATAGTTCTTTTTTAAAAAGTGCGTGAAAATATAGAGTTTTGGTTATATGCAAAACAAAATAATTGGTTTTGAGCGTATTATAAAACAACCAGGCGCTCCCATTTATCGGCAGTCTTTCCATCGAACCTTCTGACCCTCAAGCGATAAATGTAGACCCCACGGCCTATTTTATTACCATATTCATCCCTTCCATCCCACATAATCTCATTCGAACGATTTCCAGGCGAGTTTATTGTTTGAGAAAGGGTTTTTATCAGCTTCCCGCTTAGGGTAAATATCTCCGCCTTGGTATACAAATCGGTACCGGGACTGTTATGTTCAAACCAGAAACTGGTTTTAGTAGTGAAGGGATTAGGATAATTCAATACATGATCTATCTTCAGTTCGCTACTTTCAACAACAGTAAAATTTAAGAGATATTCGTTGGAGTTATTCAGAACATCCCAGGCTTTAATTTTCAAAAAATGATGGCCTGATTCTAGCAAAGGCAACTGAAAACGGACGGTTCCTTTTTGATAGTTATCCAGTTCACTTTCATAGAAATTGTTGAGTATGAAATAGGTATTGTTGTTATTATCAAGTGTGGCAATTATATCATGTCCTAGGCCGGAACTTACTGTGTTAATGCCAGAGGAATCAGAAAGCCGCAGAAGCAATATGGGTGTGCTGTTAGTAATGCTTCCATTCACAAAATTATCGTCATTTAAGTAGGCATTTATTTCAGGTCCTGTGTTATCTGTGCTATTTCCACCAGCTATACCTCCAATTACAATATTGGTTGAATAACCACTCCCCCCGCTTACGCCATCTTCTGCATATAAACTTACCTTCCCGTTACCGAACTGATAATTAATATCTTTTGGCAACCTGAACCGGAAAATAAACTGCCCGTTTTGGACAGAAGCTTTTCCTTTAAATAAAATATTGCTTTGATCCTGAAATATTACCGCCACGCTTCCGGGATCATTAGCCAGTGTAGTAATATTTTTCGCCTTATCAAAAAGAGACAAGTAAACAGTGCCTTTAAAAGTGCTTTGTAAAGCACCGCTATTGTCGTCTATTTCTCCTTCTATCATCACTGATTCAGTAGCACCTAATGTATCCTGTGCAGCTATATCCTGACCATTTACTTTAGTTAGGTTGACTTTGTATGCAGGAAATCCAAGGCTCATAGCAGGGTCTCCCAGCAAGGCGAACTTCCTGTTATTGATGATGTCAGATGAAGTTTGATAGGTATAATTTTTCGCAGCCATCATCGCCTCGCCCAGGGTTTTATATCGTCCATTAGCACTCGGTTGTAGCGCAAACTTTAAGTAGTTTTCATTTATGATCCGGTTACTGTAAGCAAAAACTACCCTGGTAGTAGTCATAAGGGCAATTGCGCCGGTTTTTGGCCTCACTAGCAAATTTTCTCCCAAAGAATTGGCAACAGGGTTATCATAAGGTGCAAAATCGCAGGTGGCTGTAATAAACAACGGAAGCCTATATTGATTTGACCATGCATTTACAGTCGACTGATCAAGAATCACCTCTCCTGCCAGGCGTTGCGAACCTCCGTGTCCGCTAAAATTCCAGACTAAGGTTCCGTTTTGAATATTGTTGTTACTGATGCTGTTGGCTTGGGGATATCGTCCTCCTGCAGCGGCACTTTCCTGCTGAAAAGCATCCAGATAAATTTTTTGTTGGTTAAAAAGCGGCGCTGTTAAGGATACAGTTGAAGTCAATGTTTCGGCATCCTGAAGATGAAGGTTAAGATCTTCATCATCAGCAATAAAATTTAAATTGTTGCGCCATGGACCTAAAGATGCTGCTGAATGATAATCCAATATCTTGTCAACAAAATTTTTTGCTTCCTCTACGTCCTTTGCCGGCACACGACCGATGCCAATATCCAGTTGATTGGTTACAAGGCCTGAATTGATATCCTCGTTATCATCCAGAAAACCAAAAAAATCATCTGAAGTATAAGTGGATAAGGGGTCAAGTGAGGTGTTACTTTCATAGCCAGCAACAAGGTTAGTATTGTTTAAAATTCTGTTCTTGTAATCATAAGATGCTTTACCAAACAGCAATAAATATTTTGCAGATTGAGTCCAGGTAGTCCTATACTTGTCGTAATACATTTTTACAAAATCCCTGATGGCTGTGGGATTGGCAATGCCACTGGAAAATTCGTTATACACCTGGTCGGTAGTTACAACAACCGTTCGTAAATTATTTCGTTGCTGATGAAACTGTGCCAAACGTTGGGCTTGTGGCAGGAAAGGTGGATAAGTAACTATAAAAAAGTCAGCTTCTGAAGTGGCATGAAGGTTTTGCGGAGCAACTTTGCCTACAGGTTGCGGCAATAAAAAGTTGGTAGAGAAGCAGACGTACTCATGAAGTTGTTGTGCATCGTTTGAAAACCGAAATTGATTTCCTGAAACGCTGCTGTTCATTTTAAGGGGATTCAAGGGGCTAGATACATCCCAAACTTGGGTATTGACGCCTGCATTAGAAATAACAAACTCTGCCCCAGAAGTGTTTACACTGCTCCAATCACGGAATAAAAGCTGACCGTTAGCGGTCAAAGATAAGTTCCGTCTACAGAACAATTCGAATCCGTTTAACCAACCCTGGCTGTTAAAACTTCCTGGCATGTAACTGAAATTAATTATAGCACTTGCCGGAGAAACAAAATTGTCCGCCTTTTGCGATTGTTGGGCAAAAAGATCATAGATTCCACTTCCAACCTGTGGT
>DAIQPL010000313.1:0-4923 GCA_036787395.1 Flavisolibacter sp. | reverse complement strand
CAACACGCCAGTCATCCAGCTATTCTTCTCCATCGTCCAGATCTACTTCAGGAGGAGGTCGTTCGATGGGTGGTGGCGGTGCCAGAGGAGGCGGCGGCGGCGGGAGAAGACGTTAATTATTTAACCATATAGTATTAAGAAGTAATAAACATCACCCAAAATAAGTTGAAGCATTAATTTCAATAAGAATATTTAATTATGAAAAACATGATTGTAAAGGCGCTATCATTAGGATGCATGATAAATTTAATGTTCGCCTGTAATGCAAAAAAAGAAGAACCGGTAGCTGTGGTGATTGATAAAGAACAAATCAAAAAACAAATTCAAGCCAAGGAAGATTCATTTGCCGCACTTTACAATAGCGGAGAAGTGCGGGATATTGGCTACTATGCAGATGATGCGACAAGCTTTTTTCAGAACAGGGCACCATTAGTTGGCAAGGAAGCAATAGTAACGTTTTTAAAAGACGATATCAGTTCAAGTTCTAATAGAATTTCATTTAAAACAAATGAAGTTTTTGTATCAAGCGATGGGAACCTGGTTATAGAAATTGGTTCTTTTAAAGTTGTTGATTCTATCAATACTCCAATTAATTCGGGAAATTATATGAGTCTATTTGAAAAAAGAAATGGCAAATATGTTGCTGTAAGAGATATGAGTGCTTCTGACATGCCGAATAACTAAAAATGATAGCATATCTTTTCAAAAGGTTGTCGGAAAAAATTTTTCGGACAGCCTTTTTGTTTTTAAAGCTATTTGGTGTTCTGTTTCTTTAAAGGCAGAGTACCGGGTTGTTTTTTTATTTCCTTTTCAGCGAGTCTGGTACAATTTGTTCCAAAAACAGACCTATGAGGTTTTTGAACCTTCACAGGCCTCTCTGGGATGGGTTCCCAACACAATCAAAGATTTCCCGGTTTATAGGGGAATTTAAAGCGTCGGAAATCCAGGCGCATTCTTGCATTCATTGGCGTTTGCGGAAGCGCAAATATAACCTCCCCGAAAAGGTTGCCTGTAACTGAAAAATTGTGAAAATTTTGACGGATTTGATGTTTCATAAGTGTCTAGATAATAACAATGCATGTTGTAGTTGTATGGTTCTGGTTAAGTCACTATCTAGAAATGGCTAGATGAAAATTAACCTATGTGGTTTCTTTGTCTTTGGCTGCTTAACGCCGTTGTGATGGTTAAGGGTCGGCTACACATCGCTTTTAACCACAGTGATTACTTTTTGGGACAAAGGTTTGAGATATATTCATCATAGGGACACGTGAAAGGATAAAAAGATCTTCTATATGTGTGCGTGACAGGCCATTTTTTACCAATCTTTCAATAAAAATTTATGAAGAAGTATTTATTTATTTTGTTGTCTGTTGCCTACGGCGCAACAGCATGGGCGCAAGCCGAGGATGAAATTGTGATCAAGGGATCTAATAAGATTACCAAGAAACTTACGCCTGCACAGGTGATCGATTCACTAAACAAGAGATTCCCAGACGCCAAAGCTGTACAGTATTATCAAACGTCGCCCCAGGCGGTAAAAGCGGGATGGAATATTGAAGAAGAGGACAATCTTCCTTCAGATGCTGAATTACAGAGGTACACTGTTGAGTTTAAGCGGGATGATTTCAAATACTATGCGCTCTTTGATGCGGATGGAACACTGTTAATGTCCAAATATGAAGAGCAGGACACACAGCTTCCCGAGGCAGTAGTAACCGCTGTGAAGGCTCTGGCTGGCGATAAATACAAAGATTACAAACTGCTTTCAAAAGCACATTACAAGCAGGTAAATTATAATAAATCAAAAGATTATTATGAGATCATTGGGGTAAATAAAACAAATCCTAAAGATAAAAAGAAGATAGTGATTACTCCTGATGGTAAGGTGTTGAAAGAAAGCTGAGGATATGGACGATATGTGAGGTGCTAAGTACGAAGGAATGTAACATGTTTGATGTATGATGTTGGACGTATATCTGGATAGGCATATGCGATAGTGGATGTAGGGTGAGGGATGTACAGTAACGGGTGCGGCGTATAGGTGGCGAGTAATCCCGGTGTGATTCTTCCTGGAACAATTCCGAACATTCCGGGTTGGTTATGCGAGGTACTAAATTCCGGATCAGGTACTATTGACCGTTAAACCGAATTCTTTATATTGAATAGTTCAGACCTTTTTCGCAAAAGGTATCGAGTTGTTTCTCCCAATATGCAGCACCTGATCAGATTGGGTGCTGTGGCATGATTGTACCTTCCTGATTGCTTCCTCAAGAAAGACCCGCTGAGAAAGGACAGAAGAACAAACGAAAGAAAAAGCAAAGCGAAAAGCGGCAGGATTTATTCACGGCCACCTCGACTCAATAAGCACGAAGAACATTTCTTTCCAGGCTCTTGCTCTTGAATGCTGGTATTTTTTGCCGTACTATCCAAAGAGTAAAAAAAATTGATTGATAAAAATGGACCAGCGTATTGCCGAAGTAGAGTCAACGCTTTTTGTTTCTCATTTGAGCGTAAATGGAACCTAGTGATAATTAAAATTCCCGCGTGATGGCTTTCACGAATGAATATCTTAGCGCTGCTCAAAAACGAAAGTTAAAAGCCAAGAACAGCCTCGAAACTGCCAACACAATAATACTAGGCATTGTTACCTTAGCGGTAATTTGGTGTTCTTACCAAAGCCATGTTTGGGGTAGTATTCAAACATTTAGGCTGGCAGAATCACACAAATGGTATCGTATGTCGCATGAAAAAAATCTGACTACTGTACAACATGCGGCCATGGACGAAACTATTGCCGCCGGATTTGTTCGGGATGTAACCGAAAAGCGAGATGATCGTGTTAAGTTTCTACTTGAGGGTGTTCGACCAGAGTTGTCTTCCATATTAAAAGCCTGGCTGGCCAAGCAGCCGTTACAAAATGCAAATGCACCTGATCATCCAATGGCCACGAAAGAATATCTGGATTTATTGGATAACGGCTTTGCTGAAGCAAAGAAATATTCAACCACAGCAGAGTGGTATTACGCACAGGCGGAAGAGGCGGATATAAACTCTGATGGCTACAACCTGTTCGCCGTTATATTCAGCATCCTCATGTTTTTGGTCGCTATAACCACAAAAATAACACAGGTGCGTCTCGGTTTGACGCTGGTCATTTTTTCTGGGCTCACTTGCATTATATTGCTTGCTGTTCTTTTTTCGAGCATGCCCCTGGCAATAAAATGAAGATAGTTGTTACTACCACAGTACGTGTATCAAATAAACTTCGGTTGAAATTGCAGCCCCGATCATAGATAATAATCGCTTAAGGTACGAGCAGGTTAAGGGAACTTGAAAACCGAAATCCAAAAATTAAAAATTACACGATACACCACCTTATCGCTCTGTGTATACCTTTGTCCTCCTCTGTAGTTAAATCTTTTTGAACCAGAAATTGACACAGGGGTGCTACAGGGAAGTTTTGCGCCGTACGAAGTGGGAAGACCGCGGGATACGAAATATGAGGGAGGAAAGACAAGGATGAAGGGATCTTATAAATAACTAAGGAATCCCGTTGAAACGGGATTCCCTTTGCTTAAAACTCTATATGAAAAAACCCTGGGATATTATGAAAAAGCACGAAGAAGGTTAAAAAAAGCAGTGTATAGAAATACACTGCAGATTGACTGCTCACCAAACGACTAGCGTTGTTCCAAAAAAAAAGCTATCGATTACGTTATCCAGTAATTATGGCATGTAACGCCTGGACAAAAAATCATTTAAAATTCGATGAACGTTTTGCATATTCAGAAGGCGTTTTACCGGTAACCTTCTTAAAAGCTGTTGTAAATGTATTCCTGTTATGAAATCCACATTTTAACGCCAGTTCCTGTAGGCTGAGTTTCTGTTCAGTCTTCCTTTTAATCAGATCTTCACAATACTTAATGCGGAAATAGTTGAGGTAATCATTAAAATTAACCTGGAGGGCGCGGTTAAGGAAATAAGATACCTGATAAGAAGGCATTTGCATATCATTTGCCAGGTCTTTTATATTATACCCTGGCTGTAAAAACGGTTTTTTGTTTTGCATTAGTTCTTCCAACCTGTGTTTGATCATCTCAGCGGGCTGGTTTCGAGATTCATCCTCTTGGTTAGTTCTGTTTTTTTTCAGGCCGAGCAATGATTTGAGATAACCAAATATCTTTTTTTTCATAACATTATGTTGCACCGGTGAACAGGCAGGCACAATGATTTACCTTGTGCTTGAGGAAAAAACGAATCCGATATTAGCGGAAAGAAAAGACTGTCCATCAAGATCATCTGTGTTGAAATTCGCATAGTACTTAACTCCTGCAAAAAGGCTTGTTCCAGGCTTTAGGTGGAATACCAGGCCTGCTTCCGGCCGCAGACTGAATTGCCAGGCTTCATTCTCAATCCGGTATAAGCCGAAATCTGTCGACCGATTTACATAAACCGTCCCTATCCCCAATCCTCCATAAAAGTTCATTGGCTTATTCTCTGATGGAAACATGTATTTCACCTGGGCAAGAATGGGAACCGCGTTTGTATAACGGTATTGGACACCCGTTATTGAAATTGTTCCTTCTTTGTATTCCTTTTCGTCTTCTTTTTGATAAAACACATGCCATCCGAGTTCAAGACCTACAGAAAGATTCTCTTTTACAGTTTGCAAGAATTCCGCTGAAAAGCCTCGAAAGCTTGTCTTTTCGATGTAGTCATGATGAGCGCCCATAGGGAAACTTATTGGATAACTGATTATAAAAGTTTGCTGGGCATTCGCAGCAAAAGAAAGCATGAAGGCGAATCCTAGAAATATAATGTGTCTCATAGATAAATTTATTAATGCTTTAAATAAGGAGATTGAGAAAAACCTTTGTCGATACCCGTTTGTATACGGAGCACGATGTCAGACGTACTGCCTTC
>DAIQPL010000073.1:0-15275 GCA_036787395.1 Flavisolibacter sp. | reverse complement strand
TAAGCGCCAGCAGACAAAAACAAACTTTCCACTTCCAGGCAGGGAGAAAGAAACATCATAACAATAAAAATAAGCACCCATTTCCTCCTGCTTCTTTTGTATTGCGCTACATCTTTTTGAGAACTGTGATGATGATGCGGAAGGTTAACCGTATAATAAACTAAACCAAAAACGATCAGTAAAATAGAGGAAACCACGTAGATAATGTTACCATACTGTTCTTGTAATTCCTTTCCTATGGTACCTAAAACAACACCCAGGGCTACCGTACCCAACACATGTGCTAAAGCGGCAAAAAAAGTAATGACGGTTACATCCTTTTGTTTCCACTTCTCAGCTTTTGCTACAGCTACCAGCGGCAACCAGTGATTAGGAATCAGGGCATGAACCATGGCCAATAAAACTGTACCTGCTATAACAGTGAACATGAGAAAAAATTAAAAATGTAAAAGTAAAAATGTAAAATGGTTATGGCCGCAATTTTCATTTTACATCTTGCAGCGTAGCAGCAACTCACAAGGTTTTAAACCTGTATGTTTTTTAAATGCCGTAGAAAAATGTGAAATAGAGGAGTATCCCAGTAAAACTGAAACGTCGGTAACCGTCAGGCCTTTTTCATACAACAAATACTTGGCATGTTCCATTCTTTGGCTTTGGTAAAAATCAAAAATGGTTGTTCCAAACATTTCTTTAAAACCTTTTTTAAGGTAGCATTCATTCATTGCCACTTTGCGGCTCAGTTCCCTGATAGTGATAGGTTCACCAATATGCCGGATCAAAATTTCCCTTGCCTTGATAATCTTTTCCCTGTCAGCTTCGTTAGCCAGGAATTTACAATTGATAACATCAAGCTCTTTTTCATCCATGCAATCCAAACTATACAGCAGTAACATCTGTGTTTGAGCGTTGATATAAATATTCTCCAGGCTGTCTGAATAATTATGATTAAGCAAACCTTCTAAAACCATTCTTGTACGGCCGCAAAGTGAAAGGGATTTGGAAAAAGATGCCTGGTGTTTAAAAGATAAAAGGTCTTCGGTTATCGTATTATTGCTAATCCTTGATTTTATAAACTGCTCAAGAAGAGTTGATGAAAAAACAAAACTCAAAATATCAACACTTTCTACTTTTTCTTCGCAGTTAAAAGAAGCATTGGCTTTGCATTGATTACATTCGGCCTGGTGCTTACGGCAATACATATTGCCGATCACACAAAATTTTAACTCCAGGTGATTTTCTTCGCGCCGAGTAGGTTCGTAATGATATTTTAAAACGCCTATATCATCACCCATCCAGTTTTTGGGCCGATCATACCGTTTGATATTATATTGAACAGAGCCGGGAATTTCGCGGCCGGTTTCAAAAACCAGGTTGGCTTTCAGGCCTAAATGCTCCGCCGCCGAAATAGCAGGTGTTAATAAATATTGCATGAGGACAGCAAATTTAATTCATTAGGGGTAAAGAGGTAAACAGGAGTCTCACAGTTTGGTCATATTTAAAAAATTTATAGCAATAACAGGTCGCTTTACAGTTTTGGATTATAGCGGGATTGTTTCATACTTTCGCCGAATGCAGTCGAACGATATTTATTCTGATTTTCAGCACACTCTAGCTTCTGAAGCCAGGATAAGCGGTGTGGGTATTCATACAGGACAGACTGTAGAAATGGCCCTGAAACCAGCTGACGCCAACACTGGAATTATTTTTAAAAGAATTGACCTTCCAAATGCCCCAACCGTCAAAGCCGATGTTGATAATGTAGTAGAAACCATCCGCAGTACTACCATTGAAGCTAATGGGGCCCGGGTAAGTACTATCGAGCACCTTATGGCCGCCCTTGTGGGAAACAGCATTGATAATGTACTTATTGAAATTAACGGCGGAGAAGTGCCGATTTTAGATGGGAGCTCGGAACCTTTTGTAGAAATTATAAGAAAAGTGGGCGTTCAGAAACAGGACGCTCCAAAAATTTATTATACACTACAGCACAACATCAGTTTTTCCGATGAGGTGAAAAAGGTAGAAATGGTTGCTCTTCCCTATCCTGAGTTTCGTATCAACACCTTGATTGATTTCAATTCACCAGTGTTAGGTACGCAGCATGCTGCTCTCAAACATATCTCTGAGTTTGATGAACAAATAGCTCCCTGTAGAACATTTTGCTTTTTTCACGAGCTGGAATACCTGCTTGACAATAATCTTATAAAGGGTGGCGACATCAATAATGCCATTGTAGTAGTGGATAAAGCCGTTACCGAGGCCCAGGTAAAACGTATTGCCAAAGTATTTAAGAAAGATGATGTGAAGGTGAGCGAAGGAGGTATCCTTAATAATCTTGATCTGCGTTTTCCTAACGAGCCAGCAAGGCATAAATTGCTGGACGTTATCGGTGACCTCGCATTAGTAGGCGTGCCCTTTAAAGCCCATATTATTGCCAACCGCCCGGGTCATTCAAGCAATATTGCATTTGCCAGGAAGATTAAAGAGCATATTAAAAAGTACAAACACAAACAGCAATTTCCGGAATACGATCCATCAAAGCCGCCTCTTTTTGACGTACATGCTATAGAAAGAAAATTGCCACATCGTTACCCCTTCCTGTTAATTGACAAAGTAATTGAGTTAACGGACACGTATGTTATTGCTGTTAAAAATGTGACTTATAATGAACCGTATTTCCAGGGCCATTTTCCGGGTAATTGTGTAATGCCCGGAGTGTTGCAGGCTGAAGCTTTAGCACAAACCGGAGGCATACTTACTATACCCGATGACCCAGACCACGATTATGATACTTACTTCTTAAAAATAGATCATTGCAAGTTCAAACAAAAAGTAGTACCAGGTGATACATTGATTCTAAAAATGGAACTAATGAACCCTGTACGCCGTGGTATTTGTGAAATGAAAGGGACTATTTTTGTCGGGGATAAAATTGTTGCAGAAGCCGAAATGGTGGCTCAGATTGTAAAGAAACCTAAAGTTAGAGTATGATTTCTTCCTTGGCGTCCATCCATCCAAATGCAAAACTAGGCAACAATGTAACTATTGATCCATTTGCTGTTATTCATGATGATGTTATTATAGGCGACGGCACTCATATTATGTCCCATGCCATTATTATGACGCATAGCCGTATAGGTAAGAATTGCCGAGTTTTTCCTGGTGCTGTTATTGGTGGTATTCCACAAGACTTAAAGTTTGTAGGGGAAGAAACTACTGCTGAAATTGGAGACAACACTACAATCCGGGAATGTGTAACGGTGAACAGGGGTACAAAAGATAAGTGGAAAACGGCAGTAGGCAGCAATTGCCTGCTGATGGCTTATGCCCACGTAGCACATGATTGCACAATAGGCAACAATGTGATTCTTGCCAATGCTGTTCAATTAGCGGGTCATGTAGATATCGGTGAATATGCAATCATTGGCGGATTAGCAGGCGCACACCAGTTTACCCGTATTGGCGCTCACACATATGTAGCCGGACATACGGTTATCCGCAAGGATGTGCCACCTTATGTAAAAGCAGCCCGGGAGCCTATGTGTTATATGGGCCTGAATATTGTAGGTCTGCAAAGAAGAGGATTTCCACAAGAGAAAATTGATACGATCTCAAAAATCTATCATCTTCTTTTTCTAGGTAATCATAGCACTTCATCGGCCGTTGATTTAATAGGCAAGAAAGTACCGGATGGCGAAACCAAGGCCGACATTTTACAATTTGTACAGGAATCTAAAATCGGGATCATTAAGCGCTACTCAAAAAATGGCGTAGATGAAGATTAAGCTGTCCAATGCCGGCAAACGCTTTAACCGTGAATGGATCTTTCGTCGTGCCGAATTGGAATTTATCTCCGCGAATGCTTATGGTATAACGGGACCTAATGGTTCAGGAAAATCGACCTTGTTGCAAAGTATCGGTGGCATGCTCCAGTTGAGCGAAGGCAGTATCGTTTACTCTAATGAAAAAACCGTTGCTCCTGAAGACGCATATCAACACACTTCGTTTTGTGCTCCTTATTTAGATGTAATTGAAGAAATGACACTGGTAGAATTCTTACAGTTTCACCATCAATTCAAACCTTTTATACCCCGCTTCTCTGTTAAAAAAATTATTGAAGCGATAGGGTTGGAAGGTGCTGCCAACAAACAAATACGCTATTTTTCTTCAGGCATGAAACAGCGAACTAAATTGGCGCAAGCTATCTTTTCTGATACGGCTATAGTTTTGCTGGATGAACCTTGCACCAACCTGGATAATAAAGGAATTGATTTATACCTTTCTTTAATCGCCGATTATTGTAAGGAGCGTTTAGTGATTGTTTGTTCCAACGACCCCGTTGAATATGGGTTTTGCCAAACCATTTTTTCTATTTTGGATTTTAAAAATTCTGCTGATAAAATGGTGAGGTAACGGCCAATTGCTGGTTTATGACATTGGTTTTGATTAGAACCGGCTAGGGAATTAAGACATTCATCAGGCTAATGCATTGCTTCCGCCAGGTCCATCTTTTTTGCTTTGTTTCCCTTCACCATCAAAACAAAAGGCACACAAAAAAGGAACATAACTCCAAGGCCCAGAAAAGCATCCATATAAGAGAGAACGGACGCTTGTTTCATTACTACATAATCTAGTGATTTATATGCCGCATTCAAGGCAACGTCCGGTGTCATGCCTTTGGCGATAAAAGCATGTTGCATCGCGTGCACACGATTTTGTACATCCAGATCATTCACATTTATTTGCGTAACCAAGTCGCTCCTGTGCACACATTTTTCATGGACAGGTAAGTGGTAATAACAGCAATGCCAAAAGAACCACCTAATTGTCGCATCATGCCGGTGAAAGCTGCCCCCTGGCCAATTTGCTGCCCTTTCAAAGTAGATAAAGCCAACGTGGTTATGGGGATAAACAACATACCCATACCCATACCTCTTACTATAAGCATCCAGAAGAAATCATCTTTACCTGTGTCGGGCGTAATGATCTTGTATCCCCAAAAGCTATAGACAAAGAATAGCAGCATTCCCAATGCTACCAGGTATTGTTGTTTCACTCCTTTCTGTAGCATGGTACCTATAAAAGGCATCATAAACGCTGTGGTCAATGCAGCCGGTATCATGAGCATTCCAGATTGCTGCGCTGTCCATCCTAGCGTGGCCGGCGTATATAAAGGAATGATAAAAGTTGAACCGTAAAGCCCAAATCCCATGATGAAAGAAAGTACCGTTCCAACAAGCAGGTTCCTATTCTTTAATACCCTCAATTCAACAATGGGATTTCGAAAAGAAAGTTCCCGCCAGATAAAAAAGAACAAACCAAAAACTGCCGTTGCAGATAAAAGAATAATTGTTGAACTGCTAAACCAATCATCATCATGGCCTTTTAATATTAATCAAACATTTGTTTAAAAAAATTTTGTAAACTATTAGCTCAGCTATATACCTTATAATTAGTAAAAGGCCTAAGGCGTCATTATCGCTGACTAGCTATGAGAAGATTTAAATCAGTGTATTTCAAATTGAACCGCTCGCTGAGGTAAAAGTTAGTAAGCGCTCCCTTAAACATATAAATGCCGCTTCGAAGATGAATCTGGTGCCACACCATGTGCTCAAACCCTCCGTCTTCCCCAGCTTCCAAAAGCAGCGGCATTAGAACATTACTAATTGCCTGGGAAGCAGTCCTTGCAAAACCAGAAGGAATATTGGGAACACAATAATGAATGACTCCATACTTTAAATAGACAGGGCTTTCATGTGTTGTTATCTCTGCCGTTTCAAAACAGCCTCCCCTGTCTATACTCACATCAATAATAACGCTGCCTTGCCGCATACTGCTTACCATTTCCTCAGTAACTACTACCGGTGTCCTGCCTGTTTCCGACGCCAGTGCACCTACCGCTACTTCACACGTTTTTAGCTGCTTCGCCAACATACGCGGCTCTATCACCGAGGTCCACAACCGATGTCCTATGTTGTTTTGCAAACGCTTTAGCCGGTAAACGCTATTATCAAAAACCTTTACCGAGGCACCTAAGGCAAGTGCGGCTCTTGCAGCATATTCACCAACAATACCAGCACCAATAATAATCACTTTTGTAGGAGCAATACCCGAAATGCCACCTAACAAAACACCTTTGCCGTGATTGGCAGAACCTAAATATTGCGCAGCAATCAACATGACGGCACTTCCTGCAATTTCACTCATACTTCTGACAATAGGGTAACTTCCACTGTCATCCTTTAAATTCTCAAATGAAATCGCAGTGATCCTCTTTTCCATCATCTTTTGCAAAAGTTCTGCCTTAAGCACACTTAGATGAATGGGAGAAATAATCATTTGACTATGCTGCAAAAGAGGAAGGTCTTCTTCAATCACAGGAGCGCTTTTTACAAGAATCGGAGCCTTGTAAACTTCGTCCCGGTTATAAGAGATCTGTGCGCCGGCCTCACTGTAATCTCTGTCAGCAAAATGAGCCGCCTCACCAGCGTTATGCTCAATAATTACTTCATGCCCGTTAGAAATTAATACGCTTACGGCGTCAGGCGTTAAAGCAATCCTGTTTTCCTGGAAAGCTATTTCTTTTGGAATACCAATATGCAACCGTGCACCTTTTGGCTTAATATCCAGTGTTTCTTCCAGTGTTTCGTAACTAAAAGAAGTACTGACAAATGGTTTTTGTTGGGACATAGCAGGGCGTGACTTCAAATTTCGTTCGACAAATTACGATTGTTCTTTCATACTATTGAAGGCATCTTAATTTTTACCGTTCTTTCGTTTTCATTTAACGCTTCTATAAAAACATGAACGGTATTTTCATCAAACAAATTTGGCGCTTTACCGGGCCACTCCACAAAACAGATTTGGCCACTATACACACAATCCTCTATACCGGCCTGTATAATTTCCTGTTCATTTTTTAACCTGTAAAGATCAATATGATAAATAATTTTCTCCTCTCCATTTTCAGAATAAACATATTCATTAATAATAGAAAACGTTGGGCTTCCCATTGCGTCTTCTACACCTTTATACCGGCATAAAGCTTCAATAACTGTAGTTTTTCCAGCACCCATGTCACCATTGAATGCAAAAACCTTTGCATCTTTTACATACCCCCAAAACTGCGCTGCAAAAGCATTTAAACTCTCTATAGAAATTTGAAACATCATTTCACAAAATTAACAACGGTTTGCAACGAAGTTGAAAAGATAATGTTTCGACGTCCTTCAAGCCCCTTGATACAGAACTAACTTTGCAAAAGAATTAATTAAGCAATAGAATGGAAAAAGTTCAATGGAAAGTAACAGGAATGACTTGTGCCAATTGTGCTCTTACAGTAAACAAATACCTGCATCAACAAGGAGCAAAAGGAGTAGTTGTTAACCCTATTGATGGCGATGTTTCCTTTGAATTAAATGAATCAAAAACTCAGCAACAATTAGCAAAGGGAGTAGAATCGTTGGGTTATAGAGTAGAATCGAATGGCGTACTTACACAAAATAAAAAGCCTTTTCCATCCACTAATCTTGAACGTTTTTGGTTTTGCCTCCCATTTACTTTGGTTTTAATGCTGCACATGGTGCCGGGCGTGCATATTCATTTTTTAGTGAATCCCTGGGTGCAACTGGCTTTAACGCTTCCTGTATTTGTAGTTGGTATGAGATTCTTCGGGCGTTCAGCCATAAAAAGCCTTCGCAATAAAGTGCCTAATATGAATGTACTCATTGCCATTGGCTCTGCTTCCGCATTTATTTATAGTTTAATCGGTACTCTATTCAATCTGGGTGAAGGCTATTTGTTTTATGAAACGTCAGCTGCTATTATCACACTGGTTTTTTTAGGCAACTACTTAGAAGATGCTTCCATACAGTCTACCCAGCGTTCGCTAAAAGCGTTGGTAAAGTCCCAAAAAGTAATGGCCAATATGATTGCTTTTGATGGCGATCATAAAGAAGTGATCCTTCCTATTGAGAACACACAGTTAAAAGTGGGCGACCTTGTTTTGATTAAAACCGGCGAACAAGTGCCTGCCGATTGTAAAATTTTATGGGGAGAAGCGCATGTAAATGAAGCCATTCTTACCGGTGAAAGCGTCCCTTTACATAAAAACCAAAAAGACCATATCATTGGAGGTAGCATTGTAGAAGAAGGAAACCTGAAAGCACAAGTAACAGCTGCCGGAAACGATACGGTATTGTCTAATATTTTAGCTCTTGTAAAAAAAGCACAGGGTGAGAAACCACCAATGCAGCAAATGGCAGATAAAATCAGCGCCATTTTTGTACCCGTAGTATTGGGAATTGCTCTATTCACTTTAATGGCGAACTGGATTATTTTGAAAGAATTCACTCCTTCCCTTTTGAGAAGCATCGCTGTATTAGTGATTGCCTGTCCATGTGCTATGGGGTTAGCTACTCCGGCAGCAATCGCAGTAGGATTAGGACGGGGTGCAAGGAACGGCATACTGTTTCGCAATGCAAAAAGTCTTGAACTTTTTAAAGACATTAAGCAAGTTGTTTTTGATAAAACCGGAACCCTTACTACTGGTAAGTTTCAAATTGCCAACTTCAGTTTTCAAAATACGAGCGAAGAAGAGTTTAAACGAATTGTTTTTTCTATTGAAAAATATTCTGCTCACCCCTTAGCAAAAAGCATTGCTGGTGAATGGAAAACAAAAGAGGATATACGCTGGGCCAGTATAAAAGAAGTAAAAGGCAAGGGTTTGGTTGCGGCAGATAAAGAAGGTAATCAATATGCTCTCGGTTCGTACAAATTAGCAGAAGAATTTACGAAGGAAGACAATCATAACTTTTATGTCATCCGTAACAATCAATTACTAGGATGGGTAGATATGAAAGATGAATTAAGACCCGAGGCTAAAGAGGTTATACGTTTTCTACAGTCAAAAGGAATTAAAACAGTTCTACTGAGCGGTGACCGCTATAAAAAAACAAAAGACCTGGGTGATAGTTTAGGAATGGATTATGTAATTGCTGAACAAAGCCCTGAACAGAAACTGCAGAAAATTGAAGAACTCACAAAACAAATTCCTACCGTTATGGTAGGCGATGGTATCAACGATGCCCCAGCGTTAGCCAAGGCCACCATAGGAATTTCTATGAGCGAGGCGTCGCAATTGGCTATGCAAAGCGCAAGTGTGGTATTAATGAATAGTGGTCTTCAAAAACTTCCTACTGCTTTGGGGCTGGGAAGACATACTTATCTCACTATAAAACAAAACCTCTTCTGGGCTTTTGCTTATAATATCGTGGCCATCCCAATTGCGGCCCTTGGTCTACTGGGCCATTATGGGCCTACTTATGGTGCTTTAATAATGGCGTTGAGTGACGTTGTGTTGAGTATCAACTCTGTGCGGCTATTTGTGAAAAAGGTAGTCTAAGTTTCTATTACATTTTTTTATTGATTACTTTCACACTGCAGCCAAGCTAATCCGAACATGCCCGTCCAGCCACCTTATAGAGCTCTTGACGTTTATAATCTGTCCAAAAAATTGGTGGTTGCCTGCTATGAGATCACACATGATCTTCCCGCTGAAGAAAAAACAAACCTCGTCCAGTATATAAGAACTGCTGCAGTAACCATTCATTTAAACATTGCACAAGGGACTTTTCTTAAAAAAAGAAACAAAAAAAAGAAAGCACTAGGAACCATTCAGAATGCTTTGTTAGTAATTAATGCCGCAGTGGAAGTACTGGTTGAAGTTGGGTTTACTGGCCTGGACCGTAGTACAGAAATAACTGATCTCACCTCTGCCTGTTACGAAATATTAGGTGGCTTGAAAAAAGATAAATGATACGTATTGTTGCATTTCATGGCGGATGTGCAATCAATATTAAAGCAGTATTGGGGTTATGATGAATTCAGGCCTTTACAAAAAGAAATCATTGAATCTATACTTTCAGGGAAAGATACAATAGCTATCCTTCCCACCGGTGGTGGCAAATCTATTTGTTTCCAGGTGCCTGCATTAGCAACAGAAGGAATTTGTATTGTTATTTCTCCACTTATTGCTTTAATGAAAGACCAGGTTGAGAACCTCAAAAAAAGAAGCATCCCCGCTTTGCTAATTCATTCAGGAATGCAAAAGGCCGATGTAATTCAAACACTGCAAAATGCTACCCATAGTTATTTCAAATTCCTTTATGTGTCTCCCGAACGTTTGGAAACTTCTTTGTTCCGGGAATACCTGCCTGCCCTTGACGTAAACTTCATTGCCGTTGATGAAGCGCATTGCATTTCGCAGTGGGGTTATGATTTCAGGCCTTCTTATTTACGTATTGCTGAATTAAGAAAAGAATTACCCAAGGTTCCTGTTCTGGCACTCACTGCATCTGCTACTGAAGAAGTGCAAAAAGACATTTGCGAAAGGCTGACCTCGCCCCTACTTCCATTGAATAAGGAAAAGTCCGGAGCAAAGTGGAATCTCTTTCGCCAATCATTTGAACGAAAAAATCTTTCCTATAGCGTTTTTAAAGTCGATTCAAAAGTTACGAAGCTTGTTGATATACTAAAAAAAGTTGCAGGTACTGCCATTGTGTACTGCAAAAGCAGGAAACGTACACAGGAGATTGCCAGCCTGTTGCAGATGCATGGCATTTCAGCTTCCAATTACCATGCGGGTCTGAAACAGGAAGAACGGAACAGCAGGCAGCAGGATTGGATCAACAATAAAGTGCGGGTGATCGTTTGCACCAATGCTTTTGGTATGGGAATAGATAAACCTGATGTAAGAACTGTAATTCATTTGGATAGTCCTGATTGCCTGGAAAATTATTACCAGGAAGCCGGTCGTGCAGGCAGGGATGGGAAAAAAGCATATGCAGTTTTATTGTATGATACAAGAGATACGGAAGAATTATTACTCTTGCACCTTATTCGTTATCCAACACTTGAACAAATAAAGGCTGTTTATCATTCTTTGGCTAATTACCTGCAGATACCTGTTTACTCAGGTCAAGATAAAAGTTATACGTTCCATTTTGATGAATTTGTCCGCAATTTCAAGTTAGCGAGCAATGAAGTTTTATATGCATTGAAAGCTTTGGAAAGTGACGGCTGGCTGGATTTTAATGAAAAGAATTTTTCCCCTTCTACTCTGGTATTCACCACCAATAAAAATGGTTTATATGAATTTCAAAAAAGTCATCCGCAACACGAGAATTTGTTAACCACATTGCTCCGCACATATGAAGGAATCTTTGATTTTCCCGCTTTTATTTCAGAGGTCTTATTATCAAGGCTGTCAAAAAAAGATGAGATCGACGTTAAGTTGCAATTAAAAACAATTGCTTCTTTTGGTATTATTCAATATGTACCTCAAAACAATGAACCACAAATCATCTTTAGAAAGAACCGTGTGGCAGCTGAAGAACTTTCTTTTAACCTGATGCCCTATTATAAACGAAGAGATGTATTTGTGGCCCGCACAAAAAAAATGATTGAATACATTCAAACGCCTGGCTGCCGAAGTAAGTTGATCAGTACATATTTTGGAGACGCGAAAGCCGTTGACTGTGGTGTTTGTGATAATTGTCTCCGGCGAAAAAGCCTTGACCTTTCCGCAGAAGAGTTTCATAAAATTTCAACAGTCATTATCAGCCATGTTTCTAACAGCAATTTGACTATCGACAAATTGTTAGAACAGATAAATACAATAAAAAAAGAAAAAGCCTGGAAAGTGATTCAATTTCTCCAGGCCGAAAAAAAGATACAAATGAATGAAAAAGGATTTTTAACTACAGGATAATTGCTGATATCAAAACAAACTTTTTCTCCTCCGGCTGCTACCACCTAAACCTAACACACCTAACAAAGACCTTGTAATCATCGTTGCTGCTGTTCTTCCTGCGCTTCTGACTATAGGATTATCCAGGAAGCTTTTTTCTTTTGGTACTCCCCGTTGTGCTGCCTTCTCCACTTTTGCCTGTTGCTCCGTCTGTTTAATTTCTTCTGTTCGTTGCTCTGCTGCTTCAATTTTCGCGTTTAGTATTTCATAAGCACTTTCCGAATCTACCGGCTGGTTATATTTAGTTGCGAGTTTCGAAGTCATGACAAGATTTTGCACTTCTGCATCTGTTAAAACATCCATTCGGCTTTGTGGCGGACGCAACATTGTGTGCACTAATGGGGTAGGAATTCCTTTTTCATTTAGCATGGTGATAAAAGCCTCACCAATACCTAATTGAGTAAGCAGTTCGTCAACATCATAAAACTTTGTTTCAGGATAATTTTCTGCCGCCTGCTTAATTGCTTTCCTATCCATGGCTGTGAAAGCTCTTAATGCATGCTGCACTTTCAATCCTAATTGTGAAAGAACGGAGGCAGGTACATCCATAGGATTTTGTGTACAAAAGAAAACGCCTATTCCTTTTGAGCGTATAAGCTTTACAATATTTTCTATTTCCTGCAACAGCACTGCAGAAGCATCGTTAAAAACCAGGTGCGCTTCATCAATGAACAAAACGAGTTTGGGTTTATCCAGGTCCCCTTCTTCCGGCGATGAAGCATATAATTCAGCCAACAACTGCAGCATGAAAGTAGAAAAAAGCTTAGGCCTATCCTGTAATTCTGTAACTCGCAAAATAGAAATCACACCCCTGCCATCATTACTTACTCGCATCAGGTCGTCTACTTCAAAACTTTTCTCTCCAAAAAAAGCATCAGCGCCCTGTTGTTGCAGCTCGATCACTTTCCGCAAAATTGTTCCCGTAGAAGTGGTAGATATTTTACCATATGCTTTTTCAATTTCCACCTTTCCCTCAGCCGTCACATATTGCAGCACTTTTATGAAATCTTTGAGGTCAAGAAGAGGCAGCTTGTTGTCGTCACAATATTTAAATATGAGCGCTACAATGCCTCCCTGTGTATCATTCAGCCCTAAAATTTTTGAAAGTAAAACAGGACCGAATTCACTGACGGTTGCCCGCAGCCTGACACCGGGTTTATCACTCAAGGTCAGCAATTCAACAGGGTAGTTTTGAGGTTTATATTCAAGCCCCAAAAGCTTGGCCCGTTCTGCAATTTTATCGTTCGATACACCGGGTGAAGCAATGCCACTCAGGTCGCCTTTGATATCTAGCAACAACACAGGAACACTGGCCTCACTCAACCCTTCACTTATCATCTGAAGTGTTTTCGTTTTGCCGGTACCAGTAGCGCCAGCTATTAAACCATGACGGTTCATGGTTTTTAACGGAAGATAAATGTCAGCGCCTTCAACCACCTGTCCTTCAAGCATTGCTCGACCTATTTTTATTGCTTCTCCTTTGAAGCGATAACCGTTATTAACAGCTTCCAGGAATTGTTCTTTTGCCATAGTCCAAAATAAAGGAAAAAGAAGTGAACGTTCTTAAGTTTGGAACTACGTGCTAAAGAACAAATAACTGTTCATGTCACACTTCAATAATTTCTTTAAAAATTAAACAGTCCCGGCAACTTGAAAGGTATAATGCTTGCGGTTCATTTGGCTGATTTATAAAGATGAAAGTGAGTCATGGAATTTGTTTGTGTATTATCGATAAATGGATCTTTGTTGTCATACCACGTGAGTCAACTGTCAGAAACACAGTATAAAGCCTTATTGCGTAGCGGGGGAGAAAAAAGAAAAGAAATTCCCGAAACTATTTACCTGGAAAGAATTGAAAAGAACTGGGAGGTCAATCCCTGGCATAGAGAAACTGCTGAAGCTATTATCCATGCAATAGAGGCAGGTGCTTAAACCCACAGTAATGCTTACCTATGTGCGTAATTACAAGATAAAGCTGTGCTCGCTTTCTTTAGATTTGCAGGAATGGCTTTACATCCTACTATACTTTGTATTGATGATGATATGGATGACCTGGGATTTATGCGGGAAGCAATCCGTGGCCACGAAACACCTTTTGAAGTAGTAGAAGCAAAAGATGGTGAACAGGCAATAAACTGGTTAAACAAAGCAAAAGCTAATGGTGTAATTCCGAGCCTTATTATCATGGATATTAATATGCCTAAAATGGATGGCAGAAAGACGATTCAACTAATTAAAGCCGATAAGGAACTCAGTATTATTCCCCTGGTTGTTTTCACGACATCTTCCAGTACTACGGATAAAAGATACTTCGAGCTTTATAATGTACAATACATCACCAAACCGGATCACTATTCAGAATTTACAAAAAAAGTAATTGAAATACTTTCCAGGTATTCCACCCATGAGATATAAAACGTTGGTTTACAATAGTTTTAATTTTTGGAAAGATATTTGAATATACAGGGCAAACCAAATGCCGTGTATACCAATCAAAAGATCCTTTTGCTCGATGACAATAAAGATCTACTTCAAATTATACAGATCATTCTGAAAGGTCAGGGCTATGAAACTGTGTTAGCCTGCTGCACTGAAGAAGCTACACAAAAAATAAAAATCCACAAGCCGGCTCTCATTTTGATGGATGTATTCATTTCTGATGAAGATGGCAGGGAATTTTGCAACAAGCTCAAGAATGATGAAGAAACAAGCAACATACGTGTTATTATGATGTCGGGTTACGATAATACACTTGGGCTGATGACTTATGTAGGAGCTGACGATTTTATGCAAAAGCCATTTGATTACAATGACCTGCTGAACCGGGTTCAAAAACAAATGACCCAATCCAGGCAAGCTTGTGCATAAAGAACATAAGCTTTTGACTTATAGTTTAGTTGACTTTTGAACGGTGATTAGTAATCCATATGGGCAAGCATGCAATAACAACAAAATCCATGAGTGTTATAAATCTTCCTCCCTTTCCAACATTAATATAGCACCCTGCGGCACAATAAAATATTTTTCTCCCTGGTACATAATCTCGGTAGCACCACTTAAAAGAAAGATAGCCAGGTCACCTTCCCGGGCCTGCAAAGGCACATATCTTACCTGTTCTTCGTGCACTTTCCAGGACTCTTCTTCCGGCGGTATAGGTATAGCATAACCGGGCCCGATTTTTATAATATATCCCTGTTGTACTTTTTCCTTCTCCTGTACACCAGGCGGAAGATATAAACCGGTTTGCGTACGTTCGTTGGCGCGGGTAGGGCGAATGAGTACACGGTCCCCTATGATGATGAGCTTTTTCAATTTATTGTCAGGTGTTATTTGCATTAAAACTGATTTATGCAAAATAAAGACACCTGGAACAATTGAACGCCGCGAATCAGTAAACCGGGAAACAGCGTATGAGCAAATGCGTTAACTTTATTTCTCAATTAAAAACCCATTAGTCATGGAAGGA
>DAIQPL010000072.1:0-15337 GCA_036787395.1 Flavisolibacter sp. | reverse complement strand
AAGATACTTTGGAAGCAGCAAAAAAAATGTTTGTTGATAAATACAATAACCTTTCAGATACAGCGTCCAATACAAAAGACCCGGCTCTTTATATCAATTTACAAAAAATACCTCCTCACCAGGCAATGAAGTATATAAAAAAATTAAGACCTTATGATGTTTATGCTATTCACATGATTAGTAGTCCTTCTTCCGAACCTATCTATGGCTCAAACGCAAAAAACGGAGTTATCAGAATCTGGACCAGAGAGTTTCTAAAGCAGTATGACCTGCACTAATTTGCATTTACCGATCTATCTTAACAGAAGCAGCAAGTGCTATGCCTTCTATATTCTGACTCAACTGAGACATCCGGTAAATCCGCTCCTTACTATTGTCTTGCTGCTGGTCAGGAGGACAGTAGAAGTCGTCTGCAAAATTCTCTACCTTATAGCCCAGCCGATGCGCCAGGCAAAAAGCAAAAGGCCTCCAGCCCCAGCCAATATGCTGCGGCAATTCTCCCAGGTAGGGTACCAATTCCCTGTTCAGCAAGAAAGGGCCATAGGTATAATCAAATGTTTTTCCTGTAATCTCTGCACAGCAATTATTTATGGTAGTTTCTGTCATTTGTTGGAACGGGGGAAAAGTAGCAAACCCTTTCGTTGACCGGGAAGCAATTACAACCCCCGTTTGTTCATCAACCGATATATTATTTAACATCAACGGTAATGAAGTAGCAAAAAAATCCAACTTATCAGGCTCGGTATAAAATATGAATTTGGAGCCAGTCTTATAAGCATATGACAAACTGTTTTTGGCCTGCGGCCAAACTCCTCTTGAGCCTGGATCCAATAAGAAAAAATTTGAAAAATCTTTGAGGAAAGCTAAAAAAGCAGCACCCGAACCACCATCAGAGATAAAAACAGGGATTTCCATCTTAGCAAGTTGCTCTAATGCCCGTCGTAGTAAGGCTTCCTCCTGCTCATTTCTTGCCCATGTAATGGTGGCAATGGAAATGTCTTTTTTATTCATTACTCAATCTGGCTTTCTTACAATTTTAAGAAAGCAATACTACGTTAAGCCAGTGAAAGATTAAAGATGACTACGCTTTGAGCGCATTTATCTACTTGTTATCTTTTTTTGTGGTGTCCGCCACCGCAGGTTTTTTCTTTTTAAATAAACCTCCAAATGTATTCTTCAGGGTTTCCGATGCTTTTTCCTTCGTATCCTGTAAAGAAGCTCCTTTGTTAGCAGAATCTTTGCCGCCAATAAATTTCTTTGTCAATTCACTTTTTACATCTTCCATTACCTGCTTTTTTACTACTGTAATAGAATCTTTCAGTGTTTGTTTTGTGTCTTCTGTTTTCTGTTGCACAAATGCAGTCGCCTGTTGTTTTAATTCTTTCGTTACATCGCCGGCTGCCTGCTTCAAATCGGTTTTCAGCACAGGATTACTAATGGTACCGCCCATTTTTACATTCAGATCCACTACGTCAGAAATATTTACCGGTATGCCTTTACTGGTAGCTTGTGCTGCCAGGTTATTCACTAAGGCGTTGCCACTGGCCCCTAAATATTTACGTGGCACCTTCATTCCTATAATATAGTCTATGGCCTGGTCAAAACCGTGCATGCCACCAATCTGCATGTCAATGTCTTTTACTTTCAGGTTAAATGGTTTTACCAACACTTTGCCATTGGCAAATTCAAAATGGCTCTTGATGTCTTTGAGGCTAACGTCTTTTAACTCTGCCACATTTAATGTAGAAGATAATTTTTCCAAAGGCTGGAACTTGCTGAGTACACCTTGTATCAACAATAGATTACCATTACCCGTAAGACTGGCTAGATCGGGAAACATATCGCCATTCAACTTGCCAACCATGCTGAATTGAGAGGTTACTTTACCTGATAAAAACTTTCCAACAGGCATTAATTTTTGCACGGTGTTAAAAGCATTAAAAGCTTTTTGAACATCTACATCTTTAATGTTATAGCTAAGGCTAATGTCTGGTTTTGTTTTATTGAGTTTAGTGCTATACGAACCATCAAAGGCTATAGTTCCATCCAATGCTTCTGTTTGCACATTTTGCAGCTTTACAGTTTCCTCTTTTAACAACAAGCTTCCTCTTACGTTCTTATAATTTACCTTGTCGTATTGAACATCATCTGCTTTGGCATTTACCGTTATGTTCATGTTGGCCGGTACCAGAAAGGGCTCGGGGGTTGAAGTGCTTGCAGAAACAGCTGTATCTGTTCCCATCCAGTCGTTCAGGTTAATCTTATCAGCAGCTACATTAATAGTTCCTCCCAGTTCCTGGTTGCGAAGCGCATAACCAATCATATTGTTCAATACGCCATTTGCTGTGAAATGTGTGCTCTGAAAACGGCCATCAAAATTATTCAGGGCAACGTTCTGCGGATTGAACTTAAACTGGGCTGTTTGAATTTGTACACCAGTTGGATAGTCTTTCGAAACATAGTTTATGCCGGTTAAATTTATTACTCCGGTGGTATTAATTCGCTCATAGTTCTTCTTATCAATATCAGCCTTGCTTCCACTAAAACTTACATCGGCATCAAGTAAACCTTTAATGCTGGTGCCTGGCTCTAATACCACAAACTGCTTTATGTTATCCAACGTCAGTTTGCCTTTGGCTGTTCCAATAAAATCCATAGCAGAAACAGGCCTGCTTAATTTTAGTGTAAAATCAAACGGATCTTTTCCCACTTCAACATGGCCAGAGGTAACATTTACAGTGGTGGCATCTGCTATTCCTCCATTGTTTTCAAATTGTATTTTGAAATTTCCGTTCTGGATAGGTTGCGGAAAGTCTTTAGAAGCATAATATAAATTGCGGATATCAAAAAAACCACCTGCGGTAAATGGACCTTTGTGTTGTTCTATAGCCGATAAAGACCCTTTGGCAAAAGCATCAGCTAGCACCGTCCCAGAGAGTTTGGTACCTGCGTCCAGCTTCACAAATTTTGTTACTTCGGCCAGATTGAGCTTGCCTTTTACCACGGCATCTATATACCTGGTTGTCTCGGGATTTTTAAAAAAGATTTTAAAATCAAATGGTTCGGCTCCCATTTCCACGTGGCCCTTAGTAATGTCTACAACTGTATGATCCATGACGCCATCGGGGTTGGCAATTTGCGCTGTGACCTGTACATTTTTTACAGGCTGCGGCAGATCAGGATATTGAAAAAAACCATCTTTAATGTTCAGGTCAACTTTGTAGGCTGGAATTTGTGTAGGACTGTAAACACCCTTTACAAACCCTTTGAAACCGGCTGTACCACTGGTTTTTAGTTTATCAAAATCGGATTTATAAATTGAGGGCACTAAGGACAAAATATTTTTAAACTCATTGGAGGGAGCGTCAAATTTTATATCCATGCTATACGTGCTATCATTATCCAATTGCATAAAGCCATCGGCTATCAACTTCAGGTCATTCACAACAATGGCAGCATTTTTAAAAGAATACTTACTGGTTTTAGAGGAGATCTCGAAGTCAGCGTCCACTCCTGTTTGTGCATTTACCAGGTAAGGGATATTGGCATAACTGAAATTAGCAGTGTTAGCCTTTGTTTTAGTTGTAAGTGTAAAGATATCCTGTGTAAAGTTGCCGCTTCCTTCGTGATCAAGGCCTGCAATTTCAGCACGCATATCACTGCTTTCGTCCTTATAAAAAACATAGCCATTTTTGATAGCATACTTTTCCAGTTTTACTTCAAAAGGAGAGGTTTCACCAGCAGAAGTAGACGTATCTTCTTTGGTAATTTCCCAATTTGCCTTGCCTTCTCTATTTACCAGTGCATGAATGCGTGGCGACTCGAAGTAAACTCCGTACACTTTCATATCCTTGCCACTGAATAAGCTCATGATGTTTACCGAAGCATCCACAGTTGATGCACTTAACAGGGTATCACCTTCAAAAGAATGAATACCCGTTACAGAAATATCTTCCAATCCTATAGACAATTTGGGAAAATGACGAAACAAAGACAGGCTAACATCCTTAAAGTCTACTTTAGCCTCCAGGTTTTTATTGATTTCTGTTTTAACTATTTTTACAATTTTTCCTTTAAAAACAATGGGAAGAAAAAAGGCGAGGAGTATAAGTGCAAGAATGCTTATGCCTGTGTATTTTAAAATCTTTCTCATAAGAATTGGATGGTGTTTAGTGGGCCGAAAAATAACACTCTTTTCCGGGAGATGCAATAAGAACTCTATAGCTATGTCCACTGCCAAGAAATGGATCAATGCTCCTCTCACAGAGCTTTTATAATTCACTTTAGAAAAACCCGGGTGCGATTTTACTATGGGAATTGTCGACTCTAAAATGAGCGTTTGTACTTTGGCAGCTAATTTTATAGCCTCTCTTATTTTATCATTATGCTATAAACTCATGACCAAAACATATGCGTTAAGACTAAAGCCCGGCCAGGATCTTAAAAAAGCAATACTGGCTTTTGTAGAAACTAATTCTATTGAAGCCGGGTGGATACTTACTTGTGTAGGAAGTGTAACGGACTATCACATAAGATTTGCTAATCAACCTAATGGATCAAAAGCCAGCGGTCACTTTGAAATTATAAGTCTAAGCGGAACACTTTCGGTAAATGGTTGTCATCTGCACATCGGCATTAGCGATAGCGCAGGCCAAAACATTGGAGGCCACCTCCTTGATGGAACCATCATTTATACTACCGCTGAAATTGTGTTACAACAATCTAATGAAATTGTTTTCACCCGGGAAGAAGATGGTACTACCGCCTGGCGGGAACTACAAATAAAAAATAAATAAGCTTAATAATATTTGCTGATCATCAGGTACACAATGGGACCGGTTACAGCTACATAAAACCACAATGGCCAGGTAATTTTTGCAATCTTTCTATGTCTTGCATTTTCATTGATCAAAGCCCTGTACGCCGTAAACAAAATAAAAGGGAGAGAAATTCCCGCCAGCAGGATATGCGTGCCCAATAAAAAGAAATAGAGATAACGCCTGGCTCCCACTACAGCTCTTTCCGACGCATCTACAATTCCATTTTTGTCTGCATCACCAAACAATGTTGAACCCGCAAATAAATGGTGAAGGATATAGAATATGAGAAATATAACAGAAAGAAGGATAGCCGTAAGCATAATATTTTTATGCGTAGTATAACTGCGTTTCTTTGCCGCTATCAAACCAGTTACTAATAATACAGAAACGATAGAATTGATGGCTGCATTGATCTGTGCAAAAAAATGAGGATTAAACCCCAGGTCAACATTCAGTGTTACTCGTTCTAAAACGGTAACAGCAACAAAAATAAAAACAGAAAAAGCAATAATCAGTATCGAAGCTTTGCGGTCATTTTTTTGAATAATAAGATTCATGCTCTATTCTCTTTTTTTAAAAACCGTATAAGAATAATGACACCTATAGCCGCTATTGCAAAAACAACGGCAATCAGTTCCAATTTACCGGCGAGGAAAAATTTTCGTTTTGGATCTTTTTCGAGGGTCAGCAAAACAATATCTTCTGAAAGACGCGATAAAGCGTTCGTGTCTAGCCCATGATAATAACCCCTTATACTCCGGTTCTTGTCAATGAGAACAAAAAAATCGGTATGCAAAAAATCAGAATCAACAGGCCCGCCGTTCTGTGCCAGCAATTTCATGTCATTGATAGAAAAGTCATAAATAGCTTTCCGGTCACCCGTTAACAACCACCAGTTTTGAGGATCGATCTGGAAACGGTCTGCCCATTTTTTCAATTGAGCAACGCTATCTCTCTCCGGGTCAATACTGAAAGAAAGTAATTGAATGAAATCTGCATCGCGGTTGCCTACTTTCTCATTGCTTTTAATACCCTCCTGCAGGCGTTTCATATTATAGGTCATGGTAGGGCAAATGGTTGGGCAATGTGTAAAAAAGAAATCAGCAACAACAATTTTCCCTTCTAAGTTTTTCCAGGAAATTTTGTTTCCTAATTGATTTGTAAGATGAATGTCGGGAAGTCGGTGCCACACTGTATCGTCATATTGTTTACCATTTTTTGTTTTTGTAACCACAGAATCAGGAATATAATGCCGTGGCATCACAGTTGCTCCGTCGGTAGCCCTTTTCAAAAGAAAATAGCAAACGAGGGGTAACAGAACAGCTAACAAAATACCATAAAGAGCTTTCTTACTCATAACACGAATTTGGGCCACGAATTAAGAATTGTAGAAGTGAGCATACGTCAATTCGTGGTAAAAAAAACCACCGTCGCAAAATTATGCTGACGGTGGCTAAACAATTTCAATATAACAGGACATTAACCGCCAAACCCATGCTGCGAAGTATCACCATGTTTTAAAGGTCTTGGCATGGTTCGTTCCATCTTATACTTATCGTAACGGTTGCGCATTGTTCTGTACGAGTTGCCGTCCCACAAAAACGCGCCTATAAACCAAACAAAAAGCATAAGCGGAACAACAACTGTCATGATCATATTCCTGATCTCGTCGCCCAGGTGCATAAACACACTTACAATGTAAAACGCTTTAGCCAGCGTTAAAATACATACCACACCTTTGAAAGTGAGAACCAAAAATGGGTTAGGATGTTCGCCCTTATGCAAAGTGTAAATGGTCAATCCTATAGCCAGTTCTATAATTGTAATAATCGATAACAGGATGGTTGTTTTACGAACCCTCTTTTTAAACTCTACATCCTCTGTGTGATGATGAAATGTTACTTCCGACGGTGTATGTTGATCCATAATTTGTTGTTGAAATTAAATTAGATAAAAGCAAAGGAATACAAATACCCAAACCAGGTCTACAAAATGCCAGTATAAACCACCTTTTTCTATCATCAGGTAATGACCCCTGTTGGCAAATACATTATTTTTTGTCATTAGCAACATTACAATGTTAATGATAACACCGGAAAATACGTGGAAGCCATGAAAACCGGTAATGCCAAAGAAAAATCCACCAAAAGCCACAGGCCCCGTTTCTCTTACATGCAATTCCGCTACGTCAATCATGCCCCGTAGCTGCTGATCACTCATAGCTGCTATTTGATGGTGGCCCAAATCGTGATGGTGTGCACTTACCAGTTTTATCAAACCCTCATGCGAAGTGTTTTGTAATGCATTGGCAGCAACTGACGGATCAACTAATTGTCCCCATGGATTTACATGTGTTGTTTGCGGCATAATATCTAATTGATTACCTACCAGCACAGCATGCTCCCCGGTAAGTAAGTGCGCCCATTCCCAGGCCTGGCAACCTAAAAATGCCAATCCTCCAACAATAGTCCATGCCAGCCATTTCATCACCCCTTTTTTATCATTGTTATGACCTGCATGTACGGCTAAAACCATAGTAACAGAGCTAATAATCAAAATGAAGGTCATCACACTCACAAAGGCCAGGGGCAGGTTGGTATGACCAGCACCAGGAAATGCGTTGAATACTACGTTAGGATCAGGCCAAAAATTTTGTGAAAAGCGTATAGTACCATAAGAGATCAAAAACGCTCCGAAGGTAAAGGCGTCACTCATTAAAAAATACCACATCATGAGCTTTCCATACTCAACATTGAATGGACTTTTACCTCCATTCCACCAATTACTTTTTGTTGCGACAGCAGTTGTTGCCATATTCAAGTTTATAGTTTATAGTTTGAGGTTTGTAGTTAACTAACTAAAACCTTCACTTCATTTATATTTTGCCTGCGGTCAATGCTCATGGTTGGTTGCCAGGGTGTAAAAATGATCCACTTGAAAAACCAAAAACAAAAAACCAGAAACTTTTTTATCCTATCCAAATAAAAAAGATCAATAAATAAATCCATAACACATCTACAAAATGCCAGTAGGTACTCATCACTTCTGCTGCTGTAGTGTTATAGCTTCTTACTTTGCCTATATATTGCTTGATCAACATAACGGTTAGAGCAATAATTCCTCCCAACACGTGCACTGCATGCAGTCCGAAAATGATATATAAGAACTGTCCTGCGCCGGCTCCTTCAAAATGCACTCCATGGCTCCATAGCCACCTGAAGCCAATGTATTGCAACACCACGAAAACAATTCCCAGTACCAATGTCAATAACAGTAAAGACCGGTATTGGCCCATGGCGCGATGCTTAATAGCTCTTAAAGCAGTTTGCATGGTTATACTGCTTATAACCAGTACTGCCGTGGAAAACCAAAATATATTTGGCGTTCTTACTTCCTGCCAGTTGGCTTGTCCGCTTTTTACAATATAGGCGCTGGTAAGGCCGGCAAACATCATAAGGATGCTGGCTATAGCAACCCACATGGCAAACTTGTGTGGATGAATTTTATTTTGTTGTTGTGTGCTCACTATATCCATTTCGCTTTTATATTTTTTGTACTAAACAACATTGCTACTATAAAGCTCCTGTTGCGTCGCACTCTTATACATTTTCTACATTACTTAATATATTCCGTCTTCACACTCTATAGAATGTTCACTCAGTCATCATTTACGTTCAGCCTCAACAGGGCCGCAAAAGAATAAACACCCATTTTCTTTTTCCATCTACAATGTTCGTCCTGGTTAACCTCCACTCAAACCTTGTCCGCTAACAATGCCAGCAATACTATGGGCAAATAAATATAACTACTGAACATTACCCTTCTTGCAGCTTTTGCATCCATCTCATTGTATAACCTTATACATTGGGCTACAAGGAAAAGGTTAGCTACCATTACTACTATCAAACTTGTCATTCCTGACATATTGATTAGGTAGGGCAAAGAACAAACCGGTATCAGCAAAAGTGCATAAACAATAGTTTGCAATGCGGTGTATTTGGTCGGTCCCTTTTCTGTTGGCAATAGTTTAAAACCGGCACCGGAATAATCTTTATGAGCAATCCAGGCTATAGCCCAGAAATGCGGAAACTGCCAAAGGAACTGGATTGAAAAAAGAATCCAGCCACCGTAATCTTTCCAGCCATGACCATTTTCAAAGATCGCATCATTACCTGCAGCCCAGCCAATCAAACAAGGCAAAGCTCCAGGAAATGCTCCCACCAATACGGCTATGGCATTTAGCTTTTTTAGCGGCGTGTACACAAACGCATATAAAAACAAACTAAATGCTGCCAGGCCCGCACTCAGCCCATTAAAAAAATACCAGAGAATAAAAACACCAGCTATGCCTGTGATGATGGCAAAAGCCCATGCTTCTGTTACGCTCATTCTGCCAGAAGCTACCGGCCTTGCGGCAGTGCGCTTCATTACGGCATCTGTATCTTTTTCAAGGGCCTGGTTAATGGCATTAGCACTTCCTGTTACCAAAAAACCACCCGCAAACAATAATGCGATCATGAGCCAGTCGTACTCCACAACTTTTGGAGCCAAGAGATAACTCACAACACTGGAAAAAACGACCATAATACTAAGCGAAGGCTTGGTAAGCTGAAAGTAATCCTTGAGCTTATTGTTTTTCCCGTTGTTCGCTACTCCGTCCGAATGACCCATTTCTACGCATTTGTTTACAGTGCCTGCAAACACCTTTTATTTCAAAAAACTATATTTTATTCTTTCGGTTAATAGTTTGTTGTCAAGCGCTTTGTTTCCAATGCTTAACCTTTCAACTTATCACCCTCTCAAATTTTAATGTCCTGTTTCTCCAGGTTTCACCGGTTCTGTTTGTGGAATGAAATCTCTTCCATCCTTGCCATAATCATAGGGCCAGCGGTGCACTTCAGGAATATCACCTTCCCAGTTACCATGACCCGGATTGATAGGAGTTGTCCATTCCAGGGTATTTGAATTCCATGGATTGGTTGTCCTAAGTTTTCTTCCTTTGAAAATGGAGTAGAAGAAATTGAAGACAAACATGAGGTTTACGGCAAAGACAATGATTGTAACTACAGAGATCATTTTATTCAGGCTGTCAAATTTGTTGAAAGTAGACCACAAAGTGAAATCCAGGTAGCGACGTGGCACACCAGCTAATCCCATGTAATGCATAGGCCAAAAAATCAAATAAGCACCTGCCAGCGTTATCCAAAAATGGATATAGCCTAAGGTGTTATTTAAATAACGGCCAAACATTTTTGGAAACCAGTGGTAAACACCGGCAAACATTCCAAAGAAAGCCGATACACCCATTACAATGTGGAAGTGGGCAACCACGAAATAAGTATCATGAACATGGATGTCGATAGTAGAATTGCCTACCCAAATACCAGTTAAACCACCGGAGATAAACAAGCTCACAAATCCAATGGCAAAAAGCATGGCAGGTGTGAACCGTATGTTGCCCCTCCATATAGTAGTAATCCAGTTAAATACTTTGATGGCTGAAGGTATCGCAATCAGCAATGTCAGTAGCACGAAAACCGATCCCAGGAAGGGGTTCATACCTGTAACAAACATATGATGCGCCCAAACCAGGAAGGCCAGAATGGCAATCGCAAATAATGAACCTACCATTGCCATGTAACCAAAGATCGGCTTGCGCGAGTTTACACTCATGATCTCTGATACCATACCCATCGCCGGCAAAATAATGATGTACACCTCCGGGTGGCCTAAAAACCAAAATAAGTGTTGGTACAAAACAGCGCTACCGCCTTCATTTGGTAAAATTTTGCCCGCCACGTAAATATCACTGAGATAGAAACTGGTTCCTAAATGACGATCAAATAACAATAAAATAAAGCCGGATAATAATACAGGAAAAGAAAGCACACCTAAGATAGCCGTAAAAAACAAGCCCCAAATGGTTAATGGCAAACGGGTCATGCTCATTCCTTTTGTACGCATGTTCAGGATGGTAGCGATATAATTTAAACCACCTAGTAAAGAAGATACCACAAACAAAGCCATACTTACGATCCAAAGGTCCATACCGGTTTTCGACCCAGAAGCTGCATCTTTCAAAGCACTCAAAGGAGGATAAGATGTCCATCCGCCACTCGCTGGTCCTGTCTCTACAAACAAAGAGCTCATCATCACTACGCTCGCCATAAAGAAAAACCAGTAAGAAAGCATGTTCATGAAGGGTGATGCCATATCTCTTGCTCCCACTTGCAGGGGAATCAAGAGGTTAGCAAATGTTCCACTCAATCCTGCTGTCAATACAAAGAACACCAAAATAGTTCCGTGCATAGTAATTAAAGCGTAGTAAAATTCAGGGTCAATCCTTCCTCCTTTAGCCCATTTACCAAAAAATGTTTCAAGGATAGGAAATGTTTGGTCAGGAAAACCCAATTGTAAACGGAACAGCACGGAGAACAGGGCGCCAATAACTGCCCACATAATGCCTGTGATCAGGAATTGTTTGCCTATGGTCTTATGGTCCTGGCTAAAAATATATTTAGTAACAAAGTTTTGTTTATGATGGTGGTGTCCATTTCCATCATGATGATGTACTTCATGTGTGCCCGCCGCCCCTTCATGCACATGTATTGTCTGATCGTTGCTCATATCAAATAATTTTTATCCTTCCGGATTAATGACTTGTTTTTATTGCGTTTCCTCCGTTGGCAGTTGAATCGGTTTTGGAAGGCGTTGCAGCCGGTGTTGTTGCAGGTGCTGCTCCTCCGCCATGAGCTGCAACATAGGTTGGCGTTTGTTTTGCCAGCCATACTTTAAATTCAGCCTGTGATTCCACTACTATCGTACCCCTCATGCCATAGTGGCCCTTACCGCACATCTGGTCACATGAGATTTCGTAATTAAAATCTTCACCGTACTTTTCTCTCATTTGCCGTGTCGTGTACTTTGGCGTGAACCACATGGTAGTGGGCATCCCGGGCACTGCATCCATTTTCATTCTAAAATGCGCCAGGCCTACATCATGAATGACATCTTTAGCATTGATGATAAGCTTTACCGGTTTATTTACGGCAATATGCATTTCCTGGGAAACATAGATATCGTCATGATTGTCGGGATCACTCCATATTTGTCCTAAAGGATTTCCCTTGGATTCATTTATTTCCTTAAAATATCGCCTTCCAAATTTTCCGTCTTTACCCGGGTAGCGAAATTCCCACGCGAATTGTTTGCCAGTTACTTCCACTACCTGTGCATCTTTTGGCGCTTCACCAGTAATCTGGAACCAATAGTATAAACCAAAGCCTACCAGTACTGTTAGTACAATGGCAGGAATCACGGTCCAGATAACTTCCAGCCTGTTATCATGCGGGAAATAATAGGCTTTTTGGTCGTCTTTCTCCTGGTATTTAAAAGCAAACCAGAACAAAAGTATTTGTGTGATTAAAAAAACAAAGAAAGTGATGCCTAGCGTTATCCAGATCATGGTGTCAATTCTTTCACCGTGGTCAGAAGCCGCTTCGGGAAGAATTTTACCTTTTAATGTTTCATTGCAATACCAAACGCCAAACAATCCAATCACTAAAAAAGCTAACAGCAAAAATGCATTGATCCTGTTAGATTCTTTACGGGTTCTATCCTCGCCCCTTAGTATAGCTACATACTCACTTGCCTTGGCTATTTGAAAGACAATGACAAAGCCTAATAAAAATGCTATAAGTATCCAGATAGTTGACATATTCTATATGTTTTGTAGACCCCGACGTTTTTAAAAACTCCGGAGTCTTCTTCGTTTCTACGTGTGATGAATAATACTCTCTTTCAGGAACGGATGATTCTTTGCAAGTAAAGGATATTTAGCAAGTGCCCGTACAGTAACGAACATGATTAACCCAATAAAGCCTAATGCCACTCCAAAGTCTGCTAACATAAAGGGTACGTAAGTAAGTTTGTTTGCCGGGTTGGTTAATGGACCTGGCATTACCATTTGAAAGAAATCAAGCCAGTGGCCAAACAAAATCAGCACACACATCATCGTCACCGTCCCATAATTTCTTTTTGAACCTCTCTTCATCAGTATCAATATTGGTGCTAAGAAGTTAATGATGAGGTTCAGGAAGAAGATACCCCTGTAAGGGCCTTGCATGCGAACTTTATAATAAACCGTTTCTTCAGGAATGTTAGCATACCAGATCAACATAAACTGCGAAAACCACAGGTATGTCCAGAAGATAGAAAAAGCAAACATGAACTTTCCAAGGTCATGAATATGCTCCCGGTTCACCAGTTCCAAATAATTGTTGTTCTTCAGGAACACAACGAAAAGAGTGATCAGGGCTATACCTGCCACAAAAGTACTGGCGAAAGTGTACCAGCTGTACATAGTAGAATACCAGTGTGCATCAATACTCATCAGCCAAAACCAGGGTATGGATGACATAACAGTGAGCCCAAACAAAACCATGTATATTCCTGACCACACCGTGTTATCCCACATATATTTTTTTGCTCCTTCCAGACTGAGCTTTTGATTGTCTATACTGCGGGATATGCGGCGCATCTTCATTCCTATCCATGACCAGGCGGCAATGGTAATAATGCTCCATACAGTAAAGAAAGTTTTATTTAAAAATCCTGATTTACCCAGTAAGATAGGGTCGTGCTTTACATGCTCTGTATCTGTCCAGTGATAGATGGCGTGATCGCCACCAAAAACAATGGCTAATAAAATTACCAGGGTAATGATTCCTATTACCGGCACACAAGCAGAAATAGCTTCGGTTACTCTTCTGAACGCCATTTGCCAGCCGCCCCACATTAAGGTGGTGGCACAAATGAAGAACATGGCGGCATTTGTAATCAACAAAAAATAAACACTGTTTTGTAAAAGAGAAGCCCAGAACCTGGCTCTCACTGCCTCATTTTCCTCGCCGCTTTTTGATCCATGGGTAATAAATAAAATGATGATCGACAGCAAACCCACCGCCATCAAAGCCAGCGATAAGGTGTTATATTTTTTTGGTATTGCGTATTGTTCTCTGATTGTCATTACAGTTTTTTTATCAATCACTATTGTTTTTTATCTTCTGCAATTGGCGGATGCGGCACATCCATCGAAGGTGCAGTGGTAGCGTTAGCACTGGCAGCAGTTGTATCTACCTTTATTGAACCGCCTCCGGCCAGGCCTTGTTTAGACCTGATATAGCTTATCACCCACCACCGTTGCTCGGGCCTCAATTGAGAAGCATAACTTCCCATAGCGCCTTTACCGAAAGTGATGACATGGAAATAATGTCCATCACTTAAGTTTTTCGCGTAGTCAGCATTTAAAGGCCTTGGTGCAGCGGGATAAGCTCCATTACCACCATTCCACAAAGGTCCGTTACCATCTAAAGCAGTTCCATGGCAGATGCCGCAATTAATAAGGTATAATCTTTCGGCCTCCTTCAAACTAACCCTTGCTAATGCCGTTGTATCTAAAGGACTTCTCAAAGCATTGGCTGCCTTCAACCCTGCTGAATCATTTGTCAGGTGATATGATCCCATATCCCCACGGGCAACCGTACCATCAACAGGCAAGCCAGTGTAAGTAATACCTCTTCTCCTTAAGCTATCATACTCGCCATGCACATTATTATATCCATATGCTTCATAGGCACGGGCATAATACATATCGGGCATATAAGATTCGCCGGGATCATCTCCGTGTGCACCACCGCAGCCCATAAAACCAAAGCTTATGGCTAAACATCCTGCAGCAATTACAAATTTTTTCATCTAAGTAATAATTATAGTTAACTAACTGCTTCTACTTCGTTTTTGTACAACCTTTCTTCCTGGTCATATCGCCCAATCCACCAACCGGTTTCTTTTAGTTGGGTGTTCACTTCTACAGCTCCTATGTTTTGCAGGTACTGGCTTACTTCTGCTTCATTTGTTTTGTCAGTGCACTCAATAGCCATTACAAAAAGATCATCGGTCGAGCGAGGATGAAAATGGTCTTTCTTTACAAAAGGCGCCATTTGACACAGGTAGCAAAATGTAAGTACCATACCTACAGACGCAAACAACACGGTTAATTCAAACATGATTGGTATCCATGCCGGTAACGAAAAGAACGGCTTACCACCTATATTCATAGGCCAGTCTGTAGTAAATACCCAGGTAATAAAGCCGAAGGCTGTAGCTAAACCGGCAATACCATAAATAAATCCTGCCGTATGCAAACTGGTATCCCGTAGCCCCATTGCTGCATCCAGTCCATGTATAGGCATGGGCGTATATACATCATGAATCTTATAGCCAGCCTTACGCACACTCTTCACGGCAGGAAACAGAACCTGCTCGTCATCAAAACAGCCTACAACAAATTTTTTTATAGCCATAATTGTTAATTCAAAAATTTAAAATTCAAAAGCCAAAATGCCAGCGTTCTTTTACTTTTCAATTTTGACTTTTTCATTTAGTGTGCATGTTCATGCACAAAATGCTCCACTGTCTCTTCTTCTACCGCCGTCATCTTCTCTTTATAGTTCTCA
>DAIQPL010000312.1:0-4948 GCA_036787395.1 Flavisolibacter sp. | reverse complement strand
ATAGCAGGATTGAAAAATAAGTTTAAACTTTTCATTGTAACTACCACCATGTCAATCATAAGAGTAACTACCAATTTTAATATTGACCTTGAATTTGAAGCTGCGCCATTCTATAAAAGGCTGCTGGCATGGCTCCTGGACACCATTGTACTGATAATTTATATGATTGTAGCTACCCGGTTTTTGAGTTCAATTTCAAGAGGAGGTGATGAAACAGCATGGGCCCTGTTTATGCTCCTGATCATTCCATACCTAACCTACCATCTTGTTTGCGAGATCCTGATGAACGGGCAAAGTATTGGGAAAAGAATTATGCGTATAAGGGTGGTTAACGAAAACGGGGGGCAGCCAGCAATTGGACAATACGTAATTCGCTGGCTGATCAGAACCTCGGATTATATGGTTATAGTAATTATGCTTTTTGCACCTACTGCTGCCAGGGATGGAGATTTTAGCTATTTGTGGAAAATAGGAATTCCGCTTGGTCTTTTATTTACAGACCTGATTTTAGCGAATTCTAAAAAACAACAAAGATTAGGAGACCTGTTAGCCCACACTCTTGTAATCAGCACTACTAAAAAACAATCTATCAACGATACTGTTTTTCTTGAAGTAGCTGATACCTATGTTCCCTCCTTTCCACAGGTAATGCAGTTAAGCGACCGCGATATAAATGCTTTGAAAGGCATCCTGGATACAGCTAAAAAACGCCATGATTACAATCTTGCTGAAATGGCCAGTGAAAAAATAAAGTCGCATCTTAAGATTGATACGACTTTATCTCCTTACGACTTTTTGGAAACACTCTTAAAAGATTATAACTATTTATCGGCAAACTAGTATATACAGCTCTACATCAAACAATAGTTAAGCCTAATAAATGTTTAATAAAGCTTAGCTCAATTATGCCCTGGCGGCAAGCCCTAGCATCGCTACCACAAAAAGAAGTGCATACAAAGCAAGTATGATTATCGTTATAATACCAACATATTTAAACAACGATTTTAGATTTTGGAAGGAAATATTTAATTCCTGTTGTGCATTACTATTTAAAGCTGTTTTCATCCTGGTGGCGAAACGATACAGGAAAAGACAGGGGAAAAAATAAACCACGGCAAAAAGAATATAAACGACTGCCATTGCAAACCCAAAGACCGTGGGGTTCAGCCCAGCTCCTCCATATACATCGCTACCACCAGTAAAAGAATTAAATATCGAACCAAAGAAAATACCGCCCAATATAATTAAAGCACAGAGTATAAATCCAAGAATAGAAAGAAATCTTGCCCATCGTGCTGTTTCCCACAAGTGGGATTTGGTTAAGGGATCGATGTGTAAGGAAAAAAGTTCAGAAGTTTGTTCTTGGTCCATAGTAATTAGTTTTAGTCGACTAAAAATAAAATTTTGTTGAGAAAGGAAGAATTAAACTTCTTTATTGTTTACTCACAAACCGGTATCCAACGCCGGATTCCGTGATAAGATATTCGGGCCGATTGGGATCGTCTTCTATCTTTTTTCTTATTTGTGCAATAAATACCCTCAGGTATTGCGATTGATTAATAAAACCAGGGCCCCAAACGGCTCGTAAAAGATACTGGTGCGTTAACACTTTCCCTTCATTCTTTGCAAAGAGTGAAAGAAGAGCATATTCAGTGGTGGTCAGTTTTAGCAGTTCATTTTTCTTCTTTACTGTTCTTGAATACAAGTCTATCTGAAGATCTTCGCCATTGATTATTGGTTCAGCATCTTCCATAACTGAACTGCGCAGAGCCGACCTGATACGTGCCAGCAATTCACCTGTTCGAAAGGGTTTGGATAGGTAGTCATTTGCTCCATTGTCCAATGCTTTTACGATGACTTCCTCACTATTTTGCACCGAAAGAATGATGATAGGGTTAGTATACCATTGCCTGAGTTCATGCAAAACAACCTGTCCGTCCTTATCCGGAAGGCCAAGATCTAAAAGAACCAGGTCAGGTGGGTGGTTAGCCGCCATAATGATACCATCTTTTGCACTGGCAGCTTCTGTAACTGAATAATTATGGCTTTGTAAAGTAATTTCAAGCAGTTTGCGGATCTGAACTTCATCATCGATAATTAATATTTCCGCCTTGTTCATTTTTCCATTTTTAGTGATGCGGTAGTAGCAGGTATTTCGATTGTGAACTTTGATCCGCCCGTTGAAATATTTTGAAGATAAACCCTCCCACCTAAGGCTTCCGTAAAACCTTTTACAATAGAAAGGCCAAGACCAGTTCCATTTGTTTTAGTATTCTTTAGCCGATAAAATTTGTCGAATACATGGTTTAATTCCTCTTCTGGGAAACCTTTCCCATTATCTTCAATAACAATCTGCAAAACATCGGCATAACACATGGCAGAGATATTGATCTTGCTGCCTGCGGCTGTATAAAGGCAGGCGTTTATAAGAAGGTTATAAATGATCTGTTCCAGCATCACCTTATCCAGCTTAAAAAGTGGAATATTATGGTTGATGTTGATGGTGATCTTATGTGACGCCTTATTTTCTTCAACTTTTTCAACAGTCCCGTATATCACTTCTGTTATATCGCACCAATCTTTCTTTGGCTTCACAAAACCTGATTCCAATCTTGACATATTCAGCAGGTTTTCGACCTGTTGATTCAGCCTGAAGGATGCCTTCGAAATTTCTTTAACCAGTTGGTTACGGTTATCCGGTGTCAGGTTTTTATTGTTGGTTTGAAGATTATCTGTAGCGCCAATGATCGTTGCAATGGGTGTTCTTAATTCATGTGAGAGAGAGTTCAATAAGGTGTTATAAAGTTTAATAGCATTTGCCTTTTCTTCTTTTTTCCTCGAAGCCTTTTCAACCTGCCTGATTTTATGGGTAAGTACTGCGTTAATCATAGCTATAAGGAAATACATGATGAGCAAGATGGCATCTTCTGTAGTATCTACATGAAAATTAAATCGCGGAGGAATAAAGAAAAAATCCCAGATACAGGCACTTAGAGCAGCCGTTACCAGAACAGGAAGGATATCAAACGAAATTGCAATCACAGAAACAGTCAATAATAAAACAAGTGCTGCTACCCTATAGCCTATGTAAGAAGTAAATGCATAACAAACCAGTGAAATTATAAGAACCAGTACTATACTTATGATGTATTGCCTGGGTTGACTTATCCTGTTTATAAAAAAAGTGGTCATTACTGTTATTGCAGAACAAATGTAGAAAGCTGCTGATAACTAAAAGGCAAAAGGTAAAAAATCGCATAAAGATTTTATAAAGATTTGTTCCAAAAACGGCTGACTTTTTAAATAGCTTAAGGTACTGATCTACTTTTGGGATTTAAGTATTTCATTAGTCAATGTCAACTTCACATAACAGGGTTACCATTGCCGGTTTACTCATTGCCCTTGGAATCATTTACGGAGATATCGGTACTTCACCACTTTACGTATTAAATGCCATAACGAATAATAAAACAATTACAGATCAACTGGTAATTGGATCCTTGTCGTTAATTATCTGGACGCTGACGCTGCAAACAACTGTGAAGTACGTCATTCTTACCCTCAATGCAGACAATAGAGGAGAAGGTGGAATCTTTTCCTTATTTGCTCTTGTAAGGAGACGCAAAAAATGGCTGGTAGTACCGGCTATGATCGGCGGTGCTGCATTGCTGGCAGATGGTATGATCACACCACCTATTTCTGTTACTTCTGCGATAGAAGGTTTGAAACAGGTGCCAGCCATTTCCAACATAAGCCAGTCAACAATTGTATTCATTGTAATCGGTATCCTCACTGTCCTTTTTTTTATTCAGCAGTTTGGAACTGCTTTCATAGGACGCTTTTTTGGACCGGTTATGACCTGTTGGTTTATTATGCTGGCCCTCCTGGGCATGATACACCTGCCCGATGACCTGCATATATTCAAAGCATTTAATCCTTATTATGGAATAGAGCTGTTGATTAATTTTCCGAAAGGGTTTTACATACTGGGCGGAGTTTTTCTTTGCACGACTGGTGCAGAGGCTTTGTATTCGGATCTGGGACATTGTGGAAAATGGAACATCAGGTATTCGTGGATTTTTGTGAAGTTCTGCCTTATACTAAACTATCTCGGCCAGGGGGCATGGCTGTTACATAACTACAACGGGCAAACAATAACTTCAGACATGATCGGTGCCGGGTTTAATCCTTTCTACGGAGTGATGCCCCACTGGTTTCTTTATTTCGGAATAGCAATAGCTACAGCAGCAGCTATTATTGCAAGCCAGGCGCTGATCTCAGGTTCGTTTACGTTAATCAGTGAAGCCATGCGATTAAATCTCTGGCCTAAGCTGCGCATCAATTACCCTACAGAAGCAAGGGGACAGCTTTATATACCAGCCATTAATTTTTTACTTTTTGCGGGGTGTATTGGTATTGTACTTCATTTTAAGAAAGCATCTAATATGGAAGCGGCATACGGGCTTGCCATTACACTTTGCATGATTGCTACATCCATCCTGTTTGCTAATTACCTGGTTTTACACAGGATAAAACCATCTTTTGTCATCCTGTATCTTGTCATATACTTAACCATAGAATTTAGTTTTCTGTTTGCCAACATGGAAAAGTTTCCGCATGGAGGTTATGTAGCCGTATTAATGGGAGGCTTATTATTCCTTGTCATGTACAATTGGTTCAGGGCAAGAAAGATCAAGAACCGGTATGTGGAGTTTGTACGGCTGGAACATTATATTCCCAAAATACAGGAGTTAAGTAATGACCGCACTGTCACCAAAAATGCTACTCACCTGGTGTATTTAACCAGCGCTGATAATCCAAAAGAAATAGAACATAAAATCATCTACTCCATTCTTAATAAAAAGCCCAAACGGGCTGATATTTATTGGTTTGTTCACGTGGATACTTTAGATGATCCATATACATCTGAATACATAGTTGACCACAT
>DAIQPL010000071.1:0-15413 GCA_036787395.1 Flavisolibacter sp. | reverse complement strand
ATTTCAACACCGAAAGATAAACAGCAGGCGTCACCCGCCTACTCAACGTCATACTTCCACGTATTAATTAGCAATTCAAAAGAAGACACCTAAATTTTTTAATTGCAAAATCTTATTATGAAAGCATCATTCAAAGTTTTTTTGGCTTCCGTGGCCCTGGCCTCTTTTTCCAGTTGTTCTAAAGATCCTTCCTATGCACAAGACTCATTAGGGAACAAATCATCACAACTAACAGAGCAATCTCAGTCCGAATTAAAACCGGAAGCAATTGTAATTAAGGCGTCTGGCGATATTACTGCAGCACTAGACGAATTTCGGGATTTGCTTGGCAGCAAAGTAAATAGTTCTCCGGGTGCAGTAGGCGGCCACAGAGAAGTAAACTGGGATGGCGGGCCTGCCAACCTAACAAATAACTTCCTATTTCCGGGCGATTTTTTTGCAGCAGTTGACCCCCTTCTCCCCAATGGCAGAAAAAGAGGACTGGTTAATACTACTCCCGACGGAACCGGTTTTAGTATTAGTGATTCAAACTTTAAGTTTATTAATTTAAAATATAACGAACAGTTTAAAGCCTTTAGCCCGTTCAAAACATTTATTGCTGTTGGTAGCACCATCACTGATAACACTTTTAAAGTGCCTGGTTCCAATACAGATGCAACAGTACAGGGTTTTGGAGTTGTATTCAGTGATGTAAGCAATGGATCTTCCACTTCATTGGATTTTTATGACGGAGACAGATTGTTGGGTTCTTTTAAAGTACCGAACAATGGCAACAATAACCCCGGTGGCTTTTCATTCCTTGGCGTTTATTTTCCTAACGAAAAAGTAAGCCGTGTCCGTATTCATTGCGGCAGCGCTCCGCTTTCTTCTACCGCGAATGATCTTTCTGATGGCGGCGGGGAAGACCTGGTTGTTATGGACGATTTTCTTTACAGCGAACCTGTAAAGAAGTAAACCAATTGATTAAATAGGCCATAATAGTTCAAAAACAATGTAGACAGGTAGCATTAATTTGCTACCTGTTCTTCATGCATATAATAGAACAGCAAACTGGTTTAATAAAACGATATTTGACCTGCACCATCACAGGCTTACAGGACATGACAGAATTATAGATTTCGCAATAGTGGAGCGCATCTAAGTGCCTGAACATTTGTAATTTTACCTGTCTTTGCACTAACAGCATTTTTTTAGATGTCTCACAATATAGCAAAGGCGTTTCCTTCTGTATAGACCTACATAACAACAAACGTCATAAAATGAAAAAAGCGGTATTAGTAACTTTTGACAAATTCACAGACATTGACATTTTTTTTGCCTGGGACTTATTAAACCGGGTGAAGTATCGTGATAAAACTTTCGAGGTAAAAATTGTTGGTACGGCAGCGTCACATAAATCAGTTCGCGGACTTGATGTGGCCACCCATGGATCTGTTGAAGAGTGCAATGATGCGGACCTTGTCTTCTTCGGTAGTGGTATTGAGACAAGAAACCTTATCAAGGACACTTCCTATCTTGATCGTTTTAAATTAGACCCGGAGAAACAAATAATTTGCTCTATGTGTTCCGGCGCCTTACTCATTGCTGCCCTGGGACACCTGGAAGGACTTTCAGCAACTACCTATCCTACCGCATTTGAAGCGCTAAGGAGCTATGGCGTTGAGGTTATTGAAGACAAACATTTGGTAACACATGGAAACATTGGAACCGCGGCAGGCTGTTTAGCGGCAGTTGACCTGATCGGCTGGGCAATTGAAAAGCTTTATGACGAAAAAATAAGAGAAGACGTAATTGCCTCCGTTTTACCAATAGGACAAGGACAAGTATGTATCTATTAAGGTAAAAGAAGAAGTAATACGTATACGCTGGCAAACCGTACAAAAAGCTTTTTCATTAAAAAAATATTTACAATTTTAAATCACTATTCCAATTTCAATTGACATTCATTCTAAAAGTCAACATGGTAAATAAAACGTCTATTATAATTTCTTTGATCATTTTCTCTGTTTTTACAATGAATTTTCGTTGTATGAAAGAAGATGTACCAAAACCATTCGACAATAGTTTTGAAATACCGGTCGATATTTATCCGCTCAAAAAGGTTTACACACTGACTGATACGATATGGATAGAAACCGACGTGCCTGATAAATTCCTGTTTGACCTAAAAACGAACCGGAACATTTTGGTTGATTCAGGAAAAATAACCTTTAGTGCAACTTTTAATGAATTTGGAACTTACATTACAAATGCACCGAATGGGCTTGCGGATGTCATTAGTTTGGGCGGAGTTAACACAAATAGAAACCTGTCACAATGGGCTACCCGTGGCTTCATCGAAAACTATGGATGCGGGCAGTTGAATTACAAGTGCAAAATTGGATTTAAACCCAACTATAAAGGAGCCTATTGGCTTTCCTTGCCAAAAGATTTACTTGGAAGCTGCGTTAATAAAGTGATTCCGTATTATGCCACCATTTCTTTTAAATTCAAAAACGTGGATCTGAATATGGACGTATTTAATTCTTTGTCAAAAAATGATAAGGGCGGCAATGACGGGATTAAGTTTTATACCGACAAGATAAATAATAGAGAAGGGTTTGTGTTTATGGTTGAATAATGCAATAAAGTAAAATGGCATGTACAAAGAGCAATTGATTAGGGATGCAAAACCTGCCCTACTTTACAATTCTGTCAATTAAAAAGCATCGCCATAAAAAGCATAATCAAATTCTTAGCAAGTTCCGGGTTGGTAGCCGCTCTGTAGCTTTCTAATTTCGTGTTATCAACTAAAAAAATGAAAGCACAGGATCAAACTAATTTCAGCCGCATTGCAGAAGCAATAAGCTACATCGAATCCAACTACAAAAACCAGCCCCGCCTGGAGGAAGTAGCAGAGAAAATAAACCTAAGCCCTTTTCATTTTCAACGTTTGTTTACAGAATGGGCAGGCGTAAGTCCAAAAAAGTTCCTGCAATACATTACGGTGGAACATGCCAAAAAAATGCTGAAACAAAATGGAGCCACCCTGTTTGACACAGCGTTTGAAACAGGTCTTTCCGGCACAAGCCGGCTGCACGACTTGTTTATTACTATTGAAAGCATGACACCAGGTGAATATAAAAATGGCGGTGAAAATCTTTCTATCAATTACAGTTTTGCCGAAACACCTTTTGGAAATATATTGGTAGCATCTACTCACAAAGGCATTTGTCACATTGCTTTTGCAGACGATGAGCAACAGGCATTAGCCGCATTACAAAAAAGGCTACCTAATGCTTCTCTAAGACAAATGGTTGACCTGGCCCAACAAAATGTACTTTATATTTTCACACACGACTGGTCAAAACTGGACCAGGTAAAACTGCACTTAAAAGGAACAGAATTCCAATTAAAAGTCTGGGAAACACTTTTGAAAATTCCTATTGGAAGAGTAGCTACCTATGGAAACGTTGCAAAGCAAATACAACGTCCAAATGCATGCAGGGCGGTTGGTTCAGCCATAGGTGACAATCCTGTTGCTTTCTTAATTCCATGTCACCGCATTATTCAATCGACCGGGGTGTTTGGAAACTATCATTGGGGCAGTACCCGGAAGACAGCGATGCTGGGATGGGAAGCAGCACGTACACAAACCGACAACTAAAACTTTTCTAATGAAATTTGCTGGAAAATAATTAAGGCACCTTTAGCATAACTCATGACCTTACATAACGATATCAGCGATATAGAATTGAGGAAACAAATCAGGCTGACTAACCTTAATTTCGGCGGGAATATTAGGCTCAAAATTTATGGTAAGCTTACTTGTTGGTCGGGTAAAAAACTAAAAAAAACAAACCGTGTGTTTTTCTCTTCTCAAAAAGATGCGGAGGACAAAGGTTTTCGTCCCTGCGGACATTGCATGGCAATTGATTATAAAAACTGGAAACATTCAAAGTAAAACCGTGCCTTGGGATAAAGATAGATGACACCGACAATGTTTATCCCTCCTTACCTTAGTGGTAATTAATCAGGAATTATGAAGCGACTTAAGATAGCAACCGCACAGTTTGAAAATAAAAGCGGCGATAAAGAATACAATTTAACTGTAATTGAAAAATTGAGTGCACAAGCTGCCAGTGAAGGTGCAAAAGTTGTTGCCTTTCACGAATGCTCCGTAACCGGGTATACATTCGCCCGTCACCTTTCCAAAGATCAAATGCTGGATATTGCTGAATTGATTCCATCAGGAGAAAGTATAAAGCGCCTAACGCAAATAGCAAAAAAATATGACATCGTTATACTTGCAGGTCTTTTTGAAAAAGACCGGGAAGACAAACTATATAAAGCCTATGTATGCGTTGATAAGATTGGTGTTGTAGCCAAATACCGGAAGCTTCATCCCTTCATTAATCCCCACGTCACACCCGGCGATCAATATTGCGTGTTTGAACTAAACGGATGGAAGTGCGGGATTTTGATCTGCTATGATAATAACATTATTGAAAACGTAAGAGCCACCAATCTTTTGGGCGCCGATGTTATTTTTATGCCGCACGTTACTATGTGTACCCCCTCTACCCGGCCGGGTGCGGGTTTTATTGATGCGAGCCTTTGGGAAAACAGGGAAAATGACCCAACTTCTTTACGGTTAGAGTTTGATGGTATGAAAGGCCGCGACTGGCTGATGAAATGGTTACCTGCAAGGGCTTATGATAATGCTATTTATGTTGTATTCTCCAACCCCATTGGTATGGACGATGACCAGTTAAAAAACGGTTGTTCCATGATCATCGATCCTTATGGAGACATCATTGCTGAATGCCGTAAGTTGGGAGATGAAGTAGTAACAACTACCATTACGCCCGATAAATTAACAAAGGCCGGTGGTTACCGGTATAAAAAAGCAAGAAGGCCAGAGCTTTACAGGGATATTATTGGACAACCGCATGTTCCGGAACAAAAAGTAGTTTGGCTTTCTGAAGAAGCGGTAAAGGAAAACAGTTAATGATACAATTAAAAATGGTGCAGCACTTCTTAGGATTAATTTACTGAAGGCCGCATCGTCAACTATTATTCACCTGTTTCTGCATATGGAGCATCAACCGGTTTTGATTGAGGAGAACCTTTCTCCCTCAGGAAAATTGATAAAATAATAATTGCAAAGACAGACAGAAACTCGCTTTCCCAATTCTGAAAAGATTCAAACCATAATCTTGAATTGCCCAGGTATTGCATAGCAGATTCGGTTGATAAGCCTTTCAGCACTTGTTCTTCGTTGTAATCTTTCATGCTTCCATACCAGTGTACAGCAAAGGACAAAATAAACAGGAGGCCGAGTGCATAACAAAGCGAATGTTTGTAAATACCTAAAATCCAGCCTCCTTTTTTCACCGGCCAGGGGGCATTTTTTCGTCGTGGGTTGGGCTCACGATCTACTTCTTCTTTATTCTTATCCGGATCTTTAGATTCAGATGAACCTTTTTGATAAAGAAACATAGTGAGTATTACGAAAAGCGCCATTTGTAAAAATTCACTTTCCCAGTTTTCAAAAGTGGACTGCAGAAAATGACCCGAAGAAAGGTATTGTGTCAGGTTTAATTGCTGTCCGCCTTCATCCTTCATTTCCTGGTTATGCTGTTTCAAGCCGGTTACTGTTTGTCCAATTATAGAAAATACAAAAAGCACAAAAAACACAATTGAAAGACCATTATTCTTCAAAAATTTCTTCATTGTGTAAGCATTTCTTTAGCTGAATAAAAAATTGTTCCACAATGATGCAGTAAGAAAAAAAGAAAAGCCGTTTATAAGCCCGTTAAACTGATTAAAAGACATGGCAGGGCATTAAAATCTATAGGCTAAAGAAAAACCATAATTATTAGTGCCAACCTGGGGCGTAATGCTCAAATTGGGGTTTTTAAACAATTTATTTTTATGAAAATGAGGAACCAGGATTCCGGTTAAAGTTCCCACTCCTACACCTATTAATATGTCAGTAGGAAAATGTTCTCCTGCTGTATGTCGCAGGTAACCAGTTGCTCCTGTGGCTAACCCTGCTGCACTATATAACAGCCATTTGATTTTAGATTCCGGGTGATAGTCAGAATACACTTTCGCTACGAAAAAGGTAGATGTACCTACCAGCGCCACGTGTCCGGCAAAAAAAGAGTTTTTTGCTCCTCCCCTTTTTCGCCTGGCCATTGGAACCTCAGGGTTATATGCATAAGGCCTGTATTTATCATGGATATACGCAGAGCCGGTGTAAAGAATACCTGTTATTCCCATGGCCTCCAGGTATAAGAGTCCCACTTTAACGCCATCTTTTCGAATAGATTTATCGAACAAAAGAACCAAAGGCAGAGGCATGGCGCCATAAAAAAATACGTTACTTGCTTTAAAAGCTTCTTCGGAATATTTATCTATAGCCCAGCCGTTAATAGAACTAATATTCATTTCATTGAGTGCAAGGATTTGTGCTGTGGTAGAGGTATCCTTATTATAAATTTTGGTAAAAGCATACAAAGTCCAACCAACACCAGCCATCGTTAAGGGGATATCAACACCCTTTTTAATAGTATAAACCTCGGTTTCATTGTGGTTGTGTGTAGGTTGAAAATGAAATGTTGCACTGTCTGTTACATATACACTCGTATCCCCTGTTTTAACAAGGGTATCGTTCTGTGCCCGGGCGGAAAAGAAAGTAAAAAACACCAGACAACAAACAGCTAAACTCTTCATAGTTACTTTTTACGAATTAAAGTCTAGTAGGAGTTTTGCAATGTTTGTACCAACTAACTTGTCTATTCCAGGAAAGTTGCTTTGTAAACGAACGGATGTATTTTTATACTTTTCTTATTTCCCAACAGATATGATGTAATTAAAACCCGTTATTTCTTGCAAACTCCGGGTACAGTAGTTTCAAATTTTCCAGTTTTGCCTGGTCGAGTTTTTTATTGGCCTTGTAAGCTGCAATCAGCAAACTGGCTTTTTCATGTTCATTGGTTTCAATATAATTAGCAATCAGTTCAAGGTTGCCTTCGGTAAAACCTGGTTTCTTTTTATAGAGTACTTCCAGGTATTTTATGGTATTATCCTTATCTCCCATTTGTGTATACGTAAGAGCCCTGTAATAATTTAATAAAGGATCCTTGTTTACAGCACTATCAACTACATCAATTGCTCTTAGTGCTTTTTTATAATCTTTGTTTAAGAAATACGCATCTATCAGGCTTAACTGGGCCGAAGCATCATTAGCATATTGCTTTTCAAAAGCGTTAAGAGCCTGTTTATACAAACTTGTATCCAGCTGAGAAGTAATTTTAATATTCATCAATTGAAAAAGTTTATCCTTTTTGAGCTCGAACGGTAGTTTATTGAAAAGTTCCTTCGCCTCACTATAACGCTGCGCATTTATTAAGGCTTTAATGTCTTTTATACTTGATGCATATTTTACTAATTCTTTGTCCGAATTATCTTTTGCCACTCCTGTCATAGTGATCATAGTTGTGGCCAATGTTTTGCTAAGTTCTTCTCCTGACAAATAAATAAACATATCAGCCGCCTTAATTCGGTTATCAAATTTGACGAGCTCAAAATCGTGATAATTAATACCACCACGCCCAAAAAGCCGGAAAACAATATGAGGATGCTGATCCCTTTCGTAATAGCGGAGAAATTCGTAGCTACCATCCTCACCAAGGCTAAGGATAATTTCATTGCCAAGACGTTGGTTTTTCAAACCAACAATAACACCCGCAATGAAACTTTTATCTGCTTGTGCGCCTGCTGCTTTTGCAATTCTTTTTGAAAAAACATCATCATTAAAAATTGAATCTACCAGTTTCGAATCACGATTACGCAAACAAGATTCAATTTTTTTTGCAAATACAATTACTTCTTCTTTATTAATGGGCTGCTCTTTTGAGGCACAACTCCATAATATAAACAGGCATAAAAAAGGATATGCCAAATGATTTCTCATAAGCTTAAATTTTCCCCGTAAAATAATAGAAAAGTTGGTTCCAGGAAACATTTCGGCCACTTTTATAGCCCGAAAAAAGACAGCGGAAGCTTACATCAATTCTTTTAATTTTTCCACTACTTTGTCTATTTCTTCTTTTGTATTGTATTTGCTAAAGGAAAAGCGCACGGTAACATGATCGTCGTTCTTATTGAGTGCTTTCATTACATGAGAGCCTGCGTCTGCTCCACTGCTGCAAGCACTGCCACCCGATGCACAAATTTTGTTGATGTCAAGGTTCATGAGAAGAAAATCTGAGCGCTCTGTCTTTGGAAAACAAACGCTTAATACGGTGTACAACGAATCTTCAGGGCTGTTAAAACTCACTTCTTCAAAATGTTTTTCCAACTCCCCTTTCATATAAGCCCTTAACTCTTTAATGTAAGTGCTGACAGCCTCATAGTCCCTCATAGCTATTTCAAGTGCCCGGGCAAAGCCTACTATACCATATACGTTTTCAGTACCGGCTCTCATGTTTCTTTCCTGTCCCCCTCCAAAAATGAAGGGCTGTATGCTAAGTTCTTCACTCACATATAAAATGCCCACTCCCTTTGGTCCGTGAAACTTGTGGCTGGCTGCTGATATAAAATGAACACCAATACTTGAGAGGTTTAAGTGATAATGTCCAACGGTTTGAACACAATCCGAGTGAAAGATGGCGCCATAGCTTTTACATATCTCTCCTACTTTTTTTATGGGAAGCAACACCCCTATTTCATTGTTGGCATGCATGAGGGTTACCAGGCATTTTTTTCCAGAAGAGCTAAGTTCCAGGAGCTGCTTTTCCAGGTCATGGCAGTCTACCGCTCCTTCTGCTGTAAGCCCTACAAAACTGGTGGAAACCCCACCTCTGTGGCTATAGTGTTCAACCGTGTGAAGCACCGCATGGTGTTCAATGGGAGAAGTAATAATGTGATTACAACCAAGGTCGCGAATGGAAGCAGCAATAGCGGTGTTGTTGCTTTCTGTGCCACCTGAGGTAAAAAAAACAGTGCCTGGTTTTACCCCTAAATGTTTAGCTACTCCTTTGCGTGCATTTTCAATAGCCAGCCTGGTTTCCCTGCCATAAGAGTAAATAGAGGATGGATTGCCAAAATTATCGGTCAGGTATGGAAGCATCGCCTCCAGTACTTCGGGGTCCAAAGCAGTAGTGGCCGCATTGTCGAAATAAATCCGTTGATCAATTGCTTTTGAAGCTCCAGTCCTTATTTTATTTAAAGTTGATTCCTGCATTTCATTCTTTTTCTTGAGGCCCGCCTGAATTTGCAACGAGTTTGATATAAGTACCTATTGACTCAAACCATTATCCGCACTAAACGGCAGCAAGATAAAGAGAAGTTTTAAACCACTATAACTAACCGTAATTAACTGCTGCACTCCTTAATATCCTGCATCAGGCGACGGGCAATGTTGTTGGCCGTTGTTTCAAAATTACTTTCTGCATAAATGCGAATAATAGGTTCTGTGTTGGATGTGCGCAAATGCACCCAATCTGAATCGAACTCAATTTTTAATCCATCTTCTGTATTGATAGGATTATTCTTGTACTTCTTCCTTATTTTATCAAAGATGACCGTTACATCGATGCCGTTCTCGAGTTCAATCTTATTCTTCGAAATGAAATAATCAGGATAATTGCCGCGGAAAGATTTCAGTCCTTTTTTAAAATTAGCAAAGTGGGATAAGAACAGTGCAATGCCGATGAGTGCATCACGGCCAAAATGAAAATCGGGAACAATGATCCCCCCGTTACCTTCGCCACCAATTACTGCGTTTACTTCTTTCATCCTTTTTACTACATTCACTTCTCCAACAGCGGAAGGGAAATACTCCCCACCATATTTTTGGGTAACTTCTTTTAAGGCTTTGGTGCTGCTCAAATTACTGACGGTGTTTCCAACCTTATTGCTTAAAACATAGTCGGCAACTGCTACAAGGGTATATTCCTCACCAAACATGCTTCCATCTTCACAAACAAAACTGAGACGATCAACGTCCGGATCAACAGCAATACCAAAATGAGCGTTTTGTTTTACTACTTCGTTGCTCAAAGCAGTAAGATGTTGAGGTATTGGCTCTGGATTATGAGCAAATTTTCCATTTACTTCACCATTGATAATAATCACTTCTGCTACTCCTAATTCCTTCAACAATTGAGGAACAATTAAAGCACCGGTAGAATTGATACAATCAACCACTACTTTATATTCCTTTTTTGCTATAGCTGCTTTGTTTATCAGGGGGTAGTTAAGAACAAGATCCAGGTGTTTTTGAAGCCAGGTATTGTCAACTTTAACTTGTCCGAGTTTATCTACTATGGCAAAACCTAACTCTTCGCTTTTGGCACGCACCAATACTTCAGCCCCTACTTCTGCATCAATGAATTCGCCCTTATCATCTAAAAATTTGAGTGCATTCCATTCTTTTGGATTATGACTAGCCGTGACAATGATACCCCCGTGTGCGCCTTCTTTTTTTGTAGCCAATTCTACGGTGGGGGTTGTTGATAACCCCAGATCAATAACATCAACACCAAGGCTTACCAGCGTGTTCACCACTAACTGGCTTACCATGTGGCCTGATATGCGACCATCACGACCCACCACAATTTTTGTTGGAAAAGATTTATCCTCTCTTCTTTCTGCGATAATATTACCGTAGGAAGATGTAAATTTTACTACATCAATAGCAGTTAAGGATTCGCCCGGCCTTCCGCCAATGGTACCACGTATACCGGATATGCTCTTGATCAATGCCACAGGAACTGAATTTAGGTAACAAAAAATTCGGGTGGCAAAAATACGGTTTTAGGCTCACCCTCTTGCATGTTATGAAGCCTGTGAGATTACTTTTGTAAAAAATTATTAATGTCAGCACAGGATTGGTATAAAGACTGGTTTAATTCTCCTTTTTATCACAAGCTTTATTTCGAAAGAGACGAAAAAGAAGCTCAACAGTTCATTGACAGAATCTTAAATTACTTACAACCAAAACCGGGCAGTCTCATGCTTGATGTAGCTTGTGGTAAAGGAAGACACAGCAAGTTCCTGGCTTCAAAGGGATTTGATGTTACTGGTATTGATATATCTTCCGACAGTATTAATTATGCTAAACAGTTTGAAACAGACGGCCTCCATTTTTTTCAGCATGACATGCGATTGCCTGCCTGGATCAATTATTTTGACTACGCTTTTAACTTTTTTACTTCCTTTGGCTATTTCCGTACCCGGCGCGAGCATGACGATGCTATCAGAACTATTGCACAAAGTCTAAAGCCGGGAGGTTGCCTTCTGATCGATTATTTAAATGTGCATTATGTAGAAGACCGGTTATTCCATAATGAAGTAAAAAAGATTGACAATACCGAATATGAAATACACCGCTGGCAGGATGCGGATTTTTTTTATAAGAAGATTATTATTACTGATGCTGCTTTAGAAAAGCCACAGGAATACACCGAGAAAGTAGCGAAGTTCAGCCTGGGCGATTTTACGGATATGTTTTCGTTTCAGAAAATGCAGGTAACACAGGTTTTTGGCGATTATAACTTAAACAGTTATAATGTGAAGAAAACGCCAAGAATGATAGTAGTAGCCAGAAAGAACTATTTGTGATCTCACTCAATTTTTTAAAAAGATCTAAAGCTCCCGTTCTACAGGAGATTTATGGCAGTCAGGATTTCTTATTATGCACCAGCATATACTTTGCTGTCTCGTAAAAAGCAGTTGTGACTTCAGTCATTTTGCGCTTAATAGAGTCTACCTGTTTTGGAGAATACGAAATGGCAGTATTTAAGAGATGAATTTCTTCCCGTTGGAAGTTCAGGTTTTTGGTAAAGTAATAATCGTTTGTAATGATGCCGATCCTTCCTTCATCATGAGAGATTGTAAAAGCGAAATCATTTTTCTTTTTAGTATTCAAAATATCACGTCCCAGGGTGGTGTTGGTATAGGGTTGGCCAGCCAGGCTTGCAATTGTAGGCAATATGTCAATCTGCGAAACTGTTTCGTCCCTTTTCTGGGGCTTTAAATATCGTGGAGCATAAAATAAAAGCGGCACGTGCTCCTCCGTAAGCCGTTCCTCCGTCCACACAGAAGGATAAACTGCTTTAGCGTTTCCCGAAACTCCATGGTCGCCTACAAAAACAAAAATGGTGTTGTCATAATAACTTTCCTTTTTAGCAGCATCCATAAAGTGTTCTACACAGTAATCAAAATATCGAAAGGCGTTATATTCTTCCACTGATCCAAAACCCCATTTAGTTAATTCGTCAGGACTGGCCTCCTTTTTTTTAAAATCGGTGTCCCCTTCAGGTATCGTAAACGGACGGTGGTTATCGGCTGTTTGAATAATGGCAAAAAACGGCTGTTGTTGTTGAGAAAATACACCATTTGCTTCGCGAAAAAGATCTTTATCACTTATGCCCCACACATTTACCGGCTTTGAGGTGAATTTTCCTTCCGTGATCAATTGCACTCCCTGAATGTTTTTTACAAGTCCTTCAAAATTGTTGAAGCTGGCATTACCACCAAGAAAATAAAACTTTTGGTATTTTTTAAAATCGTTTATAATAGTATGTTGATCCAGTGCTTCGGGGTTGCGGGTAGAAAATTTAGACAATTGAACATCCGGTATACCGGTTAAAGTAGCAAACAAGCCCCTTGCCGTTGAAAAGTGCGGAGTAAAGCAACGATTAAACAAAATACCACTATCGGCCATTGACTGGAAGAAAGGAGTTGTATTTAGGGCATTTCCACTCAGGCTGCTTTTATACATGCTGAATGATTCGCACAAAACAAGGACAATGTTAGGGTTTGAGCGAAGAGAAGAAGAACCAGCCGCCACCACACGTTTATAAGAAAAGTCTTTGCTATCAAGGTTCATCCAATTTTCCATTACCGGAAAATATTCTTTTGCCTTTGACGCGTTGAACTGCGGCTTCCTGAGTTTGAGTGTAGTAAAAAAATTTTGTAGAGGATTTAAAGCCAGGTAAGATTTAAAACTGTCGTTGTAACGAAACGCAGCATTCCACTGAAGAGGTTGCGATACTATTCCTCCGTAGGCTGTTACACCGAGCACCAGTGCCGTTGCCACAAACCATTTCCGTTGATACCGGATACCTCTTCCACTGGTTTTTAAGACTACCTGTCCATGTAGCTTGCGAAACATGTGTCGAATCAGGAGAACAGACAACAGTAAACCCAGCACCATCCAGAAAATGGGATAAGATTGCCAAAGCATTGCGGCAGAAATGCCGGGATCTTCGGCAAAGTTCAAGGCACTGGCGTTTAGTCGGGTCTTATTATAAGAAAAACAACCAAAATCGGCTGCAAAAAAGAAGATTACACAAAAGGTAACAGCCGCCAGGTACCAGGTCCAGAATCTTTTGGTTTTGTTCGAATAAAAAGGCGACAATTCCGGGAAAAGACTTGCTATAACAATGGGTAGTAAGATGATACTGATCCAACGAAGGTCAAAACGGATACCCAACAAAAACGACGAAAAATGATCGCTTAATAACTTTCCCTCCGGCTTAAATGCCACAAAAGTGATAAACCTGTATAGCGTGAACATCAGTAGAAAGATGATCAACAGGTTGAACACCCAAAGTAAGGTCTTAGGTAGTCGAAAGTGCAAGAGCATGTGGTGGTAAAGCTGCCTTTAGCAGTCAGGCTGCAAAAAAACTCCTTTTTTGCGGCCCGGCAAACAATTAATCGATGAAAGGCAAAGTTTTGGGTTTAGTTTCACCTTAATGTGAGGGTATGGTCTCTATTAGTTGCGTCGCTTCGACTGTTCTTGCACGTGAAGCGTTTATGCTTATGTAAGCCTCATTTATTTTTTTTATTGTGATACAGGAGGTAACGGGCTGTTTCATAAAAAGCGTCTGCATAAGCATTCAGCTTTGCCCGGGCACTGTCTGCTACCGGCTGCGGAACAGGATCATTGTTCCGGATAGACACTAATTCATAAGCCGGTTTACCAATTGTTTTGCGGAAATAATGATCGCCGGCGATCATGCCTATTTTCTTTTCATCCGGATCAATAATAAAAGCACTTGACGAACGAAGAGGATCGGTAAACAAGGCCGAATCAAAAAGGTTTCTGCCGAGTGCATTATTCCGAAAAGGAACCGAAAGCAGGCCAGCAATGGAAGGCAGTACATCCAGTTGCGAAGAAATGGTAGAACGACGCTCAGGCTTCAACAACGGAGAATAAAACAACAAAGGCACATGAACGGTGGTCAAGGCATTTTCTGTCCAGGCCTTTGGAAACATGGCTCCTGCATCGCCTCTTATGCCATGATCACCAATAAACACGAACACGGTGTTTTTGAAGTAGGCATGCTTTTTTGCTGCTTCAATAAACTTGCGGTAAGAAAAATCAGTGTATCGGAAAGCATTTAATTCATCATTGCTGATGTAACCATACTTCTTTAAAGAATCTTCTGGCAGGTTTACTTTCTTAAATGCTTCTTTGTCTTCATCCGGGATGGTATAAGGACGATGATTGTCGGCTGTTTGAATTATGGCAAAAAAAGGCTTTTGCTGTGTTGCTAAAATTTTATCAGCGTTTAAAAACACATTTTTGTCGCTTATACCCCACACATCAATCTTCTCCGCATTATAATCGTCCTGCTCATACAGCTTTAATCCTTCTATATTATATTTCAATAGCCCTCTAATATTAGCCCAACTGGCACTGCCTCCAATAAAATAAAACTTTTCATATCCTTTAAAAGAATTGATGATGGTGCTTTGATCAACAATCGCCGGGTTGCGGCTTGCTGTTTTAGGATACTCCACATCAGGAATGCCGGTAACAGTAGCCCAAACACCACGGGCAGTGCCGTAACTTGGTGTAAAAAAATGATCAAAGAAAATACCATTGCGGCTTAGTGAGTCAAAAAACGGACTTGGGTTTAGGGGATTACCCCACATACTGCTTTTATAAGCGCTGAAGCTCTCGCAAATCACTAATACAACGTTTGGTTTATTTGAAGTATCCAATAGTCCATGAGGAGTAACAACTCTTTCATAATTTAAACTTGTACTATCTGATAGAGGCAAGCCCAGGTACTGAGCCATCAGAGCATAACTTTCCTTAGTTCTTTTTGTATCATAGGTAGAACTTCTAAAAGAAAGGGTACTAAAAAAACTTTGCAGTGGGTTTAAGGCCAGTTGCGCTTTGAAAGCATCTTTCAGTGTAAATACGTCGCTCCAGCGAAGAGCAAATTGGCTAACGGTGCCCCACACGCCTATAATTAACAGCACTACAAAGGGAAACGTCAAAAGCTTGCCACGTCTTATCCTTTGATCTGGCTGACGCTGAAAATACCGGAGCAGTTTGGAAAACAAAAAACCCGCTATTGCTACAAGGAAAATAATAAAAAGAAAGCTCCAGATGACCGGAT
>DAIQPL010000311.1:0-4997 GCA_036787395.1 Flavisolibacter sp. | reverse complement strand
CCTCTCAAATCCTCCCCCACAATCTTCCCATTTGGATCTATCAACACATTATAAGGTATACTTCTTACATCGTACAAACCTGCTGCCTCACTTTCCCAGTATTTGAGGTCACTAACATGATTCCACGTCAAACCATCACTTTTTATAGCTTGAAGCCAGGCATCTTTCTTTTTATCCAACGACACTCCAAGTATGGTAAAGTTTTTATCCTTGAACTGGTTGTAGGCCTTTACTACATTCGGGTTCTCCTCGCGACAGGGTGCACACCAACTGGCCCAGAAGTCAACCAACACATACTTACCCTTAAAAGAAGAAAGAGAAACCGGCGTTCCTGTAGTATCAGGCAAGGTGAAATCCGGCGCCTGCTGCGAGCGTTGGTTCCTTTTTAACTCGGCCAAAGCTGCATTGCCAGGAAATTTTACGAAAGCTTTATTGATGATCTCTGTTTGTTCTATTTTATTGAATGGCTTTAGTCCTAATTGCTCTGTCAGGCGCTGGTAATTACCAAAAGCGAATAAAGTCAGCACAGGACTGGAAGATCTTTCTAAAAAGCTAGAGGTAAATCGCTTAAGCTCAGAAACAGAAGATTCATATTCACTAAATGGCACATTAATAATGCTGTCTGGTGCTTTTGCTTTCATAAGAGAATCAACCTGCCTGCTTAAATCGTAAATTTTTTTGGCCCTTCGCATAGTGGCCTCATCAAAATCAATAATTGCCTGGCTCGCCCGGGAACCTTTTACGGTGTAAGGCTCCGATTCATTTGTTAAGTCAGCCCGGACAGTGATCTTTTTTGAATCGTTGATCAAAACTGCAAAAGGATAGTGGCTTTCTGCAGAACGTAAACTGTAAATGGCTTCTTCTTTCCCGGTTCCTGCTAGTTCAAAAGAACCATCCTTTGTCAATTGTGAAGAGTCGATAATAACAGGGGCTGAACCGGCAGGGCTTTCCTGTAGATAAACCATTTTAGCAGTACTGTTCTTTATGGTACCATCAACAATAAATGAATTTGCTTGTTTCTTATCCGTACATGAAACTACGCCAACGATTACCGCAGCGAACAAAAATCTATTCATCAACTATGCTTTTAGTTTTTCAATAATCTTGTCAGTGACAAGCCTGGCATCGGCCTTTCCTTTTGACAGCTTCATCACTTCGCCTACAAATAAACTGATCAATCCTTTCTTGCCCTTCTTATATTCTGTTATTTTTTGTGAATGTTTTTCCAAGGCAGCATGAATTAACGAATCTATGCCGGATTCAGATGTTTCGAGGGCAAGTTCCTTTTCCTGTATAAAGCTTTCGATATTTAAAGAAGGGTTGCGAAGCAGGTCAGGAAATATTTTTTGAGAAGCTATTCCAAAATTTATTTTTCCTTCATCAATAAGATTGATCAATCTGGCAATACTGGAGGCCTCCACCACAAAGTTGTCCATGGAAAGCTCATTAGCTGAAAGATAATTTTTAACCGGGCCAAGCGTCCAGTTAGCGGCCGCTTTGTAATTAGTTGTTTCTTTTATTATCTCTTTAAAATAATTGGCAAGTTCAATATCATCTGACAATTGTATAGCATCATATTCTGGCAATTGGAGAACGGATGTCAACTCTTTTTTAATTTCTTCTGTGGAAGAAGGCATTTGAATGCGTATGGCTTCAATCATGTCATCTGTAATAAAGAAAGGCGGGAGGTCCGGCTCTGCAAAATAGCGGTAATCATCTTCGTCTTCTTTGGTGCGAATGGGATAGGTAGTGAAGTCCTCTTCTTTTAAACCTCTTGTTTGTTGCAAAATGGTTTCACCTTTCTGATGAAGGCTAATCAGGCGTTTGCTTTCGTATTCGATTGCCTTTTTAATAAAGCGGATAGAATTGAGGTTTTTAATTTCCACCTTGGTTCCCAACTTTTCATCTCCTTTAATACGAACGGAAATATTGACATCACAACGTAAGCTGCCTTGTTCCATATTGCCGTCGCAAACACCTAAATGCCGGACCAGTTTGCGCAAGGCTGTTACATAAGCAAACGCTTCATCCGCACTCCTGATATCAGGTTCCGTTACAATTTCCAGCAGTGGCATTCCGGCACGGTTGTAATCGATATTGGAATAAGGACTACTCTCATCATGCAGGCTTTTGCCGGCGTCTTCTTCTATGTGAATACGGTTCAGACGTATGCTCCTGGGTGCTTCTCCAAGAATAACATCTACATAACCGTTTTTGCAAATTGGTGTTGTGTGCTGAGAGACCTGGTAGCCCTTTGGCAAGTCTGGATAGAAATAATTTTTCCGAGCAAAATAGTTGTGCTGCACAATATCACAATGGCAGGCAAGGCCTAATTTAACCGCCATCTGTATGGCTTCCGTGTTCATTTTCGGGAGAGTGCCCGGATGTGCCAAAGAGATAATACTTACCTGGGTATTGGGTTCTTGTCCGAATAAAGTACTGTCACCACAAAACAGTTTGCTGCGGGTAAGAAGTTGTGCATGCACTTCAAGGCCTACTACTATTTCATACTCATTAATCTCTGCCATTCAAACAAAATTAGGCCATTTAGGATAGCTATTTAAAAGCAAAGCCCCGACACTGCCGGGGCTTTGACATGCACATGAGTAAGCTATCAGAGGTCAGCTGTTTTTAGCTTACGTGGCAGTTTTACTTCCACCGTTTCCGTTTTGCTACCACGCTGTATTTTAAATTTGTAAGTATACTTATCCTTATCCGCCCTGAGCGTTTTAGTTACATCATCAGTACCCTTTACTTCTTTGTCATCAATGCTAAGAATAATATCGTTTTGCTTAAGACCGGCTTTGGCCGCATTACTTTCTTCATCTACTTCTAAAATTTTTACTCCTTTGCCATCGTCCGTATCCTGTATAGAAAGACCTAGCTTAGGACGACCTGTAAACGCATAACCACCGCTTCCATACCCTTGGAATGGAGCCATATCAATATTGGGAGGAGTTGTGCGGGTCCACGTGTTGACTCTTGGAGCAGTTACTGCCCTAATGCCCTTCCACTTTCCCAATTCGGCAGTTGCCTTTTGTTCTTTACCATCGCGTAAATAGTTGATATCTATTTTTTCCCCGGGCTTATGGGCTTTGATAGCCGCTGTTACATCATCTGTACTTTCAATTTTTTTCGTTCCGATTTTAGTGATGATATCGCCTTTTTTCAAACCCGCTTTTTCAGCTGCACTTTCTTTTGTGATGGATAGAATCTCTGCGCCTTTTTCATCGCCTTCTGTAACTACGCCTAACATCGCCCGGTTGTTATCTTCATCAAATAACGACATTCCGTCGTCGTCGAAATTGAAACTCCAGTTGCCGGGAGAGATGGCATAACTGCCTCTTGAACTGTTGGAAAATTTATTACGGTGGACCGTGATACCGGCGTCTTTATCACCTTCCTTAACTTCTTTGCCGTTGACAATTACCTTGTCACCATTCAATTCAATTACGGCTTTATCACCAAGGTCACCTTTACGGGTAATGATAATTGTTTCCATGTTTTTTTTATCATCTTTATCCTTGGCCTTTTCTTGCTGGGCCAAAACAATGGAGGGAACGGTAAGCAATGCCACCATTGCGATCAGCATTCTTTTTACAAAAATTTGCTTCATAACTGAGTGATTTATTTTACTACGTTTAATTTCGTAGATCAAATATAGAGAAGAGTTTTTAATTACGAAAGATTTCGCAAATGTTAAAATGCCAAAAGGCTCAAACTAAGCTTTTAACGGTCTCAATAACCTGATGAAGGGCTGAGGCATCCTGCCCTCCCGCCGTGGCCAGGGTTTTTTGTCCCCCTCCTCCACCTTTAATAAGTTGCGACACCTTTTGTTTTATTATGGCCGAAGCATCCAGGCTTTTTTGCTGTGCTATTGCCTCATCAAATAATAAAACAATACTGGCCTTACCTTCAATGGCTGAGGCTAAAGCAATAACATGATTGGGAACCTGTGGCTTTAATTCAAAAGCCAGCTTTTTCAAAGCTTCCGCACTGGACACATTTACCACTTCACCAATAAAATTGACGCCGTTCATGGCCTGCACCTTTTGTTTCAATAAGTCTCTCAAGGCCACCAATTGAGCCTGTTCAAATTTTTCAATTTGCTTCTTCATAAAAGCGTTTTCCTCACTTAAGGTGGAAAGCGCTTTGGTAATATCTTTTGGATTTTTTAGTGCTTCTTTAATTTCCTGCAATTGTTTTAATTGAATATTGGTATGGTTTTCAGCCGCAGCACCGCTTACCGCTTCAATCCGACGAACCCCGGCAGCTACAGCACCTTCAGAAGTGATCTTGAAAAATCCTAACTGGCCGGTGGCGCCCACATGAGTGCCTCCGCACAACTCTATTGAATAACCCGGGTCTATAGTTACAACACGGACTCTTTCACCATACTTTTCTCCAAATAGTGCCATTGCACCTGTCTTCATAGCTTCTTCTTTTGACATATAGTGGATCACTACAGGAATATTGTCACGGATCTTTTCATTTACCATTTTTTCTACCTGCAATATTTCTTCATCACTCATTTTACTGAAATGCGAAAAATCAAAACGGAGATAATCGGCACTCACTAAAGAACCTTTTTGTGTAACATGTATTCCTAAAACTTTACGTAAAGCAGCATGCAATAAATGTGTAGCACTATGATGAACAGCAGTAGAAGTTCTTTTTAGTGCATCCACTTTTGCTTTAACAGCTCCGCTTAAATCTTCCGGCAGCTTGTCAACGATATGAACAATGAGATCATTTTCCTTTTTTGTATCGACAACTGCCAATTGCCGATTGTCAATTGTTAATTGGCCTGTATCTCCCACTTGCCCGCCGCTTTCTGCATAAAAAGGAGTTTTGTCTAAAACAACCTGGTGGGCTTCTTTTCCTTTCGTTTTTACCTTGCGATATTTTAAAACATGGGCTTCGGTTTCTAAGGAATCGTAACCAACAAATTCATTGCTGGTTCCTTCGTTTATGGTGATCCAATCTTCTGTATCAAT
>DAIQPL010000310.1:0-5013 GCA_036787395.1 Flavisolibacter sp. | reverse complement strand
ACCTGCCAGAAAAGAGTACTTTTTGCTTGCCATAACTATTGATTAAATTTTAAAAACAATGTCCTAATCGTTGGCAAAAATATAAATTGAGATACAATTACCAAACTTTTAAATTTTATTTACTGCAATTGCCCTCAATTATTTATACATTTTGCCAGCACCAATTCAGCAATTCTTATACCACAAGACCCGAATTATTGGTTTGCAGTTGTACCTTTCCGCCATTTACGAATGCAGCTACCCGTTAATCTGATAGAGAACGAGTTACGGATCTTTGAAGAAAAATTCAAGGAAGCCGCAAAGAGCAATGTTTCCATGCTCGATCGTATTATGCGTTACATTGTCAAGCGAAAAGGCAAGCAATTGCGTCCGATGTTTGTTTTCCTGTCGGCTAAGCTTTGCGGAGAAGTAAACGAATCAACCTATAGAGCAGCCTCATTAGTAGAACTTTTGCACACAGCTACTCTCGTTCATGATGACGTAGTAGATGACTCTTTGGAACGTAGAGGTTTTTTCTCAGTTTATGCGCTTTGGAAAAATAAAGTTTCCGTTTTAGTTGGGGATTATTTGTTAGCAAAAGGTCTACTTCTATCCTTAGATAATGATGACTTTAGAATTCTCCAGATATTGTCTGACGCAGTTAGAAAAATGAGCGAGGGTGAGCTTTTACAGATTGAAAAGTCAAGGTCACTCAATCTTAATGAGAACGTATATTTTGAAATTATACGAAATAAAACCGCTTCTTTGTTATCTTCTGCCTGTGGCGCCGGCGCATGGTCTACATCTCAGGATGAAAATTTCACAAAACGTATGAAGGAATTTGGAGAGAAAGTAGGGATCGCATTTCAAATTAAAGACGATCTTTTTGATTATGCTGCCCACGATATTGGTAAACCTACCGGCAACGACATTAAAGAAAAGAAACTCACCCTGCCGCTTATCTATACTTTAAATAAGGTTGACAAAAAAACCCGCCGCGACATCATCTACATTATAAAAAATGAAAATACCCGGAAATCTAAAGTATCTTATATCGTTGATATTGTTATAAAAGAGGGCGGTATAGAGTATACCATTGATAAAATGAATGAGTATAAAAAAGAAGCTTTACAAATCTTAAATTCATTCCCCGATTCAGATATCAGGAAAGGCTTTGAAGACCTCGTAAACTTTGTTACCGATAGAAAATATTAATGTAGCTGATGAATGCCCAAAAACGCTGGCGGCTTAGTACCGTTGATACTGATAAAGCAAGTACTTTGTTTAGGGAGTTGAAAATTCACCCTGTACTTTGTACTATCTTGGCGCAACGGGGTGTTATGACGTATGCAGCGGCCAAAAACTTCTTTCGTCCCCAACTTTCTGACCTGCATGACCCTTTTTTAATGAAAGACATGGATAAAGCTGTTGAGCGTATTCTCACCGCTTTTTCTTTCAACGAAAATATCCTTGTATTTGGCGATTATGATGTGGATGGTACGACAGCAGTAGCCTGTGTGTATCAATTCTTAAAGACAAAATATCCGCTTACAGAATTTTATATCCCCCATCGTTACAGGGAAGGATATGGTATTAGCAAAGCTGGAATTGATTTTGCGTATGAACACAAGTATACATTGATCATATCGCTTGATTGCGGTATTAAATCTGTTGAGTTAATACAATATGCCAGGGATCTGGGTATTGATTTTATTGTTTGCGACCACCACTTACCCGACGAAAAGCTACCACCAGCGGTAGCGATTCTTAATCCAAAGCAAAAAAATTGCAAATATCCATATAAGGAATTATGTGGTTGTGGCGTTGGCTTCAAATTGATCAGCGCCTTATGTCAGAAAATGGGTTTGCCGCAGGAGACGGCTTTTAAATACCTTGACCTTGTAGCTACCGCTATTGCAGCAGATATCGTTTCCATAACAGGCGAAAATCGCGTGTTAGCTTATTATGGATTAAAGAAAGCAAATACAGACCCCAACTTTGGAATCAGGGCTTTAAGCCATTTAGGAAGTTTTGACAAGGAACTTCATATTAGTAACCTGGTATTCATTATTGCACCAAGGGTGAATGCGGCAGGGCGCATGGATGATGCCCGTAAAGCTGTATTGATGTTTGTATCCCAGAACTATGAGGAAGCTTTACAATGGGCAGAACAGTTACATGCTGATAATACTAACCGCAGAGAAGCCGATTCAAATATTACCGAAGAAGCCTTGTCAATTATACAGGGAGATGAAGTTTTAGTAAACAGGAGAAGTACCGTCTTATACCAGCCGCATTGGCACAAAGGTGTTGTGGGTATTGTAGCCTCCCGGTTAATTGACCATTATTACAGGCCTACTATTGTTTTAACTCAAAGTGGTGATTATGTGGCAGGTTCTGCACGTAGCGTATCGGGCTTTAATGTATACGAAGCCATTCACCAGTGTAAAGATTTGTTGCTGGGGTATGGAGGGCATTTTTACGCTGCAGGAATGACAATGGAAACTACTAAGGTAGAAGCCTTCTGTCAGAAATTTGAAGAAGTAGTTCAAGCTACCATTCATCCCGAGCTATTGATACCAGAAATTGTAATTGATGCTGAAGTTTCTCTGTCTGATATCAGGCAAACCTTCTACGACATTCTTTGCCAGATGGAACCGTTCGGACCTGATAACTTGAGGCCTACGTTTATTGCCAAAAGAGTTTACAATACAGGTTGGAGTAAGGTAGTTAAAGAAGCACATTTGAAATTCTCTGTTCACCAAAATGGAACTCGTCTGAATGGTATTGGTTTTAATATGGCAGATAAAATGCCACTTCTCGAAAAAGGCCTGCCTATCGATGTTGTTTTTAAGATCGATGAAAATGAATGGAATGGTGAAAAAAGCCTTCAGCTTAAGGTTATTGACTGCCGTTTAAGTACGGAAGCATAGCCTTTTATATCCGCTTTACCTGATTTATCCACATAACGATGATTTCATAGCGAGGTACTTGGCCGGCAAGCAATTCCGTATATCTTTGACAACTTCTGAATCCAATCCTGTTTAATACCATTTGCAGTACCTGCTAATCAATTCACACAATTCGATTTTGATTATCATAACTTTTACGATTAACACCAAACGGATGAGAAAACTATTTGCACTTAGATCATTATTGCTGCTTTCCATTGTAGGATTTATAAATAGTAAAGCACAAGCACAATTGCTTACAGAAAGTTTTGACTATACACCGCATGCTACAAGTGGTTTATCAGCTCAAAGTGCGGGAGCCTGGAACATTATTAATACCGGTGATTCCATTCTTATCCAAAGCGGAAGTTTATCATATCCCGGGTTGGTAGCATCTACGGGAAACAGCGTTGTATATGGAGGGGCCGGAACCGATTATTATCGTTCATTCGCGAGCCAGACATCAGGCACTGTTTATTATTCATTCTTATTGAATGTTTCTTCAATAGGATCTTTAAACACTACGGGCAGTTATACCACTGGTTTTATTGATGGTACTACATCAAATTTCATTGGTAGAGTGTGGCTTAGACTAAGTGGAACCTCTAATTATAATATTGGGATAAATGCAGGTTCTGCTGTGACTAATACATCCTGGTTAGGTACGGCCCTTACCCCGGGAACAACATACCTGGTTGTAATATCTCACCAACTAATCTCAGGAACATCCAACGACGTTTCCAACATTTGGATAAATCCTACATCTTTGGGAGGAAGTGCACCAACTGTTCAGGCAACCTCTACAAATACAGGAGCGGGAGATGCAACCTCGGTTCAGCGTGTCTTTTTAAGGCAAGATGCAGCAAGTACAACTCCCGGGAGTTTAATAATAGATGAAATCAGGGTTGGAACAACATGGGCATCAGTGACTCCCGGCACTTCTGTATCCCCAACACTTACAATCAATCCTTCGTCACTTAGTTTTTCTTCCACCAATATTAATACATCATCTGCTCCCCAAACATATACACTTACCGGTACAAACTTAAGCGGCCCGGTATCAATTACTACAGCGTCTCCTTATTCTATTAGCGAAAGCGTAGGTGGACCTTATACAACATCGCTTTTAATAGCTGCAACAGATATAGCAACTGCTAAAACTATTTATGTACAATTTTCTCCAACAAATGCAGGTAGCTTTACCGGAACTGTCAACAATAACAGCACGGGTGCTGATCAAAAAATAATTGCACTTTCCGGAACTGCTGTCGATCCTAATGCGCCGGTATTAACTGTTAGCCCTGGTACGCTTAATTTTTCGTCAACAGGGGCAGGATCTGCATCGACATTAATTTATGCGCTTACAGGAGCCAATCTTACAAATGATGTAACGGTATCTGTTGCTACTCCATATTCTGTATCAACTGATAATACAACCTTTGGCACATCAATAAATGTTTTAAAAACAGACCCATCACTCACGGCAGGTAAAAGTATTTATGTCAGATTCTCTCCTTCGGCTGGAGGATTGTTTCCTGCTACAGTAACTAATGTTAGTTCAGGTACAGAAACAAAAACCGTAACGTTAGCTGGTACTGGTGTTGGATTAATAAACCTTACAATTTCTCCATATTCTGAAAATTTTGATGGAATCAGTACAGGATTACCAACTGGTATTTCCGGCAAAACCGGCGCTACATCTTCAGCATTAGGATCAGATGTTTCTTTTAATACAGCTACAGCACTTTGGAATAATACAACCGGTGGTTTTAAAAATTACGCTTCCGCTAATAACGAACAGGGCGCAGTCCAAAACACTGCTGCGGACAGGGCATTTGGAGTTCGGCAGGTGACAGCTACCGATCCGGGTGCGGCATTCATCTTCCAGGTAGCTAACACCAGTGGAAAAATAAATTTCTCCCTGGATTTTAATTTACAGTCATTGGATGCCAGCAGCACAAGAACTACAACGTGGAAAGTAGATTATGGTTTTGGCTTGAATCCTTCTACCTTTTTTGTTCCAACTACTACCGGAATTCTAACAACCGGTGGAACTACCTTTAGCAATAATGCCATACATGTT
>DAIQPL010000309.1:0-5013 GCA_036787395.1 Flavisolibacter sp. | reverse complement strand
TCCATTGTATTGATCATTGGCGCCATCGTTATTTCGCAACAGATGCACTATCTAACATCGGCTAAACTTGGGATGAATACAGACCAGGTAATGGCTATTGATAATGTTGGTTTTTTATCACCCAGCGATAGAAGCTCTTTTAAGGCTGAAGTAGCACAAGCCCCGGGAATAAAAAAGGTCGCAGGTTCCAACGGCTCTCTTCCCGGTAGGTTTTCAACAACAAGAGTAAGAGTGAAGGGGTCCAAAAATGAACAACAGGTAAACTTTATTACGGTTGACTATGACTTTCTTGATGTAATGAATATTGAAATAAAAGAAGGTCGTGGTTTTTCTCCAAAATTTCAATCGGACACACTCAACAATGGAATCCCTGGCGGTCCTTTAGAACAAACTATTGGGAGTATAGTGCTAAATGAAACCGCCGTTAAAGATTTAGGTATAACACCACCGGCGGTAGGCAAACAAATTTATTGGGGAAATGATAAAGACACTACTTATTACCTCAATATAATCGGTATTGCAAAAGATTTTCATTTTACTTCTTTACGAAACCAGATAAAGCCTTTTGCTTTTATGACGCGTCCGGGAGCACAAACCAGTCTGGTTGTCAAGTTATCAGGTCAAAACATTGCGGGAGCTATAGCCCAATTAGAAAATAAATGGAAACGGTTTTCTTCTGACAGACCTTTTTCCTACTCTTTTGTTGATGAAACCTTTGCCCAGTTATACAAATCGGAGAAACGCTTTGAGAAAGTTTTCATAAGCCTGGTGATACTTGGAATTGTGATTGCCTGTCTTGGCCTGCTGGGTCTTGCTACGTTTGCCGCCCAACAAAGAGTAAAAGAGATTGGTATAAGAAAAGTACTCGGGGCATCAGTAGCTAATGTTGTGCGCTTGTTGTCGAAAGATTTTATAAAACTGGTGATCATTGCTTTTGCGGTAGCTATTCCAATTGCATGGTTTGCGGTAAATCAATGGCTGCAGGATTTTGCTTACCGGATTGATATTAAATGGTGGGTATTTCCGCTGGCAGGCGTAATAGCCGTTCTCATTGCATTATTTACTATCAGCTTTCAATCCATCAAGGCGGCAACAGCCAACCCGGTGAAGAATTTAAGAACGGAATAAATGGGAGTTGTAAATGGCGCGAGGGAGCAGGGAAATTGGGGTGGTTGATAGGTAGAAGGTAAAGGGGTAATGAGGTAATGAGGTAGAGGGTAAGGGGTAGTGAGGTAGAGGGTTAGGGAATAAAAAGAGGTTGTCATTATCAACCAACTAAAACGAACGCATTTGTGGTCAACGTAAACTATGAATTTTTAAAACTTTATCATGTTCAGAAATTATTTGAAAACAGCAATCAGGAATTTGTGGCGATATAAAGGATTTGCCCTTATCAATATTTTAAGTCTTACCATCGGTATCATAGGGTGTTTGGTTATTGCTTTGTTTGTGTGGGATGAAAAACAATACGACAAATTTGTTCCAGGCGGCGATAATATTTATCGTGTGTATGAACAGAGAAACAATAATAATGTAACTACCTATGCAGCATGCGTGCCACCGGCCTTTGCTACTTTCCTGAAACAACAATATCCCGAAGTAAGTATGTCAACGAGGATATTGATGTCGGATGATAAATTTTTAATGGAAAATGGTGATAAAAAAGGGTATGAGAAAAAGGGCTGGTTGGTAGATTCTAATTTCTTTCAGGCCTTTCCAATCAAATTTTTACATGGAGATATTAATACGGCATTAAAAGATCCGGCATCCATTGTAATCTCTGAAGACCTTGCAAAGCGTTATTTCGGAGAACAGGATCCTGTTGGAAAAGTCGTTCAAATTGATAAGGGTAACATGACGGTGAAAGGCGTTTTTGCTACACTGCCTTCCCGCTTTCATTTGAGCTTTCAATACCTGATGTCGTTATCATCTGGTGGTATACCAAAAGAGAGAATGGAAAAATGGACCTGGCACCAATTCTATACATATATTAAACTAAAGCCTGGAACCGATGCGGCGAAACTGCAGGACAAATTTCAGGCTTATATGAAAAAAGAAATTTTTCCTACACTGACGGAAGCCCGCTCCACGTTTTTACCCGTTTTTCAGCCATTGAAAGATATTCATCTTAAATCATCTGGTTTTGTTTACGATAACGCCGTTCGGGGAAATGAAACCTATGTAAGAGCTTTATCCATCATTGCTTTGTTTGTGTTAGTGATCGCTTGTTTCAATTTTATCAACCTGGCAACTGCACGATCGTTCAGAAGGGCAAAAGAAATTGGTGTAAGGAAAGTTGTTGGTGCCGATCGCAAACAGTTGATCTTTCAATTTATTGGAGAGACGGTTTTGCTTTCCGTGTTCTCTATGGTTTTAGCGACAGCAGCTACTTTGTTTATCGTTCCTTTATTAAATCGGTTTACTGAGAAATCAATTGAGTTTAATCTTTTTGCCAATCCTGTGTTAGCATTGATCATCCTCGGGTCAGGAGTTGTGATTGGCATGCTGGCCGGTATTTACCCGGCACTGATTCTTTCCGGTTTTCAGCCAATTAAAGTTTTAAAGAACATTAAGCTTGTTGGAAGCGGCAGCACTTCCTGGCTGCGACATGCATTGGTGGTAATTCAGTTCTCGCTTTCAGTTCTTCTCATCGTTTCTACCATTATCGTTTTCAGACAAACAAAATATTTGAATTCAAAAGATCTTGGCTTTAATAAAGAACAGGTAATTTATTTCCAGGTCAGGGATAGTCTTGTTTCTAATCCCAAAACCCTTGAAACATTTAAATCAGAATTAAGGAACAATCCAAATATTGTTTCCGTTACTTCAGGCTATGGTTTGCCCGGTGATCTTTTTGCAGGCGAAACCGTTACACTTCCTGGTAAGGAAGGAAAAGAAGTCGGCTGCAACAATTTCCTGGGTGATTACGATTATGTAAAAACATTGGGCCTGCGCATTATTGCGGGAAGAGATTTTTCCAGACAGATGTCCACCGATGTAAAAGAAGCATTCCTCGTTAATGAAACTGCCATAAAAGAATGGGGATTTGGCACTCCCGAAAAAGCAATTGGCCAGCCCATATATTGGAACGAATGGCAGCCAACAGATACTACGCAACCTGTAAAAAAAGGAAAGATCATTGGCGTGGTGCAGGACTTCCATTATAAAAACCTGCGTGAAAGAGTGACCCCTTCTGTAATTCAACTATATCCCCAGGTAACGTATACCGTTGCAGCGAAGATCAAAACAGGAGATGTAAAAACCACTTTGGGCTTCATAAACAGCAAATGGAATCAGTTTGTACCGGCCTATCCTCTTGATTATAAATTTATGGATGAGAGTTATGGACTGATGAACAAGAGTGAAGAAAAATTAAGCGACCTGCTTTGGATATTTACGCTTATGGCCATCTTCATTGGCTGCATGGGATTGTTTGGTTTGGCTGCTTTCAGTGCGGAACAAAGAACAAAGGAGATTGGAATAAGAAAAGTTCTTGGTGCAAATGTGTTCAACATTATGGGACTGCTTTCAAAAAATTTCTTAATGATGGTTTTGATATCTGCAGTTATTGCCTTTCCCATTGCATGGTGGGCAATGAATAAGTGGCTGGAAGATTTTCCTTACAGGGTAAATATTGGTTGGTGGGTATTTGGAATCGCTTTGATTGCGGCATTGTTGATTGCTTTGATTACGGTTAGTTTCCAATCTGTGAAGGCCGCAACGGCCAACCCGGTGAAAAGCTTGCGAACTGAATAAAAATTAACAGCATGATTGCCAACTATTTTAAAATAGCCTGGAGAAATTTGATGAAGAACAAAATATTTTCCTTCATCAATATTTTTGGTTTAACAATAGGTTTAACAACCTTCCTGCTTATAGCTTTATATATTTTTGATGAATTTACATTTGACCGCTTCCATAAAAATGCGGATACGATATACAGGGTCGTGGAACATAAAACAACACCGGAAGGAAAAGAAATAAAGAGTGGCGGTGCAGGATACCAGGTGTCAGCGAAAGGTAAGGCAGACTTACCGGGGATAAAAGACGTTGCACGGCTTTTAACTTTTGGAAGAGCCAACGTTGGCACTACAGAGAACACCAACGTTTTTTATGAAGATTACACCATAGGCAACCCAGGCGTTTTATCAATTTTCGATTTCGAAGTATTACAGGGTGATCGTACCAGTGCTCTAACAGCTCCGCATTCTGTGATTGTTACTGAGGAAACTGCGGGAAAATTATTTGGTAGCACCAACGTGTTAGGTAAAGCACTTAAGGTTAACAATGATAGTTCACTATATAAGATAACTGCAGTACTCAGGAATTTCCCCGTTAATTCTCACCTGTCGTTCAATGTTCTTTTTTCTGAATCCAGTATAAGTGGAGAGGACTTCATAAAATTTACCAACTCTGATTGGAGTTCCAGCAATTTCAGAACTTACTTATTGTTGAATAACAAAACAAGTGCACAAGGGATTGAAACAAAAATTAATCAGCTTGTCGCTGCACATAAAACAGGGGACACGAAAGACAAGAGCTGGTATGCACTACAACCTTTAAAAGACATTCATTTTTATTCAAACGATATTGAGGGTAACTCAGGCAAAAAAGGTAACATCACCTATATCTATGTTTTTTCCATCCTTGCACTTTTTGTTTTATTTATTGCGTGCATCAATTATATGAACCTGACTACGGCACGCTTTGCCAACAGAACAAAGGAAATAGCGGTACGTAAAGTAGCGGGTGCTTCAAGAAAAAGCCTGGTAGGCCAATTTCTTTCCGAGGCTTTTTTAATCACCATCATTGCATTGGTGCTGGCAATGATAATGGTAAAAGTTTTGTTGCCCTATTTTAATGGCTTCACCGAAAAACAGTTAAGCCTTGGCATTGATACCGATTACAGGGTTTGGGTGGGGATTGTATCGGTCCTTATCGTTGTCGGATTATTGTCAGGGATATATCCTGCTTTATTTCAATCGGCCTCTAAACCCTTGTTGCTGTTGAAAA
>DAIQPL010000308.1:0-5019 GCA_036787395.1 Flavisolibacter sp. | reverse complement strand
GTAAAAGAATTTCAAAGCAGGTTCTCTTTTGCTTTAGGCTTTAAGAATTGGAAGCAAACCCCTGCCGGTGGGCTATCGTATGTTAAAGGCAAGGAGCAACAGGCCATAACTATTGAAAACCTTACGACTTCGGAGTTATCGGTACAGCTGCGGTGGGCGCCCAATGAACAGTTTTATCAAAGCAAGATTTACCGGGTTCCTATCATTAATAAGTATCCTGTATTTACGGCACGATATACAAGAGGCGTAAAGGGTTTGGCAGGGGGAGAGTATAATTATAATAAGCTGGATGTGTCAATTGAAAAAAGGGTTTACCTGTCTCAGTTTGGTTATAGTGATGTGGTACTTGAGGGAAATTATACCACGGGCCAGTTGCCCTTTCCTTTGCTATCTATTCATAGGGCCAATCAAACATATGCTTACCAGCTTCGTTCTTACAATTTGATGAACTTCCTGGAATTTGTGAGTGATCATTATGTGAGCCTGAATGTGGATCATCATTTCAACGGATTTATTTTTAACCGCCTGCCTTTAATAAATAAACTAAACCTGCGTGAAATCGTTTCTGCCAAGGTAATATATGGTGGCGTAAGAAGTGAAAATGATCCGCATAAGACTTCGGCAGTATATAACTATCCAACGAACGAAAATGGTTTGACTACTACTTTTGCTTTAAGCGATGGTCCTTATGTAGAAGGGAGTGTAGGTGTAGGAAACATTTTCAAATTGGTGCGTCTTGATTTAGTGAAACGATTTACTTACCTACATCATCCTGGTGTAGCCGAGTGGGGAATAAGAGGAAGAGTAAGGTTCGACTTTTAACATTTTTGCTTTACTGCACGAATGAGTGGCTAGAATCAACTTCGATTTATATCACATGCTGTTATATTCCAAATCAGTATTGCAAATAAATATTTACTCCTTTTTTTAGGCAGTTCTGCCTGTCATTAAAATTAATTGATCCATAAAATAACTTGATCCAGTCAAATAAGAAATTTTGCATACTCCTTCATTGAATTCTATTTCAGGTTCAGGCGGAAATATAAATTGATGTATCTTTTTACTCGCAGCGCTTGCTATATCAATAGACAATAATTGTAGTTTAGGTATTCATTATTTTATCTTTTATGATAGAGAAGGCTGTTGTAGTCATAAAAATAGGGTCATCGGTTATTGCCAATGCAGATGGCACTTTAAACAAGGAGATTACCAGGAAAATTGTAGCTGAAGTTGCAGAGTTGATAAAAATTTTCAGGGTGATATTAGTGTCGAGTGGGGCGGTAAGCAGCGGCAAGGTTCATTTAAAAACATATAAAGGAAAGCTGATTGAACGAAAAGCTGCAGCTGCTATCGGTAATCCTATTTTAATAAATCAGTACAGTCAGTTCTTTTCTGAACACCACATTAAAGTAGCGCAGGCATTATTTGAACGACGTCATTTCTCTAACCGCAATCAGTTCCTGCAATTAAAAGACACCATTCATGAATTATGGAAGAATGACATCCTGACTATTGTAAATGAAAATGACATTGTAAGCGATCATGAATTAAAGTTTTCAGATAATGATGAACTGGCAACACTCATTGCTATAGCATTTAATGCTGAAACAATGCTTTTATGTACTACGGCAGGCGGTTATATGGACAATGAGAAAAAGGTCATTCCGCTGGTTGATACCATTACGGATGAAGTACTTTCTTTTTTAGGAAAAGATACTTCCAGGCACGGTACAGGCGGTATGGCGTCCAAACTTAGCTTTACAAAGCTGGCAACTTCCTTAGGTATCAGGGTTGTCATTTGCGGAGTTGACAAAAGGGATTCTTTTTCTAAGGCAATGGATGGTAAAGCGGGAACAACATTTACGCCCAGGCAATCTACACTCAAAGACCGGCAGAAATGGCTTGCAAGTGGTTCAATCACCATCGGTTCCGTACAGATAGATGATGGTGCATGCGAAGCTTTAGTCAACCGGAAAAGCTTGCTTGCTATTGGCGTTTCAAGAATTGAAAGACCTTTTTCGTCAGGAGAAGTGGTTGAACTTACCAATAAGGATAATCATATTGTAGGCGTAGCAAAAATGAAGTTATCATCTGCAGAACTGGATACAAAAACAAAGGAAAGAAATATTATGGCGGCTCATGCAGATGACATAGTGTTATTTTAGTTCAATAAAGGACGTTATGGATAAAGTAGAAAGGCTCATTGCAGATGTTTATCATTCTTCATTCATTCTTCAGGGTGTAGAGAATTCCGCCATCCGGAGAACACTTTTGGCAATAGCTTTAGGTACCGAGACTAACACATCAAAGCTTATAAAAGCAAATCAAAAAGACATTGCCAAACATGATCCCAATGACCCCCGTATCGATCGGCTACTGTTGAATGAGTCAAGGATAAAAAATATTGCAAAAGCAATTAGAACAATTGCATCGCTGCCCTGCCCCGCCGGACATGTATTACAATCAAAAAAATTAAAAAACGGCTTAAAGCTTGAAAAGCGAACGGTTCCCCTGGGTGTGGTAGGTGTCATTTATGAGTCAAGGCCAAATGTTACTTTCGATATTGCCTCATTGTGTTTAAGAAGCAAAAACGCCTGCCTTTTAAAAGGAAGCAAGGATGCAGAGCATACGAATAAGCTTGCGGTTGCTATTATTCACGAAGCGCTGAAGAAGAACGGGATTCCAGAAGACTGTGTAGGCTTATTACCGCCTGAAAGAGAAGTTTTGCAAAAAGTTTTTGTATCCACAAAATATATAGATGTATTGATTCCCCGGGGCTCGTCAAGTCTTATACAACATGTCAGGAAAAACAGCCTGGTACCAACCATAGAAACCGGTGCAGGTGTGTGTCATATCTATGTGGAGAAAGAAGCCAATCTTGAAAAAGCAGCAAACATTGTTGAAAATGCCAAGGTTTCGCGTCCTACGGTGTGCAATGCCGTAGACACGGTAATAGTTGACCGCAAAATTGTCAAAAGTTTTTTAAATCAACTGGCGTCTCGCTTAAGTAAAAGCGGCGTTGAAATTTTTGCAGAGCCGGAAGCCTATTCTCTTTTGAAAGGCTATCCATTTTTAAAAAAAGCAACAAAAGAAAATTTCGGATTTGAATATTTAAGCCTCAAATGTTCTATTAAAGTCGTAGCAAATATGGAAGAGGCGTTGGAGCATATACGGAAGTATTCAACAAAACATTCAGAAGCAATCATTTCAGAAAATAAGGAAGTGTGTAATCAATTTATCAATACAGTTGATGCCGCTGTTGTTTATTCGAACGCCTCTACCAGGTTTACGGATGGTGAAGAGTTTGGATTAGGTGCAGAAATTGGCATCTCTACGCAGAAACTTCATGCAAGAGGACCTTTTGCTTTAGAAAAATTGGTTAGTGAAAAATGGATTATAAGAGGCCAGGGCCAAACCAGGTAATAAATTAATCATTGCTACAATTAGGTCGGTGCAATTGTAAATGGCTAGCTGAATGAATCCGTACAGCACCCACTTATTTTATTTTCTTTTCTACATTTAATTTTCTTATCGTCCATGCGGGTATAGGTTCAGGATAGCTGGTATAAGAATGTTTCTTTTCATTCCCGGTTACAGACTTTAATAGTGCCTGGCTCACCTGGGCCAGCTTGCCCCTTCCGGTAAAGGGCTCTGCTTTTTTATCATAATATGCTTTGAATACTTCTATTGCTTTGTTGAGCACTCTTAGTTCATCTTTATAGTTCTTGTGTTTTCGGTAAATAACCATAAGCCTTTGATATGGATGTTCTAAAAGAGGCTCTTGTTTTATGGCTTGCTCATACACAGTGGCAGCCTTTTCCAAATCGCCATCCTTCTCAATAAGCCTGGCCTGCGCTATCAATTCGGTATAGTGTTTGGCAACGTGCATTATATGATTCTCTCTTATTGTTGTCGCAAAAATCAGGCATCTTTTCTAATAGCGTTATATATTTTTTAAATAAGAAAATAATGAAATGGTGTGAATAAAATCTTTTTTCGCGGTCATTCTTGCAGCCAGTAAGGGTTTAAAGGCTGTTCAAAGATTTTGCTGACAAATTTATATTGTAGCGGTCAGCAAGATCGTTTCTATCTTGACAAAATAAATCTAAACCTATGCAACTAAACACTGTGTACAAACTTCGTTTTGAAAAGGGCCAGGTATATCAGGTAAACTATTATCTTACCACTGACGTCCTTACAGATGAAACACTCGCAGCAGACAGTCTTTGGCTTGTGATATCTATTGATGGCAACGAAGATGAAACGTTTTACTTATCAAAACCTGCCAGCATTCTAAAGCAGCCGAAAGAAGTTATTGAAATTATTGTCCAACGTGAAACAATATACTGCATGCACCGTCCTATAACACCAGCTTTTCCTGAAGCCTAAGCAATGTAATTTTATATTTCGGGGTTTCGGCTAAAATGTTAGCTATTCGGGGCTTCGCAAACACAACTCTATATTGATTTGGAGTCAATCCGGGTCACGTATAGATTGATTTCAGACGTTGCTAAAAGCTTTCAATTTTTCTCTAAAAAGAACTAAATTGTTGACATCTAAACGATTTTCATGCAGTATAAGCCGGTTCAAAATTTTATCAATGGCAATTTTATCGCTTCTGATAATTTACCTTCTTTAGATGTTATTTCACCAATTGATGGTAAGCAATTATCAAAGGTGCCTCTTTCCTCCCGCGCCCAACTAAACGAAGCTGTTGCAGCAGCAAAAAAGGCTTTTCCTTCCTGGTCAAAAACACCTATTAAAGAAAGGGTGCAGGTTTTTTTTAAATATAAATTTTTACTGGAGAAACATTTGCAGGCGTTAGCGCAATTGGTACAGGAAGAAAATGGTAAAACTAAAGGAGAGGCCATTGCTGAAATTGAAAAATGCATAGAGCTTACAGAGTTCGCCTGCAGCCTCCCTCAGCTTGTAACAGGTGAAGTGCTTGAAGTAAGCAAAGGTGTAGAATGCAGAACAGAACATGCGCCGCTTGGTGTAGTTGCGTCCATTGTGCCTTTT